>NZ_JAQGKF010000206.1 GCF_028290205.1 Enterovirga sp. | reverse complement strand
CTGCCTGGACGTGCCCGACCAGGCTGCGGCGCCGGAGATCGCCGGCATCGCCCGGCAGCTCGTGCCGCGTCTCGCCGGAGCCGGGATCGTGCTCACCCACGCCCTGGAGGGCGGCCACCCGGACCATGACGCGGTCGCGGTCGCGGTTCGGGCCGCCTGCCGTCTCGCCGGCCCGAACGCCCCGACCGTCGTCGAGATGCCGTTCTACCGGGCCGGCCAGGCGGGCGAGGGCTGGATCCGGCAAAGCTTTTCCGACGCGGCCGGAGTGGCCGTGCTCCGGCTCACCCCGGACGAGCGGCGCCGGAAGCAGCTCATGCTCGACGCCCATGCCAGCCAGGCGGACACGCTGCGCAGCTTCGGGGCGGCCGACGAGCCGTTCCGGCCCGCCGCGCCGGCCGAGCGCGCGCGGCTGCTGGGCGGCACCGTAGCCCTCTACGATTCCCAGCCCTGGGGCGTCACATCTGCCGCGTTTCAGGCGGCCGCCGAGGCCGCGCTGCGGGCACTCGGGCTCCCCGACCCGTGGCTCTAACGGTTCTCAGCGTCGCCTACCCGCTGGCCCCGGTCTCGGCCGATGCGGTCGGCGGCGCCGAACAGGTGTTGGCCCGGCTCGATCGCGCCCTGGTCGCGGCCGGGCACCGCTCGGTCGTGATCGCCCAGGAGGGTTCGCGCGTCGCCGGCACGCTCGTGCCGGTGCCCCGCCCGGGCGGGGTCATCGACGATGCCGCAAAGGCCGCCGCCGAGGCCCGGCACCGAGAGGCGATCGGCGAAGCGCTGGCCCGGTTTCCGGTCGACCTCGTGCATCTGCACGGGATCGACTTCCCGGCCTATCTGCCGCCGGCGGGACCGCCCGTTCTGGTCACGCTGCACCTGCCGCCGTCCTGGTACCCGGCCGAGGCGCTGAGGCCCGAGCGGCCGCGGACCTGGCTCCATGCCGTCTCGGAGCATCAGCATGCGTCCTGCCCGCCGGGGCCCTGGCTGCTGCCCCCGATCGGCAACGGCATCGAGGTCGAGACCTTCGCAAAGCCTCGGCGGAAGCGGCGCTTCGCGCTCTTCCTCGGCCGGCTCTGCCCCGAAAAGGGCGTGCATCTCGCCCTGGAGGCCGCCCGGCTGGCCGACATCCCGCTCGCCGTCGCCGGCGAGGCATTCCCCTACCGGGCTCATCTCGATTACGTCCGCGACGAGGTCCGGCCGCGGCTCAGCCGCGTCCGGCGGCTGATCGGGCCGGTCTCGGGGAGCCGCAAGCGGCGGCTCCTGGCCTCCGCGACCTGCCTTCTGCTGCCGGCGCTGGCGCCCGAGACGTCGTCGCTCGTCGCCCGGGAGGCCATCGCGTCCGGCACGCCGGTGATCGCCTTTCCGGCAGGCGCCCTGCCGGAAACCGTGGACCACGGCCGCACGGGCTTCCTGGTGGACGACGTGGCCGCCATGGCCAGGGCTGTGCCGGAGGCGGCCCGGCTCGATCCCGCCCTGTGCCGGGCGGTGGCGCGCGAGCGCTTCCGGGCGGACCGGATGGTCGCGGCCTATCTGGACCTCTACGGTCGGCTCGCCGGGGGGCGGCCGTGACAGGCTCGTTCGAGGTCGCGGTCGCGGCGGACACAGATGCGCTCGAGGCGCTGGCGCCGAGCTGGTGGCGGCTGTGGCGGTGCTGCCCGGAGGCGACACCCTTCACCTCGCCGGCCTGGCTCCTGCCCTGGTGGCACGCCTTTGCGCCCGGGCCGCTGCGCGTGGTGGCGGTGCGGCGGGCCGGACAACTCGCCGCGTTGGCGCCCCTCTACTTGGAAGACGGAGCGTTCGGGCGCCGCCTGCTGCCGCTCGGGATCGGACTCAGCGACGGGTTCGACCTCCTGGTGGACCCCGACCTTCCGGAGGCCGGTCCGGCTCTGGCCGAGGCGGTCGGCCGGCTGCCGGGCTGGGACAGCCTGCACCTCGAGGAACTGCCGGAGGGCGCGGCCGCCCTGAGCCTCCGCTGGCCGGCCGGCTTCGCCGACGAGGTCACGGGGCAGAGCGCGAGGCCCGTCCTCGATCTCCCGCCGGGCGAGTCCGCGGTGCCGGCCCCCCAACGCCGGAAGCTCCGCATGGCCCGGCACCGGGCGGCGCGCCGCGGCGGCCGTGTGGAGCCGGTTCCGCCGGACGCGACGGACAGCTTCCTGTGTGACCTCGTCCGCCTCCACGGGGCCCGCTGGAGCGCCCGCGGCGAGGCCGGTGTGCTGGCGGACCCGCGCGTGCGGGCGTTTCACGCCGAGGCCCTGCCGCGCCTCGTTGAGGCCGGCCTCGCCCGGCTCTGGCGTGCGGTGATCGCCGACCAGGTGGCCGGCTGCTTCTACGGGTTGCAGCATGGCGAGGTCGCTTACGCCTATCTGGGCGGCTTCGACCCGGGCTTCGCCTTCGAGAGCCCGGGCACGATGCTGATCGGCGAGGCGATCGAGGCCGCCGCCCGGGACGGCGCGACGCAGTTCGATTTTCTGCGCGGCCAGGAAGCCTACAAATACGGCTGGGGCGCCACCGACCGCCTCAACCGGCTGCGTGTGGTACGGCGGCTGGACGGCGCCGGTGGCTGACGGGGCAGGCAGCGCCCGTGCCGTTCTGCGGCTCTTTGCGGCCGGCGGCCTCCCGGCGAACGTCGCGCTGATGCGGCTCCTGATGGAGACGGCCCGGCCGGAGGAGGCCGAGGCCGCGATCGCGGCCGAACGCGCGGCAGCCGTGTCGGCGGAGCCCGCGGAGCGCCTGGCCGGTCTCGGCGACCTGTTGCGCCGCCATCCGCAGGCCTGGGCCACCGTGCGGGGCGTGCTCGGGGAAGCGGAGCACGACCGGCTCGCCGGCCGCGACGGGCCCCGGCACTGGGCCGCCGTGTTCGACCGGCTGGCCCGGCTCGCGCCCGAGGCCTCCGTGGCGCTGTATGCGCTCGGCTCCCCCGATCTCCTCCGGGCGGCGACGGACGAGGTCGTCGGGCTGATGCGGAACTGGGGCCTGCTCGGGCGCGACCGCCACCTGCTCGAGATCGGCTGCGGCATCGGCCGCCTGACCCTGGCGCTGGCGCCCGAACTCGCCTCGGCGGTCGGGCACGACGTGTCGGCCGAGATGATCGCGGAAGCGCGCCGCCGGGCGGCCGGAATGCCGAGTCTGCGCTTCTCGCAAACGGAGGGCCGCGACCTCGCCGGCGTGCCGGCCGCGAGCCAAGACGTGGTGCTGGCGGCGGACGTGTTTCCGTATCTGGTGGAGCCCGACCCGGCGCTCGCGGAGCGGCACGTGGCCGAGGCCGCCCGCGTGTTGCGGCCCGGTGGCGCGCTCCTGATCCTGAACTACTCGTACCGGGGCGACGCCGCGCGGGACCGCGCCGACCTCCGGGCTTCCTTTGCCCGGTGCGGGCTGGTGGCGGAGCGGGAGGGCACGCGCGATCTCGCCCTGTGGGATGCTCTGGCCTTTCTCGGCCGCAAGGGCCCCGCCGGCCGCTAGGAGGAGCGGCGCTCGCCGTCCTGCTCGCGGGACGCCAGCTCGTCCAGCACCGCCTCGGGCGCCACGTCCCGCTTCAACTCGCCGACCTCGGCATCGGCTTCGGACTGGATGCCGAGATGCTCGGTGATGGCCGCCACCATGGTCACGAGCTTGGTCACCTCGTGCTCGGCCAGCAGGCTGACCTGGAGGTCGAGTTCGGCCCGCTTCTCCTGCGCGGCCGCCATCCGGTTCTGGCTGATCAGCACGAAGGTGGACAGGAAGATGGCCTCCACGGAGGCGGAGGTGCCCAGGATCACAAAGGTCTCGTCCCAGCGCGGCACCCCGGGGATGAGGCCGAGATTGGCCAGGGCCCAGAACCCGAACAGCACGGCGTGCAGCAGCACAAAGGTCATGCTGCCGGCGAAGCGCGTGACGGCATCCGCCGTGCGGTCCTGCCACGAGGCCGCCTCCTGCTCCCGGCGCCGCCGCTCGTTCAGGGCTGCGATGTTGCGCGACAGCACCGGCGACAGCCCGGGCGGGCGGGGCGGTGGCACCACTGGAGGCGTCCCGGCATGCGGTCGGTCGCTTCCCGTCATGGTACCCGGCCCTCCGCCGAAGCCCTCAACTGCCGACCAGCACCCGGCGCGGAACGCGCTGGGCAGGGCGGGCCTTGAGGAGATAACGCTCAAGCGCCTCCGCTCGATGCGCCGCCGTGTGCTCGCTCAGCACCCGGGCCCGGCCCGCCGCTGCGAGCTGGCGGCGCGCCTGTTCCGGCTGGCCGCGCAGGATGCTGACGATCTCGGCAGCGCTCTCGGCGATGAGCACGTCTTCGCCCGGCCGCAAGACGTCCTCGATGCCGCTCCAACGGTCGGACACGATGGGCGCGCCGCAGGAGGCCGCCTCGAACAGCCGCACGCTGGGCGACCAGCCGGCCGCCACCATGTCGGCCCGCGTGACGTTCAGCGTGTAGCGGCTCGCCGCATAGAATTCGGGATGGTCCGCCGGCCCGACATGGGGCAGGCGCTCTACATTCGCCGGCCAGGCGATGTCGTCCGGATATTGCGGCCCGGCCACCACGAAGCGCAGATCCGGGCACAGCCGCGCCGGCTCCAGCAGCAGCCGGTCCAGCACGGGCTGCCGGTCGGGGCTGTAGGTGCCCAGATAGGACAGGTCCCAGCGGTGCGGGTGGTCGAGCCGCGGATACAGGTCCGGATCCACGGAGCAATAGAGCGCCCGGGCGGCAGGCGAGCCGTAATCGCGCTCGATGCGGCCGAGGGTCGGGCCTCCCGTGAAGGAGAGGTACAGGCCGTAGCCCGGGATCAGGTCGGGCGAGACGTATTCGTGGTCGCCGCGCGCCAGCTTGCCGAGCGTCACCGGCGTGTCGATGTCGTAGAACGCCGTGACGCCCGTGGCGGTGTCCTGAACCAGCCGGCCCACGGCCACGCCGTCGGGCACGTAGGAACCGACGATCACGGCATGGGCCCGCCGGATCTCGGCGCGATGCCGGTCGAGATCGGCGAGGTTCCGGTACAGGACGAGCCGGCACCAATCGGGGTCGACCAGATCGCGATGGGCCGCGTACCAGGGCACGTCGCGCTCCAGGAAGGTCACCTCGTGCCCGCGCGCCGCAAAGGCCCGCAGCAGCGCCCGGTAGGTGGTCGCGTGGCCGTTGCCCCAGGAGGAGGACAGGCTGAGTCCGAGGACGACGAGCCTCACGCCGCGCTCCTTTCGCGCTTGGCGGCGGCCTCGCGCCGGAGCAGCACGTCGAGCTCCGCGCCCCGGCGCTCGTAGGTGTGCCCGGCCAGGACGCGCCGCAGCGCGGCCGCCCCGATGGCCTTGGCCCGGTCCGGCGTGAGGTCGCGCAGATGGGCGGCCACGTCGGCACCGTCGCGCGCCACCAGAACCTCCTCGCCCTCCTTCAGAAACAGGTCGAGCCCCTCCCAGGCGTTGGTGATCAGGCAGGCG
>NZ_JAQGKF010000194.1 GCF_028290205.1 Enterovirga sp. | reverse complement strand
TACGGCACGTCGGCCGGCAGCGGGATGCGGGTGACCTTGGCCGTCATCCTGGTGTGGTCGACTTCGTAATAGTCCGGCACGTCACGCTCGGCGAGGCCGACGGACTCGAGGACGATGAGGAGCTGCTTGGAGCTTTCCTTCACCTCGATCACGTCGCCCGGACGCACCAGGAAGGACGCGATGTTGACGCGACGTCCGTTGACCTTGATGTGGCCGTGGTTGACGAACTGGCGCGCCGCGAACGGCGTCGGGGCGAACTTGGCGCGGTACACGACCGCATCCAGGCGGCGCTCGAGCAGGGCCACCAGGTTGTCGCCCGAGTCGCCCTTCATGCGAATGGCTTCCTGGTAGTACTTCCGGAACTGCTTCTCGGAAATATTGCCGTAATAGCCCTTCAGCTTCTGCTTGGCGCGCAACTGCGTGCCGAAGTCGGACATCTTGCCCTTGCGGCGCTGTCCGTGCTGGCCGGGGCCGTATTCGCGGCGGTTGACGGGGCTCTTCGGGCGGCCCCAGATGTTCTGGCCCATGCGGCGGTCAAGCTTGTGCTTCGCCGTGACTCTCTTCGACATTCGCGCATCCCTCGTGGTCGCCGCATCGGCGAGGATCGCGCCCTCCTTTCCCGGTCGGACGAAAAGCCGGCCGGGCGACAGCGCCGGGTCTCGGGACCGGCACACGGGTGCGTAAAATGATACGCGCGGCCCTTTACGAACCGCGCGCAGAGGCCGCTTAGGCTGGGGCTCCCGCGAAGTCAATCACGGCGGGACGGAGACGGCGGAAACGCTTGTGCGGGCGCGGGATATCTGGCACGTTTCCAAAGTAGGACAGTGATGCTGTCCAACCTGCCGCCGGGTTCTCTCGCCCGGCGCGGGGGTCGCATCGAGGTGAGCGCTGTGGTTCTGATCTCGGAACCGAAACGTGACGTGACGGACGCCCGCTGCAAGCGGGCCATGCGGGTGCGCGCCGGCTAAGAGCCCGCGCAAGGCCCGCGAGAAGCGGGCGCGAAAAGGGGTCGCGGCCGCACGAGAGATGGCGGAGGCGGCCCGGCAACATCCTTGCTTCAGGGTCAGCCGACGCCACGACGAAGGCGCTCCCTGTGAGCGAAGGCGAGGATGTGGCGATGAGCGGATCCGGCGGACGGACAAGCGGGGCAGCGGCCGGCGGCACGGCGGCCGTGAGCGGTCGCGACCCGCTGTTGCCCGGACCCCAGGGCCTCTACGACCCTTCGCGGGAGCACGATTCCTGCGGCGTCGGCTTCGTGGCCGACATGAAGAACCGCAAGTCGCACCGGATCGTCGAGCAGGGCCTCCAGATCCTGGCCAATCTCGACCATCGTGGGGCCGTCGGCGGCGACCCGACCATGGGGGACGGCTGCGGCATCCTGCTGCAGATCCCGCACGAGTTTTTCCGCGAGGAATGCGCAGCGCTCGGCTTCGCGCTGCCCGAGCCCGGCCAGTACGGCGTCGGCCACCTGTTCATGCCACGGGACCCGGAGAGCTGCCGCACGGTCGCCGAGATCGTCGAGCAGGCGGTCCAGTCCGAGGGCCTCGTCCTGTTGGGCTGGCGCGAGGTGCCAGTCCTGTCCGAGGACCTGAGCCCGTCCGTGGCAGCCACCGAGCCGCAGCAGCGGCAGATCTTTGTCGGCGCCGCGAAGCCGATCGAAGACGGCGACACGTTCGAGCGGCAGCTCTTCCTGCTGCGCAAGGTCATCTCGAACGCGGTCTACACCCGGCAGAACCGCCAGCTCTCCGAATTCTACCCGGTCTGCCTGTCCTCCCGGACGGTGGTCTACAAGGGCATGGTGCTGGTCAACCAGCTCGGCCGCTACTACCGCGACCTCGCCGATCCGCGCGTCGAGAGCGCGCTGGCGCTGGTGCATCAGCGCTTCGCCACCAATACCTTCCCGTCCTGGCGCCTCGCCCACCCCTACCGGCTCGTCGCCCATAACGGCGAGATCAACACGCTGCGGGGCAACGTGAACTGGATGGCGGCCCGGCAGGCCTCCGTCGATTCCGAGCTCTTCGGCAACGACATCTCCAAGCTCTGGCCGATCTCCTACGAGGGCCAGTCGGACACCGCCTGTTTCGACAACGCGCTCGAATTTCTGCTGCGCGGCGGCTACTCGCTGCCGCACGCCATGATGATGCTGGTGCCCGAAGCCTGGGCCGGCAATCCGCTCATGGATGAGGATCGGCGCGCCTTCTACGAGTACCACGCGGCCCTGATGGAGCCCTGGGACGGACCGGCCGCGATCGTGTTCACGGACGGGCGCCAGATCGGCGCCACCCTGGACCGCAACGGCCTGCGGCCCGCCCGCTACCTCGTCACCGAGGACGGGCTCGTGGTGCTGGCATCCGAGATGGGCGTGCTGCCGATCCCGGAGGAGTCGATCGTCGAAAAGTGGCGCCTGCAGCCGGGCAAGATGCTGCTGATCGACCTTGAGCAGGGCCGCATTGTCTCGGACGACGAGATCAAGCGCGACCTCGCGGCCGCCAACCCCTACCAGGACTGGCTCCGCCGCACCCAGATCGTCCTGGAGGACCTGCGCCCGGTCGAGCCGCGCCAGCCCCGCACGGACGTGTCGCTGCTCGATCGGCAGCAGAGCTTCGGCTACACGCAGGAAGACCTGAAGCTGCTGATGCAGCCCATGGCCGTGACGGGTCAGGAAGCCGTCGGCTCGATGGGCACGGATACGCCGATCTCGGCGCTCTCCGACAAGTCGAAGCTGCTCTACACCTATTTCAAGCAGAACTTCGCCCAGGTCACGAACCCGCCGATCGACCCGATCCGCGAGGAGCTCGTGATGAGCCTCGTGTCGTTCATCGGGCCGCGGCCGAATATTCTCGACCTGGAAGGCACCAGCCGGAAGAAGCGGCTCGAGGTGCGCCAGCCCATCCTCACCAACGAGGATCTGGAGAAGATCCGGTCCATTGGCCATTTCGAGGACCGGTTCGACACCAAGACGCTGGACATCACCTACCCGTCCGAGAACGGGGCGGCCGGCCTCGAGGGCGCGCTGGAGCGGCTGTGCGACCGGGCCGATGCGGCCGTGCATGGCGGCTACAACATCATTGTCCTGTCGGACCGGGGCGTCGGGCCGGATCGCATTCCGATCCCGGCGCTGCTCGCGACCGCCGCCGTCCACCACCACCTCATCCGCAAGGGGCTCAGGACCTCGGTCGGGCTGGTGCTGGAAACGGGCGAGGCCCGCGAGGTGCACCATTTCGCCTGCCTGGCCGGCTACGGCGCGGAGGCCATCAACCCCTATCTCGCCTTCGAGACGCTGCTCGCCATGAAGGACGAGATGCCGCCGGAGGTCTCGGAAAGCGAGATCGTCTACCGGTACATCACGTCCATCGACAAGGGCCTACTCAAGGTCATG
>NZ_JAQGKF010000157.1 GCF_028290205.1 Enterovirga sp. | reverse complement strand
CACGGTCGCATGCCCGATGCCTCGACTCGCACCGGTCAGGAGCATGACGCGTCGTTCGTGGTTGCGGCGAGGGCTTGAGATCACGCGGCCAATCGATCCTTGCAGAGACACCAGGAAGGTAGTTCGTTGGCGGGGGAGCGTCCATGGACCGGGGCGGGACGTCCCTTGCTGCACGGGCGCGCCGGTCCTGGCCGCGCGGCTCCGACCGCCGCTACAGCCAGCGCTTCCAGCGGAAGAAGAAATAGGGCGCGACGGCCGCCACCACCATCAGAACCAGCGCCAGCGGGTAGCCGAACGAGCTTTCCAGCTCCGGCATGTGCCTGAAATTCATGCCGTAGATCGAGGCGATCAGGGTCGGCGGCATGAACACCACGGCCATCACCGAGAACAGCTTGATGATGTTATTCTGCTCGAGGTTGACGAGGCCGAGCGTCGCATCGAGCAGGAACTGGATCTTGTTCGCCTGGAAGGTCGCGTGCTCCTCCAGGGATTGCAGGTCGCGCAGCGTGGTCCGCATCTGGTCGCGCAGCTCCAGCGCCACCTTGTTCGACCGGTAGCTGGCGGACAGGAACAGCAGCGTGCGCTCGATCGAGACGAGGCTCTCGCGCTGTTTGGAGATCAGGTCGCCCCAATGGCCGAGGGCCCGCAGGGTGTCCTGGTACTCGGCGTTGCGGGCGCCGGGGTCCTGCTCGCGGCGGAACACGCTGCGGGACAGGGCGTCGATGCGCTCGCCGGCGAGCTGCAGGATGTCGGCCGCCCGGTCCATGATCGTCTCGACGAGCCCGCCCAGGACCTCCTCGCCGCTGCGGCCGCAGCCATAGGGCCGCGCTGCCTTCTGGGCGAACATCGCAAAGGCGCGGGGATCGGCGTAGCGCACGGTCACGAGCGCATTGTTCTTCAGGATGAAGGTGATGCCGGCGAGTTCAGGCTCGTCCTCGTCGGCGCGGGTGAGGAGGCGCGTGGTGAGATAGCGTGCCCCGTGCTCCGCATAGAGCAACTCGGAGGGCTCGATGTCCTGCTGATCCTCCCGGGTCGGCACCTCGATGCCGAGGAACCGCTCGGTCTTGCGGTCCTCGTCCTGGGTCGGCCGGACGAGATCGATCCATAGCGCGTCGGCCGGGATCGGCTCGTGGTCGGCCAGGACGCGCCGGCCCAGCATGCCGGGCGTGACCGAATCCTGCGGCTCGTGGACAATGATCATGCCGGCTAGCTGGCGAGGGCCAGGACGGCGTCGCCGCCCAGATCGGCCCCGCCCATGGCTTGGGCGGCGAGGCCACCCGCCGCGACAGCGACGTTTTCAGCGAAGAAGCGGCAGAGCGCGATGCGGGCGCCATGGGCGGGGTCGGCGTCGCCGCCCTGCCGGCAGGCGGCGGCCGCGAGCGCGACCTCCGCGAGCAGCACCCCGCCGCTGGCCAGGCCGAACAGCCGGAGATAGGGCGTCGCCCCGGCAAGGGCCGGACCGGGGTCGTTGCCGCCCAGCGTCCTCAGCATGAAGCTGGTCGCCGCATCCAGATGCGCGACCGCGTCGCGCAGCCGCGCGGCCGTGGCCCCGAAGGCGGGACCGGCGCCCGGAGCGGAGAGGCGGCGCAGGGTGGCCCGCATGGCGGCGATCTCGGCCCGCACGGTCTCTCCCCCGCCTTGCGGCAGCTTGCGGGTGACGAGGTCGATCGCCTGAATGCCGTTCGTGCCCTCGTAGATCGGGTTGATGCGGCTGTCCCGGAGGTGCTGAGCGGCGCCGGTCTCCTCGATGAAGCCCATGCCGCCATGCACCTGGACGCCGAGCGACGCCGTCTCCACGCCGAGATCGGTCGAGAAGGCCTTGGCGACCGGGGTCAAGAGCGAGGCCCGGCTCTGGGCGCGGGCTCGCGCCGCCGGATCGGGATCGAGCCGCGCCCGGTCCAGGGCACCGGCCGTGGCGTAGCAGATCGCCCGGGCCGCAGCCGTGCAGGCCTTCATGGTGAGGAGCATGCGCTGGACGTCCGGGTGCTCCCGGATCGGGCTCATGCCGTCGCCGGCCGAGCCGGGGGCCCGCCCCTGGCGCCGCTCTCCGGCATAGGCGAGCGCCGCCTGGGTGGCCCGCTCGCCGATAGCCACGCCCTGCACGCCGACATTGAGCCGAGCGCTGTTCATCATCGTGAACATGCAGGCGAGGCCGCGATTCTCCTCGCCGACCAGCCAGCCCACCGCCCCGCCGCCGTCGCCGAAGGCCATGGTGCAGGTGGGCGAGGCGTGGATGCCGAGCTTGTGCTCGACCCCGGCGCAGCGAAGGTCGTTGCGGGAGCCATCGGGCAGGATTTTTGGCACCAGGAACAGCGAGATGCCGCGCGTGCCCGGGGGCCCGTCCGGCAGCCTCGCGAGCACCAGGTGGATGATGTTGTCGGCCAGATCGTGCTCGCCGTAGGTGATGAAGGTCTTGGTGCCGGTGATCCGGTAGGTGCCGTCCCCGGCCCGCTCGGCCCGGGCCCGGAGGGCGCCGAGATCCGATCCGGCCTGCGGCTCCGTCAGGTTCATGGTGCCGGTCCACTCGCCGGAGACGAGCTTGGCGAGGTAGCGCGCCTTGAGCTCCTCCGAGCCGTGGGCATTCAGCGCCTCGACCGCGCCCGCCGTGAGCAGCGGGCCGAGGCCGAAGGCCATGGCGGCGGCGTTCCACATCTCGGCGCAGGCGACCGCGACCAACGCCGGCAGCCCCTGCCCGCCATAGGCGACGGGGCCCGGCAGCGCGTTCCAGCCCGCCTCGGTCCAGGCCCGGTAGGCCTCGCGGTAGCCTGGCGGCATGGTGACCTTGCCGTCCGACAGCGGCGTGCCGCTGGCGTCGCCCTGCCGATTGAGGGGCGCGATCACCTCGGCGGCGAATCGGGCGGCCTCTTCCAGGATGGCGCCGATATCCTCGGCCGAGAGCTCGCCGTAGAGGCCCGACGCCACCGCCCGGTCGAGCCCGGCGGCGTGACGCATCGCAAACAGCATGTCGGCGGTCGGCGCCCGGTAGGTCATGGCTTGCCCCCTCGCGATTGACGCCGCGGCCGCCCTCCCCTAGCGCCCGGGACGATGCGGGATCAATGTGCCTTGAGCGGCGAGGCGTCAACGGAGGCCGGGGCTGCCCATCGTCCGACCGAGCGGCTCCGCGCCGATGCGGCGGGCGTGGCGCGGGCGGCTGCGCTTCTCGGCTCGGGCCGCCTCGTCGGCATTCCGACCGAAACTGTCTACGGGCTCGCGGCCGACGGCCGCAACGCCGAGGCCGTGGCCGCTCTCTACGCGGCCAAGGGCCGCCCCCGCTTCAACCCGCTGATCGCCCATCTCGGCCGGCCGGAGGACGCCTTGCGGGTCGGACGGTTCGACGCGGCCGCGCAGGCGCTGGCCGCCGCGTTCTGGCCGGGACCGCTGACGCTGGTGGTCCCGCTCGCCGCGCCCGATGCGGTCTGCGACCTCGCCCGGGCCGGGCTCGACACGGTGGCCCTGCGGGTGCCCTCGCATCCGGTCGCGAGCGCCATTCTGCAGGCCTGCGGCTTCCCGGTCGTGGCGCCTTCGGCCAATCGGTCCGGCCGGCTCAGCCCGACCGCGGCCGGCCACGTGCTGGCCGATCTCGACGGGCGCATCGACGCGGTGCTGGACGGAGGCACGACGGAGATCGGGCTCGAATCCACCATCGTGGCCTGCCTCGGGGCCGCGCCCGTGCTGCTGCGGCCGGGCGGCGTGCCGCGCGACGCGCTGGAGCGGGTGATCGGCGGGCCTCTCGCCGAGCCCCGCGCGGAGCCGGGCGCGCCGATCTCGCCGGGTCTGCTGCTGTCGCATTACGCGCCCCGGGCCGGGGTGCGGCTCGGCGCGACGCGCATTTGCGCCGGCGAGGCCGCGCTTCTGTTCGGCGCGGCCCAGCCGGTCGGCCTCGGGCGCGCCACCGCGATGCTCAATCTCAGCCCGGCGGGCGACCTCGCGGAAGCGGCCACGAACCTGTTCGGCCACCTGCGCCGGCTCGACGAGAGCGGCGCCGCCGCCATCGCGGTCGTCCCGATCCCGGAATTCGGGCTCGGAGAGGCGGTCAACGACCGCCTGCGGCGCGCCGCTGCTGACCGCTGAACGCAGCGGCGCCCCGGCAGCATCGAGCCGCCGGAGCGCCGTGTTCACGTGGGAGGCGGCCCCAGCGGGCCGCGCCGGGGCTCAGGCCCGGAGCTTGGCCGCGACCTCGGCCACCGTGCGGCCCTGGAAGCGGGCGCCGTCGAGCTCGACGGGGCTCGGCCGGCGCGAGCCGTCACCACCCGCGATCGTGGACGCGCCGTAGGGCGAGTTCCCCATCACTTCGGCCACGCCCATCTGGCCCTGGAAGGAATAGGGCAGGCCGACGATCACGAAGCCGAGATGCATCAGCACCGGGAGAAAGCTGAGGATCGTTGATTCCTGGCCGCCATGCTGGGTCGCCGACGAGGTAAACACCCCGCCGACCTTGCCGTTCAGCTTGCCCTGTGCCCACAGACCGCCGGTCTGGTCGATGAAGGTCTTCATCTGGGCGGCCATGTTGCCGTAGCGGGTCGGCGTGCCGAACAGGATGGCGTCGTAGCCGGGCAGTTCGTCCACGGTGGCAATCGGCGCCGCCTGGTCGAGCTTGTAATGCGAGGCGGCCGCAACCTCCTGCGGCACCGTCTCGGGCACACGCTTCACCACAACCTCGGCGCCGGTCGCCCTGGCGCCCTCGGCCGCGGCATAGGCCATCTCTTCGATGTGGCCGTAGGACGAATAGTAGAGAACAAGAATCTTGGCGGGCATTGGCGGTCGCTTCCGTCTGCAACGCCGGGCGGAGCCGGCCTTCCTCCCTCTAACGCGTCCGCCGCCTCCCCGACACGATCCCGCTTGCAAGCCTGGTCTTGCGCGGCTGCAATTCAGCCGATCTCCACCACGATGCGGCCTCTCACCTTGCCGGCCAGGATGTCGTGGCCGGCCTGGATCACCCGGTCGAGCGGGATGGTGGCCGTCATGGCGGCGAGCTTGTCCCGGTCCAGCTCGCGGGCCAGCCGGGCCCAGGCCTCCTGCCGGAGCGGCCGGGGGGCCATGACCGAATCGACGCCGAGCAGGGCGACGTTGCGCAGGATGAACGGTGCGACGGAGGCCGGCAGGTCCATGCCGCCGGCGAGGCCGCAGGCCGCCACCGCGCCGCCGTAGCGGCACATGGCGAGAGCGTTGGCGAGCGTGGTCGACCCGACCGTGTCGATGGCGGCCGCCCAGCGCTCCTTGCCGAGCGGGCGGCCGGGCTCAGCCAGTTCGGACCGAGGCAGGATCTCGGCGGCCCCGAGCCCCTTCAGATACGCCGCCTCTTCCGGCCGCCCGGTCGAGGCCACCACGTGCCAGCCCTTCCGGGCCAGCAGCGCCACGGCGACCGATCCCACGCCGCCCGCCGCGCCCGTGACCAGGGCGGGGCCGCGCTCCGGCCCGAGGCCGTGCCGCTCCAGCGCCATCAGGCAGAGCATGGCCGTGTAGCCGGCCGTGCCGATCGCCATGGCGTCCGCGGCCGTGAGGCCGTCCGGCAGCTTCACCAGCCAGTCGCCCCGCACGCGGCTCTTCTCGGCATAGGCGCCGAGATGCGTCTCGCCCGTGCCCCAGCCATTCAGCACCACGGCATCTCCGGCCCGGTACTCCGGATGCGACGAGGATTCGACCATTCCGGCGAAGTCGATGCCCGGGATCATCGGGAAGCGCCGGACCACGGGCGCCTTGCCGGTGAGCGCGAGCCCGTCCTTGTAGTTCACGGTGGAATGCGTGACCCGGACGGTGACGTCGCCGTCCATCAGGTCGGCTTCGGCGAACTCCCCGAGCATCGGCTCGCGGCCCTTCTCGGCTAGGACGACCGCACGAAACAGCGCCATCGCGTTACCCCCAGTGCAGCCCGAGCAGGACCAGCAGGATCCCGATCACGGAGACCAGGAAGGCGGCCGTCCGCAGGTGGACGATGCCGGCCATGTAGATCAGCACAAAGGCGACCCGGCCCCAGAAATAGAGCGTCGCGCCCCAATAGGTGAAGGCGTTGTGCCGCCCGGCCACGTGCGCGATCAGGATGGCGGCCACCGCGAGCGGCACCGTTTCGAGGAAGTTCCGGGTCGCCCGTTCGAGCCGCTGGCCGACCGGGGACATCGGCCGAGGCGGCGTGTCGCGATTGCTGGCGCCGTAGGAGAAGCCGTTGGCCGCAATCATGAACTGCGCGCTGCCGATGACCTGCACGAGGCCGAGCACCACCGTCCAGGCCAGATACGTGAGTTCGGTATCCATCCGTTCCAAGCTCCGTCAGGCGGGCGCGGCGGCGAGGTCCGGCCTCACCACCGGCTGCTCGCGGATCGGCAGGTTGATGATCGCCGACGCGATCCCGAGGGCGACCGACAGCCACCACACGACGCCGTAGCTCCCCGTCGTCTCGTACAGGATGCCACCGAGCCAGACGCCGAGGAAGCCTCCGACCTGGTGCGAAAAAAACACGAAGCCGTACAGCATCGCCATGTAGCGCGTGCCGAACATCAGCATCACGAGACCCGAGGTCGGCGGCACGGTGGAGAGCCAGAACACGCCGATCGAGAGGCCGAACAGGATGCAGGTCAGGGGCGTCGGCGGCATCAGCACGAAGGCGGCGATCACGACCGAGCGGCCGAGATAGATCCAGGCCAGGAGGTACCGCTTCGAGACCCGGTTCATGAGGAGGCCGGAGCCGAGCGAGCCGACCGCGTTGGCGAGGCCGATCACGGCCAGTGTCCAGCCGCCGACCGACGCCGGCAGGCCGGCATCCCGGAGATAGGCCGGCAGGTGCACGGTGATAAAGGCGAGCTGGAAGCCGCAGGTGAAGAAGCCGAGCGTGAGCAGCACGTAGCTGCGGTGCCGGAACGCTTCCGCCAGGGCCTGCAGGATGGATTGGTTCGGGGCCGGGCTCGGGCCGGCCATGGGCGTCGCGTTCGGCCCGGGGCGCGTCGACAGGAACGTCGCCAGTGGCATGATGAGGAGCACGCTGCCGGCGAAGACGAGCAGCGCCTCCTGCCAGCCGAAGGAGGCGATCAGGACGTTGCCGATGGGCGGGTAGAAGAACTGGCCGAAGGAGCCGGCCGCCGTTCCCGCGCCGAAGGCGAGAGGGCGCCACGTCTCAGGCAGCAGCTTCCCGAACGCACCGAGGATGATGTTGAACGAGGCGGCCGACAGGCCGAAACCGATCAGCACGCCGGCGCCGAGATACAGCATCCCGGGCGTGGTCGCGTAGGCCATGACGACGAGGCCGCCCGCATACAGCACGGCGCCGACGCACAGGACCCGCCGCACGCCGTAGCGGTCCGCGATGGCGCCGGCGAAGGGCGCGCCCAGGCCCCAGAGCAGGTTCTGGATGGCGATCGCGAGCCCGAACGTGTCCCGGCCCCAGCCGAAGTTCGAGATGATCGGCAACTGGAAGAGGCCGGCCGAGGCGCGGGGCCCAAAGCCGATCAGGGCCACCGCGCAGCCGGCGAAGACGATCCATTCGGGCCCGAACCGCCCGGTCACGCGTCCCCACATCAGGCACTCTCCCGGCCGAACCGGATGCGTGTACCTGCTCCTATCGGCCGCGCCAAACGCATGCTGATCAACCCACCCATCACGGATGGGAATGTCAGGCGGCCAAGGCTCCGTTTGCGGCCCGCGCGCGCTCGTCCGCCCGGAAGCTCGCCTCGCCGGCGCATTTGCGCAGATGCGCGTCCTTGTTGATGACCTGCAGGTTCGGCCGCCCCCAGAAGCCGAGGAGCTCCGGCCAGGATGCGTCGCGATGCTCGCGCCAGACTCGGAACAGCGGCACCCGGTGGTCGATCTCGGCGCTGCGGAGCAGGCGGCGGCCGCTTTCGGCGCAGCGCCGGCCCTGGGCCCGCTTCAGCGCCTGCACGTGTCCGGAGGGATCGCACCACAGCTGCCAGGCGACGACGCAGGCCGAGTGCCACGTCGCCCGGCGGTTCGGCTTGCCGTCGCCCCAGAGGTCGCGATGCCAGCCGAAGCGGAACACCGGCTGGCCGCAGACACAGCAATGGCCGGGCCCGCGCGCGAAAGCCGGCTCGCGATACGGGGCCGGCGGCGCCCGAAAGCTGGCCCGCCGCCCTTCGGTGAAGGCGTCGGGTGTCCAAGCCCAGCCTTCCGGGGTGCCGGACAGCCGGGCCAGCGCGCGGGCCAGCCGGTCGGCCCGGAGCGGGTGGGCCCGCCAATAGCCTTCGACGGCTCGGCGCGGCGTCGGCGGGATCAGGGGCCGGGCAAGCGCCTGGGCCAGCACGCCTCCGGGGAAGACGGCCGGCAGGGCGCGCCGGAGCCGCGCCAGCGACCGTTCGTTGCGGCTGTCGCGCCAAGCGCTCACAAAATCCTCAATGAGTCTGATTCGGGGCCGGCAGGATGACCTGTTGGCGCTACCGATTGGTTTCGGCCGGACGCTCCACGTCGCGCAGCAGCACGGTCGCGGAGGCCGCCACGATCAGCGCCAGGCCGAGCCAGTCGGACCAGGTGGGACGTTCGCCGAGGATCAGGGTGGCGCCGATCACGCCGACCCCGGGCACCAGGAGCGTGCCGAGCGAGGCCATGCCGGCCGACATGCGGGCCAGGATGGTGAACCAGAGCGTGGTCGCGAGCGCCTGCCCGATCAGGATGTTGTAGCCGAGCCCGAACCAGGCCGAAGGCAGGGTCGGCAGCCCCCGGGGCACGCCCTCCACCCAGACCATCCCGGTCGCGGCCATGACGGCGCCGAGCGCCATCTGCCAGGTGCTGATCACGAGCGGGGGCGCCTCGATCGGGTATCGCTTCAGCAGCACGCTGCCGGTGGCCCAGACCATCCCGGACAGGAGTGCGTAGACGAGACCGACCGAGAAGGTCCCGGCCTGGACGACCGGCCAGCCCAGCGCCAGCAGCCCGGCCGCACCCAGGCCGAGCCCGAGGATGCGGCGCCGGTCGATGCGCTCGCCGAGCACCACGCGGGCGCCGATCACCGCCCAGATCGGCATGGTGTAGGACAGCACGGCGGCGCGGCTCGTGGAGGCGGTGACCTGCGAATAGGCGCTAAGGAGGTTGTACACGGCCACGGACAGCGCACCGACGCAGGCGAGCCTGAGCCAGTGTCGGCGGGGCACCGCAGGCGACAGCCCGAGCGCCCGGATGGCCACGAACATCAGCACGGTGGCGGCCGAGAAGCCGACGGCCCGCAGCGTCCAGGGCGGAATCTCCTGGAGGGCCAGCTTCACGGCGGGCCAGTTCAGCCCCCAGCCGATGCCGAGCAGGACAACAAGGGCGGCGTTGCGGATCACGGGCAAATCGCCCGTCGGGCCGAGGTGTCGGCGGTCACGCCTTCCAGAGCCAGGCCGCGCCCCGGACCCCGGAGGCATCGCCGTGCTGGTTGCGGCGGACCGGCGTGACGAACCGGTCGGAGAAGACGTGCGGCTCGATGGCGTCCGGCAGGTCGCGGTAGAGCTCGTCCACGTTGGACATGCCGCCGCCGAGCACGATGATGTCCGGGTCGAGCAGATTGACCACGGCCCCGATGCCCCGGCCGAGCCGGTCGATGTAGCGCCCGTAGGCCGCCCGGGCGTCGGGATCGCCGGCCCGCATGCGGTCGATGATCGCCGGTGCCTCCAGCGCGAGCCCCGTGGCCTCGCGGTGGTCGCGCGCGAACCCCGTGCCGGACACGAAGGTCTCGAGACACCCGGCCCGGCCGCAATAGCAGGCCGGCCCGGGGCGCTCGTCGTCGGCCGGCCGCGGCAGCGGGTTGTGGCCCCATTCCCCGGCGATGCGATTGCGGCCGCCAAGGGCCCGGCCGTCGATGGCGATGCCCGAGCCTGCGCCCGTGCCGAGGATCACGCCCCAGACCACCGAGGCCCCCTGCCCCGCTCCGTCCACGGCTTCGGACACGGCAAAGCAGTTCGCGTCGTTCTCGACCCGCACGGGCCGGCCCAACGCGGCCGCGAGGTCGCGGTCGAGGGGGCGGCCGTTGTTCCAGGTCGAGTTCGCATTCATCACGAACCCGGTGGCGGGCGAGATGGCGCCCGGAATGCCGACTCCGACGCTGCCCGTGCGTCCGGTCTCGGCTTCCAGGTGCCGGACCAGCCCGGCGATGGCCGCCATGCAGCCGTCGTAATCGCCTTTCGGCGTCGGCACGCGCCGGCGCGCCAGGGTGTCGCCCTCCGGCGACAGGGCGACCGCCTCCAGCTTGGTGCCGCCCCAATCGACCCCGATCAGCATGCGGTCATGCCGCCTTGGCCACCTCGGCTGCGCGCTCGACCTCGAGCGAGCGTCCGAGCCGGCGGAAGGTGTCGGCGAGCTGGGGCCGGGCCGCGATCTGACGGGCGTGCAGACGGCTCACCGCACGGGAGAGTTCCCCGCCGCGGCCGAGAAGATCGTCGGCGAAACCGGTCATGCGAAGGTTCGGCCAAGCCTGCGGCCGGATGGCGACCAGCCGCTGAACCGCGTCGTCGTCCGTCTCGTCCGGATAGGCGGCCCGCAGCATCATCAGCATGGCGGCCGTGGAGCGCGAAATGCCCATGTGGCAGTGGATCAGGAGGTGCCCCGCGTGCCCCTCGGCCCGGTCCTCGGCCAGTTCTTCGCCAAAGGCGATGATCTGCTCGACATGGTTGCGCTCGGGCAGGATCAGGTCGCCCATCGGCTCGACGATGTCGTGGAACCTCAGCGTGGTGCGGTGATGCCGGCCATACTGGCGGAACGGCTCCGGATCGGGCGTTCCCGGATCCAGGATGGACAGAACGTGCGTGACTCCGCTCGCGCGGAGACCATCGAGCTCCTCGAGCCCGCAGACGGTCAGGAGGGAGAGAGAGGCGCGTTTCATGCCGCGGCTCTACCAGCAACCGGCAGCCGATCCTACCCGGCGTCCTCGTCCTCGGCGTCGTCCTCGTCCTCGTCCGCCGCACCGTAGCCCGGGCAGAACGGCGGCGCCGCGTCGCCCAGCAGCGCGCAGCTCCGCCCGATTTCGGCGCGCAGTTCGCCGCAGGTTCGACGGGGGTCACAGGGGCGGCTCGATTGCAGCGACACCTGCCGGCATTCGGCCAGAAGGGCGCGAAAGCGGCCCTCCCCGATCTCGGCCCGGCAGGAGAGCGGCCCCCCTCGGGGCGCGGAAAGGGCCGGAGAGCCGCAGAGAATGAGGGCCGAAAGCCCGAGGACGAGGTGGCGACGGATCGGCATGCACGGGCACCCTCTCAGCGGCGCAGATCGTACTCCATCCGGGCCCGCCCGCCGATTCGGATCTCCGTGCCGCCGCCGAGGTCGATGAAGCCGGGCCGGCTGCCCGGCCGCGCCCGGTCGGGATCGAAGGGCTGGACCTTGGGGGCCGGCGCGCAGGCCGGCGATTGCGGCAGGCCGCGACGAAGCTCGGGCGCGGAGGGGCAGCGCTCCGCCGCCAAGGCCGGCCCGGCCAGGAGCAGCAGGAAGCCTGCCAGGCGGAGGGTCACAGCAGGCCGAGCTCCACCAGTTCCCGCCGGAGGTTTTCCGGCAGGGCGCCCACGGCGGCGGCGGCGGAACCGAGATCGGCCGGGGCCGCGTCGGCTTCGAGATAGCGCCAGCCCTGGAACGGGCGGCACGGGCGCGGCGCCACCGGCACCACGGCCGGATGCAGCACCAGCCGGCAGCGGCCGATCCCCTCCCCGTCGGTGAAGGTCTCCACGGCCCGCAAGCTCTGCCGGCAACTGAGCTGGCCCTTGATCACCCAGTAGAGCGAGCCGCCGTCCAGCAGTTCCTCGGCCCTTTTGGGGGCCATCCGGGTGACGTGGACATGGCCGTCCGGGGCGACGCGCGAGCCGAGCCGCCGGCGCTTCTCGGCGACCCAATCCTCGAGTTCGCCGATCGTGTCGATGCCGACGCAGAGCTTGATCAGATGAAGGGGCATGGGACGGCTATACCGGAGCCGGCAGCCTCCGTGCAGCCCCGCCGGGCTCGGCGGGGTGGGACAAGCCGGCGCGCTCAGCCCTCCTCGGGCGCGAGCGTGATCAGCCGGCCGCCTTCGCTGACCTGCTGGCCCGGCTCGGCCGCGACCTCGGCCACGGTTCCGTCGCGCGGGGCGAGAAGAGCGTGCTCCATCTTCATGGCCTCGACCACCGCGAGGCGCTGGCCGCGGATCACCACGTCGCCTGGCGCGACGAACACGGCCACGAGCTTGCCGTGCATGGGCGCCTGGACGACGTCGCCGCCGTCCAGGTGGTCGAGATCGGCCGTGAACGGATCGAACGGCTGGACCAGGATCTGCCGCCCGCCCTCCAGGACGTAGACCCCGCCATCCGGCCGGTCCACGAAGCCGCGCTCGCGCCGCTCCGACCGCGTCCCGGACAGCATCTCGCGCACCTCGCCGCTCTCGGCCGCGATCTCGCCTGGGCCCGGCCAGGTGACGCGCACGTCACGGCGCTCGCCGTCCACCAGCACCGGCAGCGCCACCGCCCGCGCGCCCATGAGCTGGAAGGCGTCGTGCAGGTCCCAGGGGTCCGACAGGCCCTTGGCCGGCCCGGAGCGCGCCACCATGCGGAGGGCGGCCAGCGCCGCCGCCCTGTCGTCGTCCCCGGCCGAACGGGCGGTCAGGGCCTCGAGGTTCCGGTCGATGGTGCCGGTGTCAAAGCGGCCGGACCGGAATTCCGGCATGTCGCACAGCGCCCGGAGAAAAGCGGTGTTGCTGCGCGGTCCGGCGACCACGGTGCCGCGGAGCGCGGCCGAGAGCCGGTCGAGCGCCTCGTCGCGCGTCGCCCCGTGCGCGATGATCTTGGCGATCATCGGATCGTAGAACGGGGTCACCTCGTCGCCGGAGACCACGCCCGCATCGACCCGGATGCCGTCCTCATTGTCCGGGAAGCGCAGCGCCCAGAGCTTGCCGGTGGAGGGCAGGAAGCCCCGGGCCGGGTCCTCGGCATAGACCCGCGCCTCGACCGCGTGGCCATTGATGCGCAACTGCTCCTGACGCAGTGGCAGCGGCTCGCCGGAGGCGACCCGGAACTGCCATTCGACGAGGTCGAGCCCAGTGATCGCCTCTGTTACCGGGTGCTCCACCTGCAGCCGGGTGTTCATCTCCATGAAGTAGAAGCGGTCCGGCCGGAGCCCTTGGCGGGCATCGGCGATGAATTCGACCGTGCCGGCCCCGACATAGCCGACCGAGCGCGCGGCCTCGACGGCCGCCTGGCCCATCGCCTCGCGCATCTCGGGCGAGAGCCCCGGCGCCGGCGCCTCCTCCATCACCTTCTGATGGCGGCGCTGCAGCGAGCAGTCGCGCTCGAACAGGTGCACGGCATTGCCATGGCTGTCGGCAAAGACCTGCACCTCGACGTGGCGCGGCGACAGCACATACTTTTCGACCAGGACCCTCGGGTCGCCGAAGCTCGCCTGGGCTTCGCGCTGAGCACCTTCGAGCGCGGCCTCGAACTCCGCCTGCTTGTCGACCCGGCGCATGCCCGTGCCGCCGCCGCCGGCCACCGCCTTGATCAGGACCGGGTAGCCGATCTCGTAGGCCTTCTGCCGCAAGAAGTCGGGATCCTGCCGGCTGCCGTGATAGCCCGGCACCACCGGAACACCGGCCCCGATGGCCAGCGCCTTGGCGGCGTCCTTGAGGCCCATGGCCCGGATGGCGGAGGCGGGCGGGCCAACAAAGAGGATCCCCGCCTGCTCGCAGGCTTCGGCAAATTCGGCGCGCTCGGACAGAAAGCCGTAACCGGGGTGAATGGCCTCAACGCCGGTGCGCCGCGCCACGTCCAGAATGCGGTCCACAGACAGGTAGCTGTCGCGGGCCGGGGCCGGCCCGATCTCGTGCGCCTCGTCCGCCTCGCGGACGAACAGCGCCGTCCGGTCGGCTTCCGAATAGACCGCCACCGTGCGGATGCCGAGCCGGCGGGCCGTGCGGATCACCCGGCAGGCGATCTCGCCCCGGTTGGCGATGAGGACCGATGACAGCACGTGGGTCGCTCCGGACGGGGGGACGGAGTGGCCGTTATCCGGAAAGCGAAGAGGGAAGTCGAGGTCGCGGCCGCGGCCTCAGGCGGGTGGGGGCCGTCTGGGCGGCCCCCAACTCCGGCAGAGCGGGGCGCGCGCCCCGCCCGGAGCCGAGGCTCAGAGTTCCTGCAGGCCGCCGCTCGGCGCCGCCGCCGGCTTCGACGTGACGGTGATCTTCAGGGTGAAGCTTTGGACGCTGCCGTCGGTGGAGCGCGTCTCGTAGGCGATCTCGTCCGCCCCCTGGTAGTTGCGGTTCGGCTCATAGAACAGCGCCTGGACCGGCGTTTCGACGCTGGGGCAGCGGAAGTTCGCCGGGGTCTTCAGCTTGCCGCCCCGCACCACCAGCGAGCCGTTCTTCGGGGCCGTGACGACCCGGATGCTGCCGACCTCGCCAAGCGAACAATCGCGCTTCAGAGCCGTCACCACCGCCACGCGCGCCGGCTTGCCGGGCTGGATGGTGGCTGTCCGGGCGGTCTGGGCCGCGGCGCTCCCGAGACTCGCGGCGAAGGCGAGCGTGCTGAGGGCGAGGACGAGCTTGTTCATGGCAAAGGACCGTGGCGAGAGGTTGCGACGTCCACAGATAGGGGCGCGCCGCGGCCGGCGCGAGGGCGCGGGGCGAAGGATCTGCCGGCGGCCGCTCAGCCGCGTGTGCCGACCCAGCGCACGATGTCGAGCAGAACGCTGGACTGGACGCGATCGAGCCCCTGGGCGACCACCGGGCCCGACGCGTCCGGCACCGGCGTGCGGCCGCTGAAGACGCGGGCTGCCACGATGCGGCCGGATTGCGCTTCGACCACCTTGGCCGAGATCTCGACAAAGGCCTCGCCGCGCGCCGCGTCGAGCTGGAAGGCCCGGATGTCGGTGTTGAGCTGGTATTGCGCGACCACGCCCTCGCCAGGCCGGGCGACGGCCCGGATACGGGTCGCGTTCTCGAAGGTCTGCAACAGGCGGGCCTGCAACAGCCGCGGCAGGCGGTCGGCCCATTGCGCGCCGGACAGGTAGGAGACGGAGCCGGCGGCGTCGCGCGCCAGGATCCGTTCCGCCTCGAGTGGCTGGATGGCGGTCGGCTCCGCCACGACCAACTGCCCACCGATCATCCCGCCGCCCCGCACGCTCTGGCGCGGCGCCGTGAGGTCGAAGGCGGGGCTCGGCGGGGAGGAGCAGGCGCCAAGAAACCCGATCAGGGCAAAGGCGTACGCAAGGCCCATCGGCCCGGCTCCGCGCCGTCGGTCGTCATGGCCCGCCGGCCTGGTCACGCTACGCATCCTGAACGAGGCCTGTTGAGGTCAGCGGCCGGAATATTCGGGAATGGAGGCACGCCCTCCGCCGAAGATCACCGATGAGGGGTTCTGCTCGAGATTGCGGGCCGCCCGCCCGACGGTGTTGACCGTGCGGCGCGCATCGGTCGACAGCGCCTCGATCTGGCGGGCGCCCACACCGGACACCCGCGACACGCCCTGGGCGATCTCGGTGGCGCGGCGGTTCAGGTTGTCGGAGGCCCGGCCGAAGCGGTCCATGGCGTCCCGAATAGAGGCGAAGGTGCTCTTGCCCTCCTGGCCCGCCGCGGAGCCGAGGAAGTTCTCCGCCGCCTTGAGCACGCCGTCGATCCGGTCGGCCGCGGCGTTGAACTTGGCGGTCAGCTGGTTGGCGTTGCGAACGGTGGATTGCACGTCTTCGGTGGAGGCCGCGAGCCCGCTCGTGAAGCGGCGGGTGTTCTCCACCGCCTCGCCGACCTTGCCCGGATCGAGCGCCGCCATGGTGCGGTTCATGCCGTCAAGGGCCTGATCGAGCTTCGGCGCCGCCGTGTTGAGCCGGCCGGCCAGGGACGAAGCGTCGCCGATGAAGGCGGCGATCTTGGCCCGGTTCTCGTCCACGGTCCCGGTCACGCCCTCGAAGCTGCGCAGGATGTTGCCCACGGTTTCGGGCCGGACGGCGGCCAGCACGTTGTCGAGCTTGGCGCTGAACGCATTGGCGTTCCGGATCGTGGCCTGCATCTCGTCCGTGGAGGCCGCCAGGCCGGCCGTGAAGCGCTGGGCGCTGTCCACGGTCTGGTTGATCTTGACCGGGTCCACGCCGGAGATGACTCGGTTCACGTCCGAGAGGGCCTGGTCGAGCTTCGGCGCGGCCTCGTTGAGCCGGCCGGCCAACGACGAGGCCTCCTGGAGGAAGCTCGCGATGTTGGCGCGGCCCTCCTCCACCGTCTGGGTCACGCCCTCGACGTTGCGGATGACGTTGCGGATCCGCTCCGGCTCCACCGTGGCCAGGATGCCGGTGGCGCTGTCGGCGAGGCCGGCCAGTTTCTCGGTCAGCGGGCCGACATTGTCGGCGGCGCGGGCGACGGAGCTGAGCAGGTTGTCGATGGCGGGGGCGTTCTTGGCCAGCGCGTCCGTGAAGCTCGACACGTCGCCGACCGCCTTCTGGATGGCGCTCCGGTTGTCCGTCACGAGGGCATTGACGTTGTCCAGCAAGGTGTTGGCCCGGTCGGCCGTTCCCCGGGCCGTTTCCAGGATGCTGGCGAGCCCGCCGCGCTCGGCCACGATGGTCGGGGGCTCCTTGCCCTGCTCGGACACAAGCCGGGCCGCGTCACGGCTGCCGCCGGTCAAGGCGATCACGGCCGCACCCGACAGCAGGGCCACGTCGAGGGAGGCCTTGGTGTCGGTCTTGACGGGGGCGTCGGGCTGGATGTCGATCCAGGCGATGGCCTGTTCGGAGTTCTGGTCGTCCCACTTGACCTCGTTCACCTCACCCACCCGGATGCCGTTGAACAGCACGGGGGCGCCCTTGGTGAGGCCGGCGATGGAGCCGTTGAAGACGATCCTGTAGGTGGCCCGCTTGGTCCCGCTGTCGGACCCCATGAACCAGTAGACGAACCCGAACGCCGCCGCGATCACGGAGATCGTGAACAGGCCGATGATCGCGTAGTTCGCCCGAGTTTCCATCCTGCCCGTCTCATCCACCGGCCGACATGGCCGACCGTGCCCGTTTCCCGTGGAAGTAGGCCCGGACCCAGGGGTCTTCGGACGCCAGCATCGCGTCGATCGGACCGTGAGCGATGATGCGCCCGTCGCCAAGGGCCGCGATCCGGTCACAGACCGTATAGAGGCTATCCAGGTCGTGAGTCACCATGAAAACCGTCAGGCCCAGCGTGCGCTGCAGCGTCGCGATGAGCTCGTCGAACTCGCCCGCGCCGATCGGATCCAGGCCCGAGGTCGGCTCGTCCAGAAACAGAATCTCGGGATCGAGCGACAGCGCGCGGGCCAGCGAGGCCCGCTTGATCATGCCGCCGGACAACTCGGACGGGAGTTTGTCGGCTGCATCCGGCTTGAGGCCGACCATCTCGATCTTGAGCATGGCGAGCTCGTCCAGCAGCCGGGGCGAGAGCTCCAGGTATTCGCGCATCGGCACCTGAACGTTCTGCCGGACTGTGAGAGCGGAGAAGAGCGCGCCCTGCTGAAACAGCACGCCCCAGCGCCGCTCGATCTCCGAGCGCGAGCTCTCCGTCATGTTGTCGACGTTCTCGCCGAACACCTCGATGGACCCGGCCCGCTTCGGCACGAGGCCCAGGATGGCCCGGGTCAGGACGGACTTGCCCTGGCCGGACGGGCCGACGAAGCCCAGGATCTCGCCCCGGTACACGTCCAGATCGAGGCCCTTCATGATCAGGCGCTCGCCAAACCCCACCTCCAGGTCGCGCACCCGGATCACGACCTCGCGCTCGTCGTCCCGCTCGTGCGGAGCTCGCACGCCGCTCGCCGAGGCGGACGGAAAAGCGGCGCTCACAGCCGGATCGCCGCGAAGAACATGGCAAAGAACCCGTCCAGCACGATCACCATGAAGATCGACTTCACGACCGAGGAGGTCACATGCCGGCCGAGCGACTCGGCCGACCCCTCGACCCGCATGCCTTCCATGGAGGCGATCAGGCCGATCACCAGGGCCATGAACGGCGCCTTGATCATGCCGACCAGGAAGGTCTTGAACTCGATGGTGGCCTTGAGCCGGGTGAGGAACACGTCCGGCACGATGTCGCCGTAGATCCAGGCGACGAGCCCGGCCCCGAGCAGCGCCGCCATGGAGCCCAGGAAGGCCAGGATCGGCAGCCCGATCACCAGCGCCAGGATGCGGGGCACGATCAGCACCTCGATCGGGTCGAGGCCCATCACCCGCAGCGCGTCGATCTCCTCGCGCATCTTCATGGAGCCGATTTCGGCCGTGAAGGCCGCCCCGGAGCGCCCGGCCACCATGATGGAGGTGAGAAGGACGCCAAGCTCGCGCAGCACCAGGATGCCGACCAGGTTCACCACGAAGGTCTGGGCGCCGAAGCGCTGCAGCTGGAACAGCCCCTGCTGGGCCACGATGCAGCCGACCAGGAAACAGATCAGCACGATGATCGGCACGCCCCGGAAGGCGATCTGTTCAAGCTGGTTGGTCAGGGCGGGCACGCGGAACCGCCGCGGATTGACCACCACGCGGGTGAGCGCGGCAATGACCTCCCCGAGGAAGCTGACACCGTGGGCGAAATCCCGACCGGCATTCACGACGGCCTCGCCGACATCGGCCAGGAGATCGCGGAACCCCGGCGAGCTCTTGACCGGCTCCGGCTGGAAACCCCGATAGGCGACTTCGTTCAGGAGAATGTGGTGTTCGGACCGGACGCCGACGAAATCCGCCGCGACGCCCTGCGCGCCGAAATCGTGGCGCGTGCGGTCCAGCACCCAGGCGCCGAGCGTGTCCAGCCGGTCGATCTCCGACAGGTCGAACAGCACCCGGCCGCAATCGGCCGCGGCGTCGACCAGCGACGCCATCTCGCGCTCCACCGACCCGGCATGCTCGACGGTCCAGCGGCCGGACAGCCAAGCCCGAACGTCGTCGCCGTGGCGCTCGAACTCGGCTTTCGGATCGCGCGCATCCGCCTCGTCCCGGCGTCCACCCAGCTCCTTCGCACCCAAGCCGCTTCCGCCTTTCCGCCGCCCGGCAGCCGTGGTGTCTTGGCACCCCGGCGGGCAGGTGATAGCCCGCCGGGGGCGGGCAAGTCGAGCGCGCATCCGAGGAGGCCATGACCCGGACGCTCGCCGTAAGCCTGGAACGGTTTCCGATCGCGGGCCGCTTCACCATCGCCCGAGGCTCGAGGACCGAGGCCGTGGTGGTCACCGCGACCATCCGGGACGGGGCCGTGACCGGCCGGGGCGAGTGCGTACCCTATGCCCGCTACGGCGAAACCCCGGAAGGGACCGCCCAGGCCATCGCGGCCTTCGAGGCTGCCGTGGTCTCGGGCCTCGGCCGGGCGGCCCTGCAGCAGCAGATGCCGGCCGGCGCCGCCCGCAACGCGCTCGATTGCGCGCTCTGGGACCTCGAATGCAAGCTCGCCGGCGTGCCCGCGCATGTTGCGGCGGGGCTCGACCGGATCGGCCCCGCGACCACGGCCTATACGCTCTCGCTCGGCAGCGCGACCGAGATGGGCGAGGCCGCGGCGCGCGCCGCCTCCCGGCCCATCCTGAAGGTGAAGCTTGGCGCCCCGGAGGGGGACGAGGCCCGCATCGCGGCTGTGCGGCGAGGCGCGCCGGACGCCACCCTGATCGCCGATGCCAACGAGGGCTGGACCGAGGCGAACGTGGAGCGCCATCTCGCCGCTTGCGCCGAGGCCGGGGTTGCCCTGGTCGAGCAGCCCCTGCCGGCGGCGGGCGACGGCATCCTCGGCCGGATCCGGCGTCCAGTCCCGGTCTGCGCGGACGAGAGCCTGCACCAGCGCAGCGACCTCCCGGGCCTGCGGGGACGCTACGACGCGGTCAACATCAAGCTCGACAAGGCGGGCGGTTTGACCGAGGCGCTCGCGCTCGCCGCGGAGGCGCAGCGGCTCGGCTTCACGATCATGGTCGGCTGCATGCTCGGCACGTCCCTCGGCATGGCGCCGGCCTTCCTGCTCACGCCCCGGGCGAGCTTCGTCGATCTGGACGGCCCGCTGCTTCTGGCGGCCGACCGTGACCCGGGGATCGTCTACCAGGGCAGCATCATGCAGCCGCCCGCCCCCGAACTCTGGGGCTGATCGCGGGGCCCCGCATACCGGTCCGAAAGGTTTTGGGGGGAGAGTTCGGATCGCCACAGCGCGACACAATGTCCGACACGAACCCCTCCTCCCCGGCGATCTCCAACGATCGGGACATCGAACAGCTGCTCTCCGGGACAGCTCGGGGGCGGAGCTTTCTGGCCGATTACGCGCGCCGCATGCGGGCGGCGGAGACGCAGCGGCTGCTCGAGGCCGTCGCCAGGCTCGAGCGTCGCCTGAGCGCGCCGCCCGGGAAGCCGGAGACCTCCCGCATGGAGGCGGAACTCGCCGAACTGGCGAGCTTCCTCCAGCATGGGCGCGCCGAGATCGCCGCCACACACGGACTCGCGTCGGGCGCGGGTCTGGCGGAACTCGTCACCCAGGCCGAGCAAGCGACGGTGGACGTGGTGGATGCGGCGGAGCGGATCCAGGAAACCGCCTGGAGCCTGCGGGAGAGCGGCTTCGACGCCGGCCGCTGCGACCAGCTGGACCGGCACGCGACCGAGATCTACCGGGCCGCGGCGCGCCAGGACGCCACGCATGCCGGGCTTGCCCGGATGGCCGAGCTCCTCGCCGCGGTCGAGGCCCGAATCGGCAACCTGATCCGGGCGGGCCATCCGGCCATGCCGACCCGGGCCCGGCCGCCGCTCGAGGTCGACCCTCGCCCGCCCGCATCCGACATCGACTTCGTGCTTCGCGACCTGCCCGGGCCGCCGCACGACCCGGCCTCGGCGGAGACCGGGATCGCGACAACGCGCGAGCTCGCACTGGCCGAACTCGCCCGGATCCAATCCCTCGACATCCGCGAGAAGCTGAAGCTGTTCACCTGACCGGGGGCGCCCGCCGCCGCGACGCCGGGCGGATCCCGAAAGGGGTTGATCTTCCGCCGCAAGGGCGGTCAGGAGGATCGGCCCCTCCTGCCCGGCTGTTCCTCGTGACACCCCTTGCCGGCATCGCGCTGAAGGTCCTGTCGGCGCTCGCCTTCACGTTCATGTCCGCGGCCATCAAGTGGCTGGGGGACCGCTACCCGGTCGGCCAGGTGGTGTTCTTCCGCTCGGCCTTCGCGCTCGTGCCTCTCTCCCTGTGGCTCGCCTGGCAGGGCAGCGTGCTGGCCGCCATCCGCACGTCGCAGCCCGGGGGGCACCTGCTGCGCGGGCTCATCTCCACGGCCGGGATGGGGCTCGGCTTCGCGGCGCTGGCGGCCCTGCCGCTCTCCGATGCCATCGCCATCGGCTACGCCTCTCCCCTCATCACGGTGGTCCTGGCCGCGCTGCTGCTCGGCGAGGTGGTCCGCATCTACCGCTGGACCGCCGTCGCGATCGGGTTCCTGGGCGTGCTGGTGATGCTCTATCCCACCCTCGGCAGCGGTGCCGGCGCGGCCGGGTCCGGAGCCGCCTGGGGGGCGATCGCCGCGCTGCTGGCGGCCTGCTGCTCGGCGGCCGCCACCATCCAGGTGCGGCGGCTGACCCGGACGGAGAGGACGGGGGCGATCGTGTTCTATTTCACCCTCCTGTCGACCGGGCTCGGTCTCCTCACATTGGTGTTCGGCTGGCGGCTTCCGGACGGGGCCGATCTGGCCGTGCTGATCGCGACCGGCATCCTGGGCGGCATCGGCCAGATCCTGCAGACGGAGAGCTTCCGGCATGCAGACGCGTCCGTGATCGCCCCCTTCGACTACACCTCCCTGATCTGGGCCCTGCCGATCGGCTGGGTGCTGTTCGGGCAGTTGCCCGACCGCTACGTGCTGGCGGGCGGAATCCTGGTGGCGGGAGCGGGGCTGTTCGTGATCTGGCGGGAGCGCCGGCTCGGGCTCGCCCGGGCCCGCAACGTGGAGAGCGGAGCGCAGAAATCGCTATGACGCCGCAAGATAGGACGCCGGTCGCGCTGACCATCGCCGGCTCGGATTCGGGTGGCGGTGCCGGCATCCAGGCCGACCTCAAGACGTTCTCGGCCCGCGGCGTCTACGGCGCCAGCGTGCTGACGGCGCTCACCGCCCAAAACACGACCGGCGTTCAGGGCGTCCTCGACGTGCCGGCCGCCTTTGTGCGGCAGCAGATGGACAGCGTGTTCGGCGATCTCGGTGTGGCGGCCGTGAAGATCGGCATGCTGTCTCGCCCCGAGACCATCGAGGCCGTGGCGAGCGGCCTCGAGCGGTATCGGGCCCGGAACGTGGTGCTGGACCCGGTGATGGTGGCGACAAGCGGCGACCGGCTCATCTCGCCGGAGGCGGTGGCGGTTCTGCGGCGGCTGCTGCTGCCCCTCTCCGACCTCGTCACCCCCAACCTTCCCGAAGCCGCCGCGCTGCTCGGGGACGCCGCGGTGCCGGAGAGCGAAGCGGAGATGGAGGCCGCCGGCCGCCGGCTCCTGGCCGTGGGCGCCAGGGCAGTGCTGCTGAAAGGCGGGCACGGACACGGCCCGGACAGCGTGGACCTGCTCGTCACCCCGGGCGGCACGGAGCGCTTCGCGGCGCCCCGGCTCCGGACGGTCAACACGCACGGCACCGGCTGCACGCTGTCGGCGGCCATTGCCGCGCATCTCGCCCTCGGCCGGCCGATGCGGGATGCGGTGAGCGGGGCGAAAACCTATCTGACCTCGGCGCTCGAAGCTGCCGACAGGCTCAAGATCGGCCGCGGTTCGGGGCCGGTGCACCATTTCCACGCGTGGTGGCAGCCGCCGTCGCCTTGATCTTTCGAGCCCCAGGCCCTTTCTGCAGGCAAGGGCCGCGAGGAGGCGGGATGGCGATCGAAGGACGGGAACGGGTGCGGGAACTGGAGGCCGGGGCACAGATCCTGTCCGGCCAGCTCGGCAAGACGGTGCAGCGCCTGCGGAAGGCCTACAACCTGTCCCTGTCCGAGCTCGCCGAGCAGTCCGGCGTGGCCAAATCCATCATCAGCCAGATCGAGCGCAACGAGACCAATCCGACGCTCGCCACCATCTGGCGGCTCAGCCAGGCCCTCGACGTCTCGATCGAGCGCGTGCTCGCGAGCGCCGACGACGAGCCTTTCATCGAGAAATCCGGCCGCGGCGAAACGCCGATCCTGGTCTCCGACGACGGCCGCGTGCGACTGGCCATCATCGGCTGGATCAAGACGGTCGAGTGGCTGCAATGGTATGACGTGAGCGCGGAGCCCGGCGGCGTGCTCGATTCCGACGCCCACCAGCGCGGCTCGGTCGAGTGCCTGTCGGTGCGCGAGGGCGAGTTCGAGGTCGAGATCGGCGGCAAGGTGCAGCGAGCGCGGGCCGGCGAAACGCTGCGCTACCGCTGTGACCGGCCGCACACGGTGCGCTGCGTCGGGCCTCAGACCAGCACGGCCACCATGGTCTGCATTCTCAAGGCCGCCGTGATGGAATAGCCGGCGGCGCCGCTCAGAACGGCAGCCCACCGCCGCCGAGCTTCACCGCTCCCAGCACGATCCCGGCCGCCGCCCCAAGGCAGAGGACCGCGCGCAGCCAGGTCGCGGAGGCCGGCCGCATTTCGGGCTGATCCACATAATCGAGTGCCGGCTTCCGGCCCGTCACCATGCTGGCCACCAGCCCGTCGCGCTCCACGACCTGGTACCAGAGATTGACCAGCACGTGCAGGATGGCGAACCCGACCAGCACGTAGAACACAACCCGGTGCCAGCGGGAGAAGAGCCGCTGCACCGGTGTCGGATCGCCGAAATCGAGATTGGCGAAGGGCCCCCCGACGAGGCCGTTCTGGTCCACCGTGAACAGGCCGGTGACGCCCTGCAGGCCGGCGAGCGCCAGGAGGATCAAGATCATCCACGCGCCGAGCGGGTTGTGGCTGAGATACGGGCGCCGGCGTCCGCGCAACAGATCCCGGCCGTAGCGGAGCGCCGTCCAGGGCCAGACCAGCCAGGCCGAAAAGCGCGCCGTCGACGACCCGACGCAGCCCCAGAGCAGGCGGAACACCAGCAGGATCAGGATCGCATAGCCGTTCCAGACGTGCCAGGGCATGCCGGCATCGCCGCGCTGCTGGGTCAGCCACGCGGTGAGGACGAGCAGCACGAGCGACCACTTGAACAGGCGCGTGGGGCCGTCCCAGGCCCGCACGCGGCGGGGCGCGGGCCCCGCGCCCACGCCTCCGGGGCTGCCCCGCCGGGGCGGCGCGACAGTACCCATCCGGTCAGGTCTTGATCCGGAAGCTGTTGTGGCAGGCGTTGCACGCCTTGGTGACCGTGCCGAACGAGGCCCGGAACGTCGCCAGGTCCTTGGTTTCGTCGGCCGCCTGCCGGATGTCCTTGGCCCAGGCATCGAAGGCGGCCCGGAACTCGGCCTGACTTTCCCAGATCTTCGGCCCGGCCGTGGTGTTGCCGCCTGCCTTCGAGGTTTCGGGGAAGTAGGTGTGCATCGTGTCCGCCGCGACGGCATAGACCTTCAGGACCTCCTGGGCCTGGCCGAGGTCGAACGGGATTTCGCCCTTCACCATCTGCGACGCGGTCCGGGTGGCGGCCCCGACCCCCTTCATGGTCTCCCGCCGCTGGGCAATGGGATCGGCTTGCGCGGCCGCCACGGCGGTCAGCGCCAGGAGAGCGGCGCCGGTGAAGAGAAGGCCTTTCATGTCGATCCTCGGTCGCTGATGCCCCGCCGCAGGCGAGGCTGCCTGACGCAAGACGACCCGCAGGACGGATTATTCCGAGCCGCAAGCTCGACCGTTCGGACCGCTATTCGGCGGCCCTCGCCCGCGGGCCGGCGGCCTCGATCGCCGCCCAGACGACGTCCGGCGTGGCCGGCATGTCGATGTGCCGGATGCCGAACGGCGACAGCGCATCGGCGAGGGCGTTCATCACCGCCGGGCAGGAGCCGATCGCGCCCGCCTCGCCGGCCCCCTTGAGGCCGAGAGCGTTGGTCTCGCAGGGAACGTTGCGGGTTTCGAAGCGGATGTCCGGGAAGTCCGCGGCCCGCGGCATCCGGTAATCCATGAAGGACGCCGTCACGAGCTGCCCTTCGGGATCGTAGACCGTGCGCTCAAACAGCGCCTGGCCGATGCCCTGGGCGATGCCGCCATGGACCTGCCCGGCGAGCAGCTTCGGGTTCAGCGTCACGCCGAAATCGTCGACCACGACATAGGACACGAGGTCCACCACCCCGGTCTCGGGATCGACCTCGACCTCGACCACATGCGTGCCGTTGGGGAAGGTCGCGGCGGGAGGCGTCCAGTCGCCGTCGGAGGCGAGGTCCTCGGCCGCCGCCCCCTCCGCGAGGGCCGCGATGTCGACGGCCCGGTCCGTCCCGACCACCCGCACCGCGCCATCCACCAGTTCGAGGTCGGGCATGCCGGCTTCCAGCCTGTCGCCGGCGAGCCGCTTCAGCTTCTCGGCAAGGCCCTTCGAGGCACCGGCCACCGAGGCGCCACCGACCGGGAGCGAGCGCGAGCCGCCCGTGCCGCCGCCGGTCGCGATGCGGTCGCTGTCGCCCTGGACGACGTGGATGCGGTGCAGCGGCAGATCGAGCTCCTGGCTGACGAGCTGGGCATAGGCCGTCTCGTGGCCCTGCCCGTTCGACTGGGTGCCGATCAGCACGGTGACGTCTCCGTCCGGTTCCAGCCGCACGATGCTCTGCTCGCCCGAGCCGCCAGCGCAGGCCTCGACATAGCTCGCCAGGCCGATCCCCCGCAGCTTGCCGGCCCGGGCCGAGGCGGCGCGCCGCGCCGGGAAGCCGGCCCAGTCCGCCCGGGCCATGGCGGCCCGCATATGGCCTTCGAAATCGCCGGAATCGTAGACGTTGCCGGTGGCGGTTCGGTACGGAATCCGGCTCTTCGGGATGAAGTTCAGGGAGCGGAGCGCATCCGGCTCCATCCCGACCTCGCCGGCGATGTAGTCGACAAAGCGCTCGATCGCGTAGGCCGCCTCGGGCCGGCCCGCGCCCCGGTAGGCGTCCACCGGCAAGGTGTGGGTGTAGTAGCCCCGGATCCGGATATGGGCGGCCGGGATGTCGTAGAGCCCCGGCGACATCGGCGCGCCGCTCGCGGCCGGGATGAAGGGCGCGTAGAAGTTCAGGTAGCCGCCCATGTCGGCCTTGAGGTCCACGCGCAGCGCGGTGAACCGGTTCGCGGCGTCGAGCGCCATCTCCAGCGTCGCGATGTTGTCGCGTCCCTGCGCGTCGCCGACGAAATGCTCGCTCCGGTCCGCCGTCCACCTGACCGGCGCCCCAAGCCGCTCGGCGGCGATCATGGCCAGCGGGTATTCGCGGTACGGAAAGTATTTGGTGCCGAAGCCGCCGCCCACGTCCGGCGTCTTCACGTGCAGCCGCTCGGGCTCCACCTTGAGGACGGCGTCGGCCAGCACACCCTTGATGCCGTGCACGCCCTGGCCGCCGAAGGTGAGGGTCCAGCGCCCGGCGGCGCGGTCGTACTCGCCGATGCAGGCCCGGCCTTCCATGTAATTGGTGACGAGCCGGTTGTTCACCAGAGTCAGCGACACGGTCCGGGCCGCCCTGGCGAAGGCCGCATCCACAGCCTCCCCGTCTCCCAGGGCCGTGTCGAAGGCGAGGTTGCCGGGCACGCTCGGGAACACCAGCGGCGCCCCGGCGGCTTCGGCGCCGCGGATGCCGACCACGGCGGCCTTCGGCTCCCAGGTGACCGGGATCGCCTCCGCGGCGTCGCGGGCCTGGATCGGCGTCTCGGCGACCACAAAGGCCACCGCGTCACCGACATGGTGGGTCTCGCGGTCAGCCAGAAGCGGATAGGCCGGCAGGGTCATGGTCCGGCCGTCCTGGTTCGTGACCGGCGCCCCGCAGGGCAGCGTGCCGTAGGGGCCAAGGTCGCGGTGGGTGAGGATCAGCTTGACGCCCGGCATCGCGGCCACGGGGGCCAGGTCGCCGATCCGGAAGCCGGCATGGGCATAGGGGCTGCGCAGCACGTAGGCGTGCAGGGCCCCCTCCGGCGCGATGTCGTCCGTGTAGCGGCCCCCGCCGGTGACGAGCCGGGCGTCCTCCACCCGGTTCACAGCCTGGCCGACACCGAACTTCTTGACCCGCATGACGCGCTCCGCAGGAGAGTGGGTGAGCGTCGCGTCTGGGCCCTCGCCCGTCAATGCGCGTGTTCGGGCACCGTCACGGGAGCCGCCCCGCCCGGGGGTGCCTTGCGCCTCCCCTTGCGGCGCAGCCAGCCGGTGAACAGCTGGATCACCACATAGAACACCGGCGTCAGAAACAGCCCGAACACCGTGGCGCCGATCATGCCGAAGAACACGGCCGTGCCGAGCGCCTGGCGCATTTCCGCCCCGGGCCCGGTTGCGATCACCAGCGGCACCACGCCGAGGATGAAGGCGAAGGCCGTCATCAGGATGGGCCGCAGGCGCAGCCGCGCCGCCTCGACCACGGCGTCGACGGGATTCTTGCCGTCCCGGTCCTCGATCTGCTTGGCGAACTCGACGATCAGGATGGCGTTCTTGGCCGCGAGCCCGATCAGCACCACCAGGCCGATCTGGGTCAGGATGTTGTTGTCCTGCCCCCGCAGCAGCACGCCCCCGAGCGCAGCCAGAACGCCGGTCGGCACCACGAGGATGATGGCGAGCGGCAGCGACCAGCTCTCATACTGGGCCGCCAGGACCAGGAACACGAACAGCACGCCGAGCGCGAACACGAAGATGGCCGTGTTGCCGACCGCGCGCTCCTGATAGGCGAGCTCGGTCCATTCGTAGCCGATCCCCTCGGGCAAGCCGCTGGCGATCTGCTCCATGCTGGTCAGGCCGACGCCGGAGGAGACGCCTGGTGTCGTGCCCCCCTGGACGGGCACCGCCGTGTACATGTTGTAGCGCTGGACGAGGTCCGCCCCGGCCGTGTCCCGGATGGTGACCAGGGAGCCGAGCGGCACCAGCGCGCCGGTCGTGGAGCGCACCTTCAGCCGCAGAATGCTCTCACGCTCTTGCCGGAAGCGCTCGTCGGCCTGGATGCGGACCTGGTACACGCGCCCGAACACGTTGAAATCGTTCACGTAGGCGCCGCCGAGATTGACCTGGAGCGTGTTGAAGATGTTGGCCAGCGGCACATCCAGCATGCGGGCCTTGGTGCGGTCGATGTCGAGGTAGATCTGCGGCGTGTTGTTGCCGAAGGTGGTGAAGACTCGGCTCAGGTTCGGGTTCTGGTTCGCCTGCCCGATCACCTCGCGGGCGGAGGCGAGCAGCCCGGCGAGGCCGCCGCCGATCCGGTCCTGGAGCATCAGCTTGAAGCCGCCCGCATTGCCGAGACCGCGCACGGGCGGCGGCGGCAGGGCGAAGATGGTCGCCTCCTGGATCACCGACAGCTTGCCGATCACCTGGCCGGCAATGGCCTGGGCGGTGAGACCCGGCGTGGTCCGCTCCTCGAAGGGCTTGAGCGGCAGGAACATGACGCCGCCGTTGGTGGCGTTGGTGAAGGTGGCGCCGTTGAACCCCGCGATGGTGATCACGTTGGCGATGCCCGGAACGGTCCGGATGATGCCTTCTGCCCGGTTCATCACGGCATCCGTGCGGGTCAGCGAGGCGCCGTCCGGGAGCTGGATCACGGCGATCAGGTAGCCCTGATCCTGCGCCGGGATGAAGCCGGTCGGCGTGGTCCGGGCCAGGAAGATCGTGCCGGCGATCATGGCGCCGTAGACCGCGAGCATCACAACCCGCATCGCGGTGCCGGCCACGAAGGCGTACACGACCCGCGAATAGGCGTGCGAGACGGCGTCGAAGGCGCGGTTGAAGCCGTTCGCGAGGGCACTGCCCCAGCGCGCCAGAAAGAAGCGCGGCCGGTGGTGTTCGCCCCGGTGCGCCTGCAGCAGCAGCGCGCAGAGGGCCGGCGACAGGGTCAGAGAGTTGAAGGCCGAGATCAGGGTCGCGGCCGCGATGGTGAGCGCGAACTGCCGGTAGAACTGCCCCGAGATGCCCGGGATGAAGGCGGTCGGGATGAACACGGCCGAGAGCACGAGACCGATGGCGATCACGGCCCCGCCGACCTCGTCCATGGTCACGTGGGCCGCCTCGCGCGGCGTCTTGCCCTCCGCGATGTTGCGCTCGACGTTCTCGACGACCACGATCGCGTCATCGACCACGATGCCGATGGCCAGAACCAGTCCGAACAGCGTCAGGTTGTTCAGCGAGAAGCCGAACGCGCTCATCACCGCGAAGGTGCCGATCAGCGACACCGGGATGGCGACGATGGGAATGATCGCGGTGCGCCAGCTCTGCAGGAACACCACGATGACGAGGATGACGAGGATGACCGCCTCGAACAGCGTCTTGTAGACCTCGCGCACCGATTCCGCGATGAACAGCGTCGGGTTGTAGGCGATGCGGTATTCCAGCCCTTTCGGAAACTGCGCCTGAAGCTGCTTCATCTTGTCGATCACGGCCTGTGAGGCGCTGATCGCGTTGGTGCCCGGACGCTGGAACACGCCGATGCCGATGGCCGGCTTGCCGTCCAGATACGAATTCGTGGTGTAGTCGCGGGCTCCGAGTTCGACCCGGGCGATGTCGCGCAGCCGCACCAGGCGGCCGCCGACCGATTTGACGATCACGTCCTGGAACTGGGCGACGCTCTCGAACCGGCCCTGGGTCTGCACCACGAGCTGGAAGGCGCTGTCGCCCGGCGAGGGCGGGCCGCCGAGCGCGCCGCCGGCCACCTGCACGTTCTGCTCCTGGAGGGCGCCGGTGACGTCCGTCGTGGAGAGCCCGTAGGAGGCAAGCCTGTTCGGGTCGAGCCATACCCTGAGCGCGTATTCGCGCGCGCCAAACACCGTGACGTCGCCCACGCCCTCGAGCCGCAGCAGCTCGTCCCGGACCCGGATCAGCGTGTAGTTCGAGATGTAGAGCTGATCGAAGCTGTCGTCGGGCGACAGCATGTGGACCACCAGGAGGAAGTCCGACGACGCCTTTCGGGTCGTCACACCGAGGTTGCGGACCTCCGCCGGTAGTCTCGGCTGCGCCGTGGCCACGCGGTTCTGCACAAGCACGTTCGCCTGGTCCAGGTTGGTGCCGGGCTGGAACGTGATCGTCAGCGTCATGTTGCCGTCGCTGGTCGAATACGACGACATGTAGAGCATGCCCTCGACGCCGTTGATCTCCTGCTCGATGGGGCCGGCGACCGTCGCGGCCACCGTTTCGGCATTGGCGCCCGGGTAGGAGGCCCGGACCGTGATCGTGGGAGGCGCGATCTCCGGATATTGCGCGACGGGCAGCCGCGCATAGGCGACGTAGCCGACCAGCACGAGCAGGATCGACATCACCGAGGCGAAGATCGGCCGGTCGACGAAGAAATGGGCGAATTTCATGGCGGGGTCCGGCGTCTCAGGAGCGCGTCGCCGGCAACTCCTGCCGCTGTGGGGTGACCTTGCCGCCGGCTCTGACCCGCTGCAGGCCGGTGATCACGATCGTCTCGTCGCCGGTGAGCCCAGAGCGGATCAGGCGGTAGCCGTCGATCCGGGACCCCGGCGTCACGACCTTGGAGGCCACCGTGCCGTCCTCGGCCACCGTCCAGACGATGCGCCGGTCCTGGTCGGTGCCGATCGCCTCGTCGGGGACCAGCACGCCGCGCTGCGGCTGCGACCCCGCGATGCGGATCTGCCCAAACAGGCCGGGCACCAGGAAGCCGTCCTTGTTCTCGACCACGGCCCGCGCCCGGATGGTGCCGCTCGCCTGGTCGATGCGGTTGTCCAGGAAGTCGAGCCGCGCCGGCCGCTTCGGCTCGCGCTCATCGGTCACGCCGACGAGAGCCGTATGGACGGGTTCCCGGCCCGCCTGGCGGGCCACCAGCAGATTGCGCGAATAGGCGAGGTAGGACCGCTCGTCGACGTCGAAGTAGAAATAGATCGGATCGAGCGTGACGATCGTGGTCAGCAGCGTCTCGTTGGCGCTGACGAGGTTGCCCTCCGAGATGAGCTTGCGGCCGATGCGGCCGGCGATCGGGGCGCGGATCTCGGTGAAGTTGTAGTTGAGCTGGGCGTTGCGGAGCGCGGCCTCGGCGCTGTCGAGATCGGCCCGGGCGGTGGTGAAGGCTTGGCGGCGCTGATCGACGAGCTGTTCGGCGATGTTGCCGGTGCGCTGCAGCGATTGGGCGCGCTCCAGATCACCCTGCGCGAAGGTGAGGCGGCCCTGCGCGGAGGCGACGCTCGATTTGGCCTGGTCGAGCGCGGCCTGGTAGGGCCGCCGGTCGATGACGAAGAGCACGTCGCCCTTCTTGATGGTCGCGCCGTCCTGAAACCCGACCCGTTCCAGATAGCCCGACACCCGGGCCCTGATCTCGACCGAATCGGCCGCATCGAAGCGGCCGGTAAAGTCGTCGTACTCCACCACGTCCCGGACCACGGGCTTGGCGACCGTCACGGTTGGAGGCGGCCCCCCGGGTGCCTGGGCGAAGCCCGACGTCGGAAGGGTCGGGCCGATCGCCAAGATCAGGCACACGAGAAGGAAGATCTGCCGCATCACGAGCTCACAACGTACACATGCCCATATGGTGCGGCGCCGCATAAGTCAGGTGCGGTGGCGCACACGCTTCCGTCAACTGGACAGGGGTGCGACCTCGCCGCCGGCCGCCAGCCAGCCTTTGAAGCCGGGCGCGAAATGCGCGTCGACGTCCAGTCCGGCCGCCCGGCACGCCTCGACGGCAATGCGCGACCGGACGCCGGCGGCGCAGGAGAACACGAGCTGCCGCCCGTCCTTCACGGGCAGCGCCGAGGGCTGGAAGCGCGACAGCGGCATCGAGATGGAACCCGGGATGACCCCGTTGGCGACTTCCTGCGGCTCGCGAACATCCACGAGCGTGATGCTTCCATCCGCCAATCCGGCTCGGATCTCGGACACGCCGAGATCGCGAATGGGGCCACGAACAGGAGAAGATGTCATGCGTAAGCGCTCCGGCTGAAAGGGAAGCTGCATGCACCGGCGGTTCACGACGACGCCGGCGGCGGCCGCCGATCTTAGCGGGCAGAACTCCGCTTCGCCACGCTCCACCCGCCAAACCGCGCCCCGCACGCCCTTGTCGCAGGCCCTGCGCGCCCCATCTCACCACCTCCGCCGCTCCAGACAGGACCGCCAGGCTGATGACCGAGCCCTCCCCCGCAAGCTGGCGTCCCATCGACTCGGCTCCCAAGGACACGGAGGTCCTGGTCTACACCCGGCCCTGGGGTGCGATCGTCGCGAGCTACAGCGAGGAGTTCGGGAACTGGCTGTCGCGCATGCAGGTGCCGGTCTCGATCCGCGAGGAGAACGAGATGCCGACGCACTGGCAGCCTCTGCCGCCGCCGCCGGACGGGGCGGCGGACGAGGGCCGAGACGGGCACGAGGCCGCCCTGCCGACACAGGCCGCCGCCTCCTCCTGAACCGGCACAACTTGCCCGACGTTTCGGCGGCGGGCCGCTTGACGGCCATCACGGCTGCGGAGATCATTGGTGTACTAACGATCTCTCGCCGGCCCAGTCCCTGGGCCTTGCCGGTGATGCATGTACCTTCGGCCGCGCACCGTCGAAGATTGCTGCTCGGCTCTCGCCGAGGCCCCGGCCGCGATCCTGTCTGGCGGCACTGACTTCTTTCCCGCTCTGGGCGACCGGCCCCGGCCGGAGCGCATTCTGGACCTCTCGGCCGTAGCCGACCTGGCCGCCATCCGGATCCACGACGACCATGTCGCGATCGGCGCCCGGGCGACCTGGAGCGCGATCCGGGACGCCGCCTTGCCGCCCGCGTTCGACGCGCTGCGGGCCGCCGCCCGCGAGGTCGGCTCGGTGCAGATCCAGAACGTCGCCACGCTCGGCGGAAATCTCTGCAACGCCTCCCCGGCCGCCGACGGCGTGCCGCCGCTCCTGCTCCTGGAGGCCGAGCTGGAACTCGTCTCCGCCGGCGGCGTCCGGCAGCTGCCGCTCCCCGAGTTCCTCCTCGGCAATCGCTGCACCGCGCGGCGCCCGGACGAGGTGCTGACCCGCATCCTCGTGCCGCGCGGCCCCGGCACGGCGCGGTCGAGCTTCGTGAAGCTCGGCGCCCGCCGCTATCTCGTCATCTCCATCGTGATGGCGGCCGCCCTCGTGGAGGTCGCGGGGGGGCGCGTCCGGAGCGCCCGGGTCGCCGTCGGCGCCTGCTCCGCTGTGGCCCGCCGGTTGCCGGAGCTCGAAACCGCGCTTGTCGGGCGGGACGCGGACGGGCTCGCCCGGCACGTGCGGCCGGAACATCTGTTCGCGCTTACGCCGATCAGCGACGTCCGGGCCAGCGCCGCCTACCGCGACCAGGCGGCGCTGGAACTGGTCCGGCGCGCGCTCGACCTCTGCCTCGAGGGAGCTGGCTGAGATGGCGGACGGGATCGTCCTCACCGTCAACGGCTGCGAGACCCGCCTCGCCTCGCACCCGGCCACCCGCCTCTCGGCCGCGCTCCGGGACGAGCTTGGGCTCGAGGGCACCAAGGTCGGCTGCGACGCCGGCGATTGCGGCGCCTGCACGGTGCTTCTCGACGGCGAGCCGGTCTGCGCCTGCCTCTGCGCGGCCGGTCAGACCGAGGGCCGAGAGGTTACCACCATCGAGGGGGTCAGCGCCCCATCCGGGGTCGCCGGCCGGCTGCAGGCGGCCTTTCTCCGACACGGCGCCGCCCAATGCGGCTTCTGCACGCCGGGCATGATCATGGCGGCCGCGGCGCTGCTCACCCGGAATCCGGACCCGTCGTCCCGCGAGGTCGAGGACGCCATTGGCGGGGTGCTGTGCCGCTGCACCGGCTACCGCAAGATCGTGGCCGCGATCCTGGACGCCACGGCACCCGCGCCGGCCGCCCCGGTCCCGGCCGGCGCCGCCATCGGGGCGCGGGTCGAACGGCTGGACGGGCGCCGCAAGGTGGAGGGCCGCGACATCTACGGTGCCGACGCCGCCCCGGCCGGCGCGCTCCTGCTGCGCTGCATCCGCAGCCCATTTCATCGCGCCAGCTTTCGCTTCGGCGACCTCGCGGCGTTCCGGGCAGCCCACCCGGGAATCGCCGCGGTGCTGACCGCCGCGGACGTCCCCGGCCGCAACCGCTTCGGCGTGATCGCCTCCTTCATCGACCAGCCGGTCTTCGCCGAAGCCGAGACGCGCTTTCGCGGCGAGGCCGTCGCGGCCGTGGTCGGTGAGCCGGCCGCCATGGTGGCGCTCGACCTCGCGGCCGTGCCGGTGACCTGGACGGAGCTGCCCGCCCTCGACACGCTCGAGGCCGCCCTCGCCCCGCAGGCCGAGCTGCTGCACCCGGATCGGGCGGGAAACATCCTGGTTCGCGGGCGGGTGGTCCGCGGCGACGTGGAGGCGGGCTTGGCCGGGGCCGCGGTGGTCGCCGAAGCCCTGATCGAGACGGGCTTTGTCGAGCATGCGCCGATCGAGCCGGAGGCGGGGTTCGCCCGCCGGGTGGGCGACCGCATCGAGATCCACGCCTGTACGCAGGCGCCGTACATGGACCGGGACGAGGTGGCGGCGATCCTCGGCATCGCGGCCGAGCAGGTCCGCATCGTGCCGAGCGCCGTCGGAGGCGGGTTCGGGACCAAGCTCGACCTCTCCGTCCAGCCCTTTCTGGCAGTGGCCGCCTGGCGCCTCGGCCGACCAGTCCGGATGACTTATTCGCGGCCGGAATCCATGGCGACCACCACCAAGCGCCATCCCGCCCGCATCCACATCCGGGCCGGCGCGGGGCCGGACGGCCGCCTCGTCGCCATCGACGTGGCCGCGGATTTCAACACCGGCGCCTATGCCTCCTGGGGACCCACGGTCGCGAACCGGGTTCCGGTCCACGCCTCCGGGCCCTATTTCGTGCCGCATTACCGCGCGATGAGCCGGGCGGTGCATACCCATCTGGTCCCGGCCGGCGCCTTCCGGGGCTTCGGCGTGCCGCAGGCGACCCTGGCCCAGGAGCAGATCTTCGACGAGCTGGCCGAACGGCTCGGCCTGGACGGGCTCGAGTTCCGCATCCTGAACGCGCTGCGGCCGCAGGATCCGACCGTGACCGGCCAGGTGCTCGGCGAGGGGGTCGGCATCCGGAGCTGTTTCGAGGCGCTGCGGCCGCATTGGCGGCGCGCCCGGGCCGACGCGGAGGCGTTCAACCGCTCGCGCGGGGCGAACGGCCACCTGCGCCGCGGCGCTGGCGTCGCGGGCATGTGGTATGGCTGCGGCAACACCTCCATGTCGAACCCCTCGACCATGCGGATCGGCGTCACGGCGGCGGGCCGCATCGCGCTGCACCAGGGCGCGGTGGATATCGGCCAGGGCTCGAACACGGTCATCGCCCAGATCGCGGCGGACGCGATCGGCGCGCCGCTGGCGGCGATCGACCTCGTCTCCGCCGACACCGACCTCACCCCCGATTGCGGCAAGACCTCCGCATCGCGGCAGACCTTCATCAGCGGCAAGGCCGCGGAACTGGCCGGCCGGGCCCTGCGGCGCAGCATCCTTCGCCTCGCCAATGCCGGCGAGGACGCCCGCCTCAGCTTTGGCGAGGGCGTGATCGTGGTGGAGGACGGGCAGCACCGGGCCGAGCTCCGCCTCGCCAGCATGGCTGCGGACGAGCGCGGCTACGCGCTCTCGGCCGAGGAGAGCTTCGACCCGCCGACCACGCCCCTCGACGCGGACGGCCAGGGCGCGCCCTACGCGGTCTACGGCTTCGGCGCCCACCTCGCCGAGATCGAGGTGGATTTGATGCTCGGCACGGTGCGGGTGCTGAAGATCACGGCCGCGCATGATGTGGGGCGGGCCATCAACCCGACCCTGCTTGAGGGGCAGATCGAGGGCGGCGTGGCGCAGGGACTCGGCCTCGCCCTGATGGAGGAGTTCCATCCGGGCCGGGGCGAGAACCTGCACGACTACCTGATCCCGACGGTCGGCGACGTGCCGCCGATCGAGACCATCCTGATCGAGGACCCGTCCTGGGTCGGCCCGTCCGGAGCCAAGGGCATCGGCGAACAGGCGCTGATCCCGACCGCGCCCGCCATTCTCAACGCCATCCACCACGCGAGCGGCGCCCGAATCCGGCGCGTGCCGGCGACGCCGGACCGGGTGCTGGCCGCGGTCAGAGCCCTCGAGGCGGGTGACGCGCAGAGGCCCGGCGGTCGCCGGCCGGAGCGGGCGGTGGGCCGGGCATGACCGATCCGCAGCCTCCCTCCCCGGCGGGTCCGCCCGACGACCGCATCCGCTGCGATGCCTGCCCGGTGATGTGCTTCATCCGGCCCGGCCAGGCCGGCGCCTGTGACCGCTACGCCAACCAGGCGGGCGAGTTGATCCGGGTCGATCCGCATGTCGTGCTGGAGCGGACCATCGCCGGCCGGGGCAGCATCGTCCCCTTTGCGGGCAGCGGCCGGGAATGGGACGGGCGGGTGGTGGGCGAGCCGGCCGTGTTCGTGACCGCCATCGGCGCCGGCACCACCTACCCGGATTACAAGCCGGCCCCCTTCATCGTCTCCTCCGAGGTGGACGGCGTCGACATGGTCACGGTCGTGACCGAGGGCATCTTCAGCTATTGCGGCGTGAAGGTGAAAATCGACACCGACCGCCATCTCGGGCCCGAGCGCGCCACCGTGCGGGCGGCCGGCGAGGCGGTGGGGCACGTCACCACCGGCGAATACGGCTCGCAGATGCTGTCGCTCGGCGGCGTGCACCACCTCACGGGCGGCTCCAAGAAGGAGGGCCGGGTCGCCTGCGAGACGCTGCTGGCCCTCTGCAACGGCCAGGAGGTCGAACTCGCGGTCGACGAGGGCGCGACCCTCCGCGTCCAGGCCGGGCGACCGCCCCTGGTCAACGGCCACCGCGAGGAGCGCATGCGGGTCGGCTGCGGCTCGGCCACCATCGGCATGTTCGCCAAGCAGTGGGACGGCCGGGTGGACGAGGTGGTGGTGGTGGACGACCACATCACCGGCGTGCTGTCCGAACACCAGGCCGGCAAGGTGCTGGGCATCCGCGAGACCGGCATCAAGATCCGGGGCCGCCGCTCCACCCCGGGCCGCTACTTCCAGGTGGCGCAGCCCGGAACGGGCTGGGGCGGAACGGACATCTCCGATCCGCTCGCCATCCTCGGCCCCTTCGACCCCAAGGTGGCCCGGCCGGGCCTGACGCTGCTGATGATCTCGACAACGGGCGAGCAGCACGCCTTCTACCGGCTGGACGAGGCGCTGCGGCCGGTGGAATGCGATCTGCCGGCCGATCTCCGGCGCTCGGTGGACCTGATCGAGGAGAATTGCGAGCCCGCGCTGGCCACCGTGCTGTTCATGGGCGGCGCCGGCGGCTCGCTGCGGGCCGGCGTCACCGAGAACCCGGTTCGGCTCACCCGCTCGGTCAAGGAGGCCCTCACGGTGGTCACCTGTGGCGGTGCGCCGACCTATGTCTGGCCGGGCGGCGGCATCACCTTCATGGTCGACGTGTCGCGTGTGCCGCCGAACGCCTTTGGCTATGTGCCGACGCCGGCGCTGGTGGCCCCGATCGAGTTCTCCCTGCCGCTCCGCGATTACGAGGCGCTGGGCGGCCATGTCGGCGAGGTGCGCCGGCTGTCGGAGGTCCGGGCGCCGGGCCCGCCGCGGCGGGCGCTGCCGCAGCACGAGGACAACCCCTGGCCGCTTGCCGGCCCTCCGGGCGCGCGGAGATCGGCATGATCGCTCCCGCCGCCAGCCTCCGCGCCGACGGCCGCCGCCTGCACCTGCAGCATGGGCCGATCGACCTGATCGTGGCGGTGACCGGCGACCCGGCGGCAATCCGATCCGCCTACGGGCGGGCGACGGCCCGGTTCGCGACCGTTCTGGAGGAGCTCTGCGGCGAACTGCCGGACTTGCGACGGCCGGTCGACGGCACGCCGTGCCGGCTTGCCGGAACCGTGGCCCGGCGCATGCATGCAGCGGTCCGGCCCCATGCCGCGCAAGGCTTCATCACGCCGATGGCGGCGGTCGCCGGCGCGGTCGCCGAGGAGATCCTGCTCGCCATGACGGCCGAGGCCGGGCTGCTGCAAGCGGCCGTCAACAACGGCGGCGACATCGCGCTCCACCTCGCGCCCGGCGAGGAGATCCGCATCGGGCTGGTCGACCAGCCGGATGCGCCGCGCCTCATCGGAACCACGACGATCCGGGCGGTGGACGGGATCCGGGGCGTGGCCACCAGCGGCTGGCGCGGCCGCAGCTTCTCGCTCGGCATCGCGGACGCGGTCACGATCCTGGCCCGGACCGCAGCCGAGGCCGATGCGGCCGCGACTGTCGTGGCGAATGCGGTCGACCTGCCGGGCCACCCGAACATCCTCCGCCGCCCGGCCTCCGCGTTGCAGCACGACACCGATCTTGGCACCCGGCCCGTGGTGCGGGGGGTGGGCCCGCTCGCCCCGGGCGAGATCGAGCACGCCCTCTGCCGCGGGGTGGCGGTCGCGCGCGCCCTCATCGGGCGCGGGCTGATCGCAGCCGCGGCCTTGCACCTGCAGGGCAGAACGGTCACGGCGGGGGATGCCCCGTTCGGGCTCGACGGCCCCGAGACGCGCGAGGACATCGCCGCATGACAGCCGAGATCCGCAAGCTCCTCACCGTGGTCGAGGAGACCCGCACGGAAATGGGCCGCCCCGTGGACCCGCCCGTCCGGCGCGCGGCCGCCATCGCGGTGATCCGCAATCCCTTCGCGGGCCGCTACCAGGAAGACTTGGCCGAGCTGGTGGCCGTCGGGGAGGAACTCGGCGCCCTCTTGACCGAGCGGGCGGTCGCGGCGCTCGGCATTCCGGGCAGCTCCGTCCAGAGCTACGGCAAGGCGGCGGCGGTCGGCGAGGACGGCGAGCTCGAACACGCGGCAGCGATCCTCCATCCGAAGCTCGGCGCGCCCGTGCGGGCGGCGCTCGGCGGCGGCGCGGCCCTGATCCCCTCCTCCAAGAAGCGCGGCGGACCGGGCGTCCCTCTGGACATCCCGCTCGGCCACAAGGACGCGGCTTTCGTGCGGAGCCATTTTGACGGCATGGAGGTGCGGGTCACCGACGCGCCCCGGCGTGACGAGATCGTGGTCGCAGTCGCAGTCGCGGCCGGCGGCCGGCCGCTGCCGCGAATCGGCGGGCTGACGACGGCTGAGATCGTCGGCAAGGACGGGCTGAGATAGGTCGAGCGACACGACCTTCGCAGAGACGGCATCTACATCACGAGCTGACGACCTGGAGCAAACGCGATGAGACTGGCAAGAGAAGACGTGATGCCCCCGAAGACCGGCCTCGCCGTCGAGGTGAAGGCGGGACAGCACCTCCGCATCACCGACCTCGAAGGCAAGCAGGTCGTCGACATGGCCCTGTTCAACTTGGCGAACCTGCGCGAGAAACTGTCGACGTCCTATTCACGCACGCGTTACGTACCGGCTCCCGGGACGCCCTATATTCCGCGCGACAAGCTCTCCGTCGGC
>NZ_JAQGKF010000156.1 GCF_028290205.1 Enterovirga sp. | reverse complement strand
TGATCGAGCATGCTCAGGAAGTTCGTCTGGAACGTCATCGGATCGCCCGGAACCCCGAGGCCGAAGCTCAGGGTGTCCTTGTGCAGCTTGTGGGGAATGACGATCGGCGACTGAAACATCTTGTGCGCCGTCATGTTGTCTTCGATGGGCAGCGTGAGATCGAGCATCCTGCCTGACGGAAACTGGCTCATCTTGAATGTACCCCCTTCGCGAGGACGGACGTCGCTCGGCTGTGCCGCCGTGACGCCGAGCTCGAGCTGCGTGGCGCGCCGGCAGCAGGACCAGGGTCCCGGCGACGGCTGCCCGAAGAGTAGCTCCGGGGTTCAAGGGCCGGAAAATAGGCCTTTGCGAAAGCTGCTATCTGTTCGTGCGATAGCGGGCTTGAGTTCGCGGCGCCCCGCCGGCCCCGGGGGCGTCTGGCCAGGCAGCAGCGCCCCGGTCCAGCGTCCGCCCTGGATCAGCTCGCGGATGACCTCACCGATCATGCGTGCGGCGGCCCGGATGCAGGGCTTGCGGTCGCTCCCCCCCGACGAGACCACATAGAGCTGAATGCGAAGGGCCGGGTCGGTGATGGGCCAGGCCCGCACCGATCCCGAGACCCACTCCGTCCCGACGGACGCCTGGGGCAGGACCGTGTAGCCGCGGGACTGGAACACCATGCTCTTGATCTGGGGAAGCGAGTCGATCTCGGCCACGATGTTCAGCGGCATGCGGAGCGACAGGGAGCGGTCGTCCAGCATCTTGCGCAGGTGGTGGGCCCGCGTGGTGTGGATGAGCGGCCGCCGCGTGACCTCCGCAAAGGACACGTCGGATTGCCCGGCGAGTTCGCTGTCCTCCGGGCCGATCAGCGCGAGCCCCTCCGTCCCGACCGGCGCGAGCTGCGGCTGAAGGAGCGGCGGCTGGAATAGGATGGCGGCGTCGAGCTCCCCCTGTTCCAGCCACTTCTCGAGATGGCCGGTCATACCCTCGACCACCTGCAGGCTGATCCCGGGCAGCCGCTCCGGCAGGGCGGACAGAAGCGGCAGCGTCAGCACGCCCGTGATGGTGGTCGGCAGGCCGAGCCGGACCTCCCCGCGCGGCACCGACCGGAAGGCCGCCATCTCGGCCCGGACGTCCTCCATCAACTGCAGGATCTGCTCGGTGCGCGTCAGCAGCGCGTCGCCGGCCTCCGTCAGGACCACCCCACGGCTGTGCCGGGTGAAGAGCCGCACGCCGAAATCGGCCTCGAGCTCGGCGATCTGGCTGGACAGGGCCGGCTGGGCGACATGCAGTTCGGAGGAGGCGCGCGAGAAGCTGCCGCACCGCGCAACAGCTTCGAAGTAGCGGAGGCGACGGAAGTACATCGCTCACAACCTTGCCGCCCGCGAAGGGCCCTGTCGCGCAACGGCGCGAGGTGAACGCGTCGCCCCCATGGGAGCCCGCCGGAAGGCAACATCCGGGCCGCCGGGCGCGAACTCCCCCGCGCAGGTATCTGTCATATAACGGCCGACGATGGCAGCCCACGGAAAAACATATTTAGCTCGCCGGCGGCCCCTCACCTAAGCTCCCCGGTGTATCGGGACCCTGCCCGTGCGGCGATGACGGGCGTTTTCGCGCCTGACGACACGCCCCCAACTGGCTGCCGGGCGGACCACCCCGGGTTGATGACATCAGCAACCCGCACACGCAGGACGATGCGCTGCGCGGCCGCGTCCGGAACTTGCTTCCGGCCGCGCCTATGAGATGGAGTCTGGACGAATGCCCCGCATGCTGGCCACGATCCTCGTCCTGTCGGCCGCTCTCGGATTGTCCTGCGCCAACGCGTCCGAAACCGGGATCAAGATCGGAGTCTTGAACGACCAGACCGGACCACTCGCCGATGTGACCGGGATGGGCTCGGTTCTGGCCGCCCGCATGGCCGTCGAGGAGTTCGGCCCCACGGTGAACGGCAAGCCGATCGAAATCGTCTTCGCGGACCACCAGAACAAGCCCGACATCGGGGCCGGCATTGCCGCCCGCTGGGTGGATACCGAGAAGGTCGACGTCATCGCCGACGTGCCGAACGGCTCGGTGGCGCTCGCCGTCCATCACCTCATGCGCGAGAAGAACCGCGTCTACCTGACGGCCGGCGGGTTCGTTCCGGACATCTCCGGCAAGGATTGCTCGCCGGTCACGACGCAGTGGACCGCCGACACCTACGCGCTGTCCGTCGGCACGGCCCGGGGTCTCGTGCGGCAGAAGCTCGACACGTGGTTCTTCATCACGGCCGACTACGCCTTTGGCAACGCCATGACGCGGGATGCGTCCGAGGCCGTCACACGCAGCGGCGGCAAGGTGCTGGGCGTGGTCAAGCACCCGTTCGGCAATCACGACTTCTCGTCGCTCCTCCTGCAGGCCCAATCGTCCGGCGCCAAGGTGATCGCACTCGCCAATGCCGGCGCGGACACGATCAATGCCCTGAAGCAGAGCCGCGAATTCCGGATCGGCCAGGCCGATCAGCGCATGGCCGCCATGGTGCTGTTCATCACGGATGCGCATGCGCTCGGGCTCGACACGGCCCAGGGGATCATCACCACCGAGCCGTTCTACTGGGACCTGAACGAGGAGACGCGCGCCTGGAGCAAGCGCTTCATGGAGCGCAACGGCGGGCGCGCTCCGACCTCCATCCAGGCCTCCGTCTACAGCTCCATCCTGCACTACCTCAGGGCGGTTCAGGCGGCCGGCACGGAGGACGCCAAGACGGTGACGGACAAGATGAAGGCCACCCCGGTCAACGACTTCTTCTCCAAGAATGTCGAGGTCCGCGAGGACGGGCGTGTGATGCGCGACTTTCACGTCTTCTCGGTGAAAAAGCCGGCCGATTCCAAATACCCTTGGGACTATTACGATCTGCTCACCACCATTCCGGCGGCGGACGCCGCTCGGCCGCTCTCCGAAAGCGAGTGCCCGTTGCTGAAGCGCAAGTGACGGCGGGATCTCCCGCGCGCTGACCGGACCAGCCGCCGCCAGGCCCTGCCTTGGCGAGAGGCGTCGGCCAGCACGCACCTCAGGCCGGCCCCGAGAGCCGAGCGCGCCAAGTGCGCCGCTTGACGAGGTCTGTGATCACGCTCGCCATCACCTCGGCCACGATCCGGCTGGCCCGGGCATGGACGGTTCTCTGCGACACCACGATCGAGAGTTCCCACGTCGGCTTCGGCGCCGTGATCGGGATGGCGACCATCTCGCCGCGCCCGATCTCCTCCGCCATGGCAAAGGGCGGCATGATGGTCGGCGAGCCGGCCAGCACGAGCTGACGGATGGCCGGGAGGGAATCGCAATCGGCTGCGGTCAGCCGGATGTCGATCCGCGAGGCGATCTGCTCGATCAGAGCCCGCAGCACGTTCGGCCGACCCGGGAGCACGAGGGGAAGATGGGCCAGCTCTCTGAACGGGATGGATTTCCGGCGCGCCAGCCGTGAACCCCGGGGGACGTGGAGCTGGAGCTCCTCCGTGATGACCTCGTTCCAGGCCATGTGCTCGTAGGCGCGGTGATTGTAGAGCAGCGCGACGTCGAGCCGGCCGAGCTGGATCCACTCGTCCAGAGTGCCGGTCATGCCCTCCACCACGTGGACCGAGATGTTGGGGTAGCGCTGCTTCATGGCGCTGAGCAGCGGAACCGAGAGTCCGCGGCAGGCCGAGGTCGGCAGACCGAGCGAGACCCGCCCGACCGGGCTCGACACCTGAGACCGGATGGCGTCGCGCGCGTGGTCCACGTCACGCAGGATATTGCGGGCGTGGTCGCAGAACACGAGGCCGATATCGGTCGGCGTGACGCCGCGCGGATGCCGCACCAGTAGATCGACGCCGAGTTCATCCTCGAGCCCGCGCACCTGGATACTCAGCGAAGGCTGCGAGATGCGGAGCAGCTCCGCGGCTCGGGAGACGCTTCCGCATTCGACCACGCTGACAAACGAGCGCAGCTGCCGAAGATCCACCGCGAACCCCTTCCGAAGCCGCAAACGTGCCTGACCGAGCCGCAGGCA
>NZ_JAQGKF010000164.1 GCF_028290205.1 Enterovirga sp. | reverse complement strand
TGCCGGCCGCTGCCGAGGCAGAGGCGGACCCGGCGGCTGAGCCCGCTCCCGCCCCGGCCCCGGCGCCCGCCGCCGGGCCAGCCTCCGCCGCCGCCCCGTCCCCGGTGGTTCCGGTCGCGACGTCCGGTCCGGATTCGACCGGCTCCATCCTGTTTCCGTTTCGGTCTCTGACGCCGGCCGCGGCTTTCGCGCGGGGCGACCGGGTCACGCTGCTGTTTGAAACGGCCGACCGGATCGACGTCGCCAGGCTGCAGGCGGCCGCGGCCGGCCTCGCCCGGCTGGACGAGCTGAGGACGGAGCCCGGCTTCACCATCCTGCGTCTCACGCCGGCCGACAGCCGGCAGGCGCGGCTGGCCCCGGAGGGCACCGGATGGCGGCTCGCCTTCGGAGGCCATGCGGGCCTGCCGCCGGATGAGGTCAAGGTCACCCGCGCGCTCGGTTCCGAGGGCCACGGCGAGGTCGCCATCGCGCTGGCGGGAGCCGGCTCCGTGCGGTGGGTCGAAGGCGAGGGCGGCGGGCGGTTGGCCGTGGTCGCAGCCGCCGGGCGCTTGCAGGCGCTGGCGAGCGGGCGGCACTTCGTCGAGTTCGGCTTGCTGCCGTCTCTCCAGGGCGTCGCCGTCGAGGCCCGGGCCGACGACGTTTCGGTCTCCCTGGGCCGCGGCGGGGTGCTCGTGTCGCGTCGTGCGGGGCTGTCCCTCTCGGCGACAACCCCGTCGGGCGCGGCGCGGGGCGGCGCCCTTCTTGCCCTCACGCGCGAAAGCTGGGCGCGGGACGGCGCCGGCTCCACGGTGGAACGCTACCGCGAACTGGTGGCCGAGACGGCGGAGGCCCCGAGGTCCGCGCGGGCCGAGGCCCGCTACCGGCTGGCCCGGTTCCTCCTGTCCAACAACCTGTCGCACGAGGCCGCCAGCGTGCTGGCCCTGGCCCGGTCCGAGGACCCGGTCTTCGCTGGCCGGCGCGAGACGCTCCTTCTCTCCGCCATCGCGGCCGTGCGGGCCGAGCGGCCTCGCGACGCCAGGACGTTTCTGGCTCACTCGTCTTTGGCCGAGGACCCCGAGGCCGGGCTTTGGCGGGCCGCGCTGGACGCGCGCGACCGGGAGTGGGCCCGCGCGCTGGCCGGGTTCCGCCGCTCCGCCGAGGTGCTCGGGCTCTACCCCGAAGAGGTCTCCGGGACCCTGCGGCTCATGGCCCTGCGGGCGGCCCTCGAACTCGGCGACGTGCGCAGTGCGGAGGTGATCATGGCGGCCCTGGACAGGCTGCCCGCCGGCTCGATCGCGCGGGACCAGCACGACCTCGCCCGGGCGCGGCTCGATGAAGCGGCGCAGCGGACGGATGCGGCTCTCAAGGCCTATCAGTTGCTGGCCGACGACGCCGTCCGTCCGGTCGCCGCGGAGGCTGTGCTGCGCGGCACAGCGCTGGCGGCCCGCACGGGCCGCATGCCGGCCGACGAGGCGGTGCGCCGACTCGAGCTTCTGTCGGTGAGCTGGCGCGGGGAGGACGTGGAACTCGGCACGCTGGTCGAACTCGCCCAGCTCTATGCCGGGCAGAGCCGCTGGCGCGACATGTTCGTGGTCACCCAGCAGGCCAACCAGCACTTCCCCAACCATGACCTGACCCGGGCGTTGCACCACGACACGGCCAAGCGGTTCGAGAACCTCTTCCTGGGCGAGGCTGCCGCCAAGCTGCCCGCTGTGGAGACGCTGGCGCTCTATTACGACTTCAAGGAATTCGCCCCGATCGGCCGCCGGGGCGACGAGATCGTCAGGCGCTTGTCGGACCGATTGGTGGAACTCGATCTCCTGGATCAGGCGGCCGATCTCCTCCAGCACCAGGTGGACAAGCGCCTGTCCGGCGCCGCCCGTGCGGCCGTGGCGGCCCGCCTCGCGGCCATCCGGCTGATGAGCGGCAAGCCCTCCCTGGCGCTGGCCGCCCTCCAGTCCACCCGGCTGTCCGAGCTGCCCTCCGCGGTCCGGCGCTTCCGGCTTCTGCTCCAGGCTCAGGCAGAGGCCGATCAGACCCGGACGGACCTGGCCCTGGAGATCGTGGACGGGGAAACCGGGCCGGATTTTGCCCGGCTGCGGGCCGTGATCCTGTTCGGAGCGCGACGCTGGCGCGACGCCGGGGATGCCTTCGAGGGCCTGCTCGGCCTGCGCTGGAAGGGTCCCGAGCCGCTGGGCGACCGCGAGCGGGCCGACGTGCTCCGGGCCGCTATCGGCCACCTCATGGCCGAGGAGCCCCTGGCCCTGGACCGGCTGCGGAGCAAGTTTGCGGCCAAGATGGCGGACAGCCCCGATGCCAAGACGTTCGAGCTGCTGTTCCAGCCGGGAGCGGTCCGCTCGCCCGAATTCAGGGCCGTGCTGCGCGACAGCGGCAAGGTCGACGGGCTGCGGGACCTTCTGGCCGACTGGGCCGGCGTGGCCCCGGGCGGCGCCGCCGACCCGGCCGAACCGGGCAGGCCCGCACCGGCCGCGGCTGGGGCCGGCTGAAAAGGAGGCTGTTCAGCCGCCTCCGCCGAAGCTCTGCACCAGCGATCCGGCGACCAAATTCCAGCCGTCCACCAGCACAAAGAAGATCAGCTTGAACGGCAGTGCCACCGTGGCGGGCGGCAGCATCATCATGCCGACCGACATCAGGATGGACGCGACCACGAGGTCGATGATCAGGAAGGGTACGAAGAGCAGGAAGCCGATCTCGAAGGCCCGCCGCAGCTCGGAGATCATGAAGGCCGGAACCAGGACTTCCAGCGCCACCTGGCTCGCCTCGGCCGGCGGCGGCCCCTGTGACAGGGACACGAACAAGGCCAGGTCCTTTTCCCGCACGTGGCGCAGCATGAAGGCCCGGAGCGGGGCCGAGCCCCGCTCGAAGGCGACCGCGGGCGTGATCTGGCCCGCAACCAGTGGTTCCACACCCACCCGGTAGCTCTCTCGCAGCGTCGGGGCCATCACGAAGGCAGTCAGGAACAGGGCGAGCCCGATCATCACGGCGTTCGGCGGGGCACTTTGGGTGCCGATGGCCGAGCGCAGCAGGGACAGAACCACCACGATGCGCGTGAAGGACGTCACCATCACGAGCGCGGTCGGGGCGAGAGACAGGAGGGTGACGAGCGCGACGAGCTGCAGCGCCCGCTCGGTCAGGCCACCGCCGGGCCCGAGATCGAGCGTGACGCTCTGGGCGAGGGCCGCGCCTCCTGAGAGCGCAACCCCGAGCCCCGCGGCCGCAACGCGCGCCCGCAGGCTCAGGCCCCGGAAGATCAACCCCATCTCCGTCCGACTCGCCGCCTCATAGACGGAAAGGGTGGGGTGCCGCGGAGGCCCGAGGCAAGGGCGGGAGAGGCGTTCTCCAGCCCTAATGGGCCGCCGCTACTCCTTCTTGTCGAGGGGACGGCCGAGCAGGCGCGCGAACTCGGCCTCGATGTCCTCGATGGAGAACGGGTCGGCCTTCGCCGGCGGGGGCGCGGGCGGGGCCTCGGCGGCCGCCGCGGC
>NZ_JAQGKF010000090.1 GCF_028290205.1 Enterovirga sp. | reverse complement strand
AGGGCCGCTGCTCGGTCTGGGCCGGTCCCGGGGCACCGCCGGCGGCGGGCGCACCCGCGGCTGCCGGGGCTGCGGCCGGCGTGGCGGGGGCTTCTGGGAAGGCGACGGGGCTCTCCGACTGGTTCCGCAGGTAGGCCAGGATGTCGGCCCGCTCCTTGGGGTTGGACACGCCCGCGAAGGCCATGATGGTGCCCGGCACGTAGCCCTTCGGATTGGCCAGGAAGTGGTCCAGATCCTCGTAGGTCCACTGACCGCCCTTGCTCTTCAGGGCCGCCGAATACGCGAAGCCCGGATGGGCGGCCTTGGGCTGGCCGACAACGCCGTAGAGACCGGGTCCGATCTTGTTCGGGGCCCCCTTCTCGAAGGCATGGCAGGCGGCGCATTTCTTGACCGCGTTCTGGCCGCGGCCGGCATCGGCGCTGGCCAGGAGCACGGGCAAGGGCTCGGCCTGGGCCTGCTGGTCGCTGCCGGCGGCGCCCTGCGCCTCCGGAGCCGGCAGGTCATAGCCGGTGACGGCCGGTTTCCGCGGCGTGTAGAGAATGCCGGAGAAGACGTTGAGGCCGAGGCCCAGAAGGCAGGCGCCGAGCACGGCGCCCGACACCTTGTTCCAGAACAGGGGATCGCCCTCGCCGATCGCCCCGAGGCCCCCCTTCTTGCGCCCCTGTCCGGCGAGATCACCCGAAGCCATGCTGAGTTCCCGAATCCGTCCCTGCCGCACGCGCGCAGTGCAGCGCCCGAAACGGCTGCTTAGCCGCATTTCCGCCGCGTTGACAACGCGGCAGCTGCGCATGCGGTCCCCCGCATCGTCGCAGGGCCCCCGAACGGGCCTCCTGCCATGACAAGCGGGCAGGCCGTTGCTACAGGGCCGCTCCTCCCATCACGGTCCCGCGCCCTCGTGAACCCGCTCGTTCTCATCCCCGCCCGCATGCAGGCGACCCGCCTGCCCGGCAAGCCGCTGGCCCTGATCGCGGGCGAGCCGATGATCGTGCAGGTGTGGCGCCGTGCCGTCGAGGCAGGAATCGGAGCCGTCGCGGTCGCGACCGATGCGCCCGAGGTGGCCGAGGCGGTGACGCGCGCCGGCGGCCACGCCGTCCTGACCCGGGCCGACCATCCGTCGGGCTCCGACCGGATCGCGGAGGCTGCCGGGCTGATCGACCCGCATGGCCGCCATGACGTGGTGGTCAACGTCCAGGGTGATTTTCCGACCATCGCGCCGGCCAGCATCGCGGCCGTGACCGGCCCGCTGGCCGACCCGGCAGTCGACATCGCCACCCTGGCCTTCGCGATCACGCTCGAGGAGGAGCGGACGCATCCCGACATCGTCAAGGCCATCGGCACCGAGATCGGGCCGAACCGCCTGCGGGCGCTGTATTTCACCCGGGCCACCGCGCCCTGGGGCGAGGGGCCGCTGTTTCACCATGTCGGGCTCTACGCCTATCGCCGGCAGGCGCTCGCCCGCTTCATTGCCCTGCCGCCCTCGCCGCTGGAGCGGCGGGAACGGCTGGAGCAGTTGCGCGCGCTGGAGGCCGGGATGCGCATCGACATCGCGCTGATCGAGGACCAGCCCTTCGGGGTGGATAATCCGCACGGGCTCGCACGGGCGCGGCGGCTGTTGGAGGCACAGGCGTGAAAATCTCCTTCCAGGGCGAGCGCGGGGCGAATTCGGAGATCGCCTGCCACGAGGCGCGCCCGGACCACGAGCCCCTGCCCTGCGCCACCTTCGAGGACGCCTTCGCTGCGGTCACCGAGGGCGAAGCCGAGCTGGCCATGATCCCGATCGAGAATTCGATCGCCGGGCGCGTCGCGGACATCCACCACCTGCTACCGACCTCCGGCCTGCATATCGTGGGCGAGCATTTCCTGCCGATCCACTTCCAGCTCATGGCGCTGCCCGGCACGCGGATCGACGAGATCCGGACCGTGCACAGCCACATCCACGCGCTCGGCCAGTGCCGGCGCGTGATCCGGCGCCTCGGCGTCAAGGCGGTGGTGGCCGGCGACACGGCCGGATCGGCGCGCGAAATCCGCGACGCCGGCGACCGGAGCCGCGCCTCCCTGGCGCCCCGCCTCGCGGCCGAGCGCTACGGGCTCGAGATCCTGGAGGAGAATGTCGAGGACGAGGCCCACAACACGACCCGGTTCATCGTCCTGTCCCGCGAGGCCGATCCGGCGCCCGCCGGCGATCACGTGGTGACGAGCTTCGTGTTCCGGGTCCGCAACCTGCCGGCCGCCCTGTACAAGGCGCTGGGCGGGTTCGCGACCAACGGCGTCAACATGACGAAGCTCGAATCCTACATGGTCGAGGGGCAGTTCACGGCCACCCAGTTCTATGCCGAGGTGGACGGCCGTCCGGACGACCCGGGGCTGGCCCGGGCGCTGGAGGAGCTGCGCTTCTTCTCCCGCGAATTCCGGCTGCTCGGCGTTTATCCGGCCCACCCGTTCCGGGAAAACATGGGCCAGCCGGGATGAACCGGGCGGACGGCACGGTTTCGGCGGCGCGGCGCGTCGCCCTCCCCGGGCTGTCGCTGAACGTCGTCGAAGCCGGGCCGAAGAACGGTCCGCCCGTCATCCTGCTGCACGGCTTTCCCGAATTCTCGGCCGGGTGGCGCCACCAGATCGGGCCCCTCGCGGCGGCCGGGTTCCGGGTCGTGGTGCCCGACCAGCGCGGCTATGCCGGATCGGACAAGCCCGACGCCGTCGCAGACTACCGGCTGGCGCGGTTGGGCCAGGACGTGCTCGATCTCGCGGACACCCTGGGTTTCGGCACCTTTGCGCTGGTCGGGCATGATTGGGGCGGCATCGTCGCCTTCTGGGTCGCGGCCCGGCACCCTGGCCGGGTCGGCCGGCTCGCCATCCTCAACGCGCCCCATCCGGACGCGCGCTGGTCCGTGATGCGAAAGGACCCGGCGCAGCTTCTCAGAAGCTGGTACGTGGCGGCCTTTCAACTGCCCGGGCTGCCGGAACGGCTGCTGGCCCGGCGCGACTTCGCGGCGCTCCGCGGCGCCCTCCTCCGGACGAGCCGGCCCGGCGCCTTTGGGCGAAACGACCTTCTGCTCTACCGCGAGGCATGGTCGCGGCCGAATGCCCTGGTCGGCATGCTGGGCTGGTACCGGGCGCTGGTCCGCCACCCGCCCCCCACCGCCGGCCGGATCGCGGTCCCGACGCTGATCCTGTGGGGACGGCGCGACACGGCACTGGGGCCCCGCTTCGCAACCGAGAGCCTCGCCCTGTGCGACCAGGGCCGCATCCGCTGGTTCGACGGGGCCAGCCACTGGCTCCAGCACGAGGAGCCGGAAAGCGTGAACAGGGAGCTCCTCGGACATCTCGGCAGCTGACCGCCCTCAGCCGCCGCGCTTGAGACCCTCCTCGCCGGCCAGGAAGGCAGCCACGGCCGGGCTCGCCGGCGGGCTTTCGGCCGAGATCCCGACCGCGTCCATCAGCGTGGCGATCGGCACGAAGCTGCGGGCCCGGCGGTCGTAGAGCCCGCCCCGCACCAGCGCGACGGCGGCCACGATCTCGGGCCGCCCGTCCTCGCCGGCCGTCAGGATGCGCTGCTCCAGGACGAGGTTGGCGCCGGTCCAGTGGAGGATGCGGGTCTCGACCGAGAAGCGCTGGAACAGCCGCAACTCGCGCCGGAACCGGATCGTGCCGGCGCCCAGGATGGGGGTCCAGCGCCGGCGCAGCACGGAGCGCCACAGCCCGGAGCGGAGAACGAGGTCGGCGCGTCCAAGTCCATCACGGCCCAGTACCGGCCGTTGTTCAGATGCAGCGAGTGTCGAGATCGTGCGGCCAGACCCGGAACCGGAGGCGGGACACGGCCCCGGGCGGGCGCAGGCGCGGCCGCAGCGGCGCCAGGCAGATCAGCGCCAGGAGGCGCAGCCACAGGTTCACCGGCTCAGGCGGTCTCGCCGTCCACCCAGGCCCGCATCAGGTGGTGAGCGATGGCCATGGGCGGCGGGGTGATCAGCCCCTCCGGGTGCCGCCGCTCCAGCATGCTGGCCACCTCCGCCCGCGGGAACCAGCGGCAATCCTCGAGCTCCTCGGTGTCGATGGTGATGGGCTCGCTCAGCCCCTCGCCGAGGCAGCCGATCATCAGGGAGGACGGAAACGGCCAGGGCTGGGACATCAGGTAGCGCACCCGCCCGACCTCGATGCCGCTCTCCTCCCGGACCTCACGCCGCACCGCGTCCTCGATGCTCTCGCCGGGCGATACGAAACCGGCCAGGCAGGAATAGCTGCCGGCCACGAAGCGGCTCTGCCGGCCCAGCAGGCAGCGGTCACCGCGGCTGACCAGCATGATGGTGACCGGGTCGGTGCGGGGAAAATGCTGCCCGCCGCAGGTCTCGCAATCGCGCCGCAGCCCGGCCCGGTCCGGAGCGGTCGGCGCGCCGCATTGGGCGCAGAAGCGGTGGCGGGCGTGCCAGAGAAGAAGCGATTTCGCCTGGGCCAGCATGCCGGCCTCGCCGGGGGGCACCGTGCCCTCGGTGGCGATGCTGCGCAGGTCGGTGACCACAAAGGCCGGGTCGGCCCGCAAGGAATCGGCCCGGGCGGGATCGAGCGCCGCCCCGATCACGGCCACGCCGTCCAGCCGCCCCAGGACGACGCGCTCACGCAGATCCTCGGCCGGAAGACGGTCGGGCGCCAGCAGCGCGGTCGCCCCCTCCGGGCCCGCCTGGAGGATCGCGAACTCGCCCGCGATCACCACGAGGCGGCTCTCGCCCGCCGCCGCGCTCGGGGCAGCCTCCTCGCGCTCCGCACCGGCGCGGTCGAGCAGGTTTGCGGCGAAACCGAGTCGAAGAGGCATGAGGCGGATCACTCGGCTGCGAACAGGGCGGCGGCGCGGTCGACCAGGGCAGCGGCCGCGTGCGCGGGATAGGGCTGGCGCGCGCTGCGACCCCAGACGGGGCCCGGCCAGGCCGGATCGGAGTGGAAGCGGCCGACCACGTGGATGTGCAGTTGCGGCACGAGGTTGCCGAGCGCCGCGACGTTGACCTTGTCGGGTTTTGACAGGGCCAGCATGACCCGCGTGGCGATCCGCAGCTCCTGCATCAGGGTGGCGGCGTCCGGATCGGAGAGGTCGGTGATCTCGGACAGGCCGGCCCGGCGCGGCACCAGCACCAGCCAGGGAAAGCGCGCGTCGTCCGTCAACAGCACGGAGCAGAGCTGCAGATCCCCGACCGGGAGGGTATCGGCCGCGAGGCGGGGATCGAGCCGGAAGCTGTCCATGGCGAGCAACGCGTAGTCCGTTCCGGGGCCGAAAGCGAGATCGAGGTCAAGGCGAGGCGCCGCCCTCGTCGAGCGCCAGCAGCGCGGCATTGCCCCCCGCCGCCGCAGTGTTGACGCTGACCGCCCGCTCCGCAACCAGCCTCCAGCCCGGGTAGCCCCCCGAATGGTCGGGTCCGATCACCGGCAGGATGGCGCCGGGCCGGGCCGCGATCCTGCGCCGGAGCGCGACCAGCGGTTCGGGCGGGAGATCCGCCAGCACGGCTCCGAGCGGCTCCGCGCCGGCCGGGTCCTCGGACAGAGCGACGTCGTCCCGGGAGAGATCGGCCGCAACGGCCCGTCCCGCCTCCGTGTCGGGCAGCAGCGCGCGGTTGCCGGCGGCGAGCGCCGCTTCCGCCTGGGCCCGCAGGGCCTCCGGAGCCGGACCGAGGCAGGCGACCGGGCCGCGGGGATGGAGCGACCAGCCGTTCTCCTCGCCCGTCGGGCCGGGCAGGCGCAGAGCCACGGCCGGGGCCGGCCGGCCGTTTCGCACCAGGGCGTGCAGGTAGAACGGCCCTCCGGCCTTGGGCCCGGTGCCGGACAGGCCCTCGCCGCCAAAGGGCTGCGAGCCCACCACCGCCCCGACCAGGTTGCGGTTGACGTAGAGGTTGCCGACCCGAAGGCTGCTGGCGACCTCCGCGATGACCTCGTCGATGCGCGTGTGCAGGCCGCCGGTGAGGCCGTAGCCGGCCGCGTTGATGCGGCCGACTAGCGGCGGGAGCTCCTCTGCCCGGAACCGCACCACGTGCAGCACGGGGCCGAACACCTCGCGGTCGAGCGCCTCGACCTCCGGGATCTCGATCAGGGTGGGAGGCACGAAGGTGCCCCGCCCTGTCTCGGCCGCGAGCCGCCCCTGCACCACGCGGCAACCTCTGGCCCGCATGGCCGCGACGTGGCGCTCGAGCCCGTCCCGAGCCTCGCCGTCGATGACGGGGCCGACATCGGTCGAGAGGTCCAGCGGCGAGCCGGTGCGAAGCTCCCGCATGGCGCCTTCCAGCATGGCGATGATCGGGCCGGCCACGTCCTCCTGCAGGCAGAGGAGGCGGAGCGCCGAGCAGCGCTGGCCGGCCGAATCGAAGGCGCTCTCGACGGCGTCCGCCACGACCTGCTCGGGAAGGGCGGAGGAATCCACGATCATGGCGTTGAGCCCGCCGGTCTCGGCGATCAGGACCGGGCTGTCCGGCCGGCCAGCGAGGGTCCGCTCGATGCCCTTGGCGACCGCCGTCGAGCCCGTGAACACGATGCCCATCACCCGCGGATCGGCCACCAGCGCCGCGCCCACGGTCTCGCCCGGACCCGGCAGAAGCTGGAGCACGTCGGGCGGAATGCCGGCCTCATGCGCGAGCCGGACCGCCTCCCGCGCCACGAGCGGCGTCTGTTCGGCGGGCTTTGCCAGCACCGGATTGCCGGCCACCAAGGCGGCCGCGACCTGGCCGGTGAAGATGGCGAGCGGAAAGTTCCACGGCGAGATGCAGCAGACCGGCCCGAGCGGCCGCGTCCCGGCGAGACCCGCCCGCGCCTCGGCCGCGTAGTAGCGGCAGAAATCTACCGCCTCGCGCAGCTCCCCGACCGCGTTGCGGGCCGTCTTGCCGGCCTCCCGCATCAGGAGCCCGTAGAGGGCGAGCCGCTGCTCCTCGAGCGCCTCGGCCCAGCGCTCCAAGAGGGCCGCCCGGCGCTCGGCCGGCAGGCTGGCCCAGTCTGGAAGGGCGGCGGCGGCCCGCCCCACGGCGGGGCCGACCTCCTCGGCCGAGATGTCGGCGATCCGGCCGACGATCTCGCCGCTCGCGGGGTTGCGGACCGGCTGCCCGCGCGCCTCCTCGGGGCCCTGCGGCCGGGTCCGCAGCGCCACGCCGAGTTCGGTCAGAGCCGGCTCGCTCGCGAGGTCGAACCCACGGGAATTCGCCCGGCCGGGAAACAGCGCCGGCGGCGGCCGCAGCCCGGCATGGGGGTGGCCGCCATCCTGGCGCACACGCGCCACCGGGTCCTCGACCAAGCGCTCGAGCGGAACGGTCTCGTCCACCACCTGGCTGACAAAGGAGGAATTGGCGCCGTTCTCGAGCAGCCGGCGCACCAGGTAGGCAAGCAGCGTCTCGTGCGGCCCGACCGGCGCATAGACCCGCACCGGTCGCCCCCGGCCGGCGGGTCCGACGATGCCGTCATAGATCGCCTCGCCCATGCCGTGCAGGCATTGGAACTCGTAATCGGCCGCCCCAGCCATCGCCTCCACGGCCCCGATCGTGAAGGCGTTGTGGGTGGCGAATTGCGGAAAGATGCTGTCCGGCGCGGCCAGCATGGCACGGGCGCAGGCGAGATAGGACACGTCGGTGTGGGCCTTGCGGGTGAAGACCGGAAACGTCTCGAAGCCGCCAAGCTGGGCGAGCTTGATCTCGCTGTCCCAATAGGCGCCCTTGACCAGCCGAACCATCAGCCGGCGGCCGGAGCGGCGGCCGAGATCGGCCAGCCAATCGATCACCGGCCGGGCGCGCCGGCCATAGGCCTGCACCACGAAGCCGAGCCCGTCCCAGCCGGCGAGGGCGGGATCGAGCGCCAGCGCCTCCAGGAGGTCGAGCGAGAGGTCGAGCCGGTCCGCCTCCTCCGCGTCGATGTTCAGGCCGATGTCGGCCGAGCGTGCCAAGAGCGCCAGCGAGGTCACCCGCGGCAGCAGCTCCGCCATGACCCGCTCGCGCTGGCTGCGGGCGTAGCGGGGGTGGAGCGCCGAAAGCTTGATGGAAATGCCGGGCCCGGCATAGATCCCCCGCCCGGCCGAGGCCCGGCCGATGGCGAGCGTCGCCTCGGCATAGGCCCGCATGTAGCGGTCGGCGTCGGCGGCCGTCATCGCGGCCTCGCCCAGCATGTCGTAGGAGAAACGGTAGCCGCGGCGCTCGCGCGCGGAGGCTTCGGCCAGCGCCTCGCCAATGGTCTCGCCGGTCACGAACTGGCGGCCCAGCATGCGGATGGCGAGGTCGGTCGCGCGCCGGATCACCGGAGCGCCGCCCCGGCCCACCAGACGGCGGAGGGAGCCGCCGAGCGCCTGCTCGCTGTGCGTCGGCACGAGCTTGCCGGTGACCAGCAGCCCCCAGGCCGCCGCGTTCACGAACAGCGACGGCGAGCGCCCGAGATGGGCCGACCAGTCGCCGCCGCCGATCTTGTCGCGGATCAGGCGGTCTCGCGTGCCGTCGTCCGGGATCCGCAGCAGCGCCTCGGCCAGGCACATCAGCGCCACGCCCTCTTCGGAGGAGAGCGAGAATTCGTGCATCAGCGCGTCGACGCCGCCAGCCGAGCGGCGGGCCCGGCGCACCGCCTCGGCGAGATCGCGGGCGCGCCGGCCGGCGGCGGCGAGTTCGGCCGGCGACAGCTCGGCCTCATCCGCCAGCGCCAGGATCCAGTCGCGCTCGGCGACCCGATGCCGCGCCTGGATCCCGCGGCGCAGCGGCGTGGCGGCCGCCGGCGAAGCCGCGAAGCCCCGAACAGGGTCGGGGCGCTCGTCCCGGCTCCCAGGGGCGGGCGAGGTGGACATCAGGTTGGCCCACCCCGATCGGCGGGACGGGCGCGGCGAGCGGCACGGATCGGGGCGGGGCTCATGCGGACGGCAGGTTAGCGCGGCGGCAGGATTTCTCCAGCCTCCCGGTTCGCCCCGGGCCGGCCGGGTGCGGCCCCGGGAGCGCCGGCGCTGCTTGCTCTCCTGCGCCCGTTTCCGCACCGTCACGGGAGCGATTCGGAGGATGGATGATGCGGGCTCGGTGGATAGTGCTTCTAGCGGCCGGAATGGCCTGCGCGACGCCGGCAGCCTTTGCCCAATCGGCCGCGACCCCCACGCCCGGCACCACCGCGGCCGATCCCGGCGCAGCCGCGACCCAGGCTGTCACCAACCCGACCCGGCCTCCGGCCGAGGTCGCGCCGTCCGCGAAGGGGACCTCCGGCCAGGTGCAGTACAGCCCGCCGCCGGCCATCGACCCAGCTGCCGCCCAGACACAGTCGGCGCTGTCGCCAGCCGAGGTCCGCGAACTCCTCGAGGCCAGCAAGGCGACGGCCGTCGCGACCCGGGAGAGCGTGGATTACATCCGGGTGATGCCGGACATCCTGACGCAGATCCTGGCCAAGCTCGACAAGCTCGAGAACAAGCTCGACAAGATCGAGGACGCCCTGAAGGAGCCGCCGGCCCCGCCGCCGCCGCCGAAGCGGCGCTGACCGTCAGGACCGGGCGGGCGCGAGCGCGTCCGGATTGACCAGCCGGATCGGCTGGCCGTCCAGCCAGGCCAGGATGTTCTCCAGGCTTTCGCGGTAGAACTGCTCGAAGACGTGCCGGGCCCCGTAGCCGAGATGCGGGGTCAGCACGACGTTCGGCAGACGCCGCAGGGCGTGCCCCGCCGGCAGGGGCTCGCGGTCGTAGACGTCCAGCGCGGCCGAGATGCGGCCGGTGCCGAGTTCGCGCAGCAGCGCCGCCTCGTCCACGAGCGGTCCCCGGGCGGTGTTGATCAGGATGGCCCCGTCCGGCATCGCGGCGAGCTCCGCCTGGCCCACGATGTTCCGCGTCCGCTCGGACAGGACCACGTGCAACGACAGGATGTCGGAGGCGGCGAACAGCTCGTCCTTCTCGACCCGCCGCACGCCGGCCTCTCGGGCGGCCTCCTCCGTCAGGTTCTGGCTCCAGGCCACCACCTCCATGCCAAAGGCGCGGCCATAGCCCGCGACGCGGCTGCCGAGCTTGCCCAGGCCCAGGATGCCGAGGCGGCGGCCGTCCAGCACGGTGCCGACCGGCACGCCCTCGTGCCAGCCGCCGGCCCGCATCACCCGGTCGGCCAGCGGGATGCGGCGCGCGGCCGCGAGAATCAGCCCGAAGGCGAGCTCGGCGGTGGCCGCGCTGGTGTTGATGCCCGTGTTGCAGACGAGCACGCCCTGCCGGGTCAGGGCCGGGATGTCGAAGGTCGGCGCCCGCGCGCCCGTCATGGCCAGCAGGCGCAGCTTCGGCAGGCGCGCGACGAGCGAGGCCGGAAAGGCCGTGCGCTCCCGCATCGGCACCACCACCTCGAAGTCGGCAAGGGCGGCCGCGGCCGCGGTCTCGTCGGCAAAGGGCTGCTCAAACACCGTGAGCTCGGCCTTGCCGTCCAGCCGGCTCCAATCGGCCGAGCCGCGAGCCAGCGCCTGCGTGTCGTCGATCACCGCGACGCGCGGCAAGGCCATCAGCTGTCCGCCTTGATGTTGTTGTCCCGCACCACCGCTCCCCAGACCTTCATCTCGTTCTCCAAAAAGCGCTGCAGCTCGGCCGGGGCGCCGGCCCGGATCTCAATCTGCTGGCTGTCCTTCAGCACACGGTTGGCCCGCTCGTCGGCAAGGCTCGCCTTGAGGTCGCGGTTGAACCGCTCGATCATGGCGGGCGGCGTCTTGCCGGGTGCGAACACGCCCCACCAGGCCACCGATTCGAGGCCCGGCATGCCGCTCTCGCCTGCGGTCGGCACGTCCTTGAGGTTCGCCGAGGCGACCCGCGTCGCCCCGAACTGCACCACCGGCCGCAGCGCCTTGCCCTCGAGCTGCGGGTTGATCAGGGCGGCGCTGCCGATGATCAGCTCGACATGGCCGGCGAGCGCGTCGTTCATGGCCGGGCCGCCGCCCCGGTAGGGCACGTGGGTCAGCTTGACGCCCGCCTGCCGGGCGAAGCGCACCATGGTGAGGTGGCCGAGGCTGCCCGTGCCGATGGTCGCGTAGGTGATGCCGTCCGGCTTTGCCTTGGCGGCTGCGATCACGTCCGCGGCCGTGCGGTAGGGCTTCGAGGGATGCGTCGCCAGCACGTTCGGGGCCGTGCCGATCAGCATCACGGGTTCGAGATCGCGCGCCGTGTCGAACGGGAGCTGCTGCATGAACGGGTTCACGGCGTGCGTGTCGAACACGAACACCCATGTCGAGCCGTCGGGCGTGCCCTTGGCGACCCGGCCCGTGGCGGCGCTGCCCGAGGAGCCCGGCTGGTTCTCGACCAGGACGGTGGCGCCGAGCCGCTGCTGCAGGCCGGGCTGAACCAGCCGCGCCACCGCGTCGACCGAGCCTCCCGCCGGAAACGGCACGATCAGCCGGACGATGCCGGCGCCGGCGGGCCAGGGCTCCTGCGCCCGACTGCCCGAGCCGAGAGCCGGAACGGCTAGCGCTCCCGCCAGCACGCCCCGTCGCGTGACGTCCCGCATTCCGCGTCCTCCCAAGTTCTTATGAGGGGAGGCTATCAGCTCCGTGCGTGCCGGCAAGCCGCCCGGGTCACGCGGCGCGGCGGGGCACCAGCCGCTCGCTGCGCAGCGCCTCGGCGGCGCCGGACGGGCCGTCCTCGCCGTAGGCGGCGTCCTCGTTGACCTGCCACACGTCGTAGACCTCACGCCCGGCCAGGATGTTCGAGACCGTCAACATGGCGGTCATCATGGCGTGGTCCTGGTTGTTGTACTTGTGCATGCCGTTGCGGCCGACGAGGTGCAGGCCCGGATAGTTTTGCGCCAGGTCGAGCCGGATGGTCGCGACGTGGTCGGCGTAGTGCTCGTCATAGACCGGATAGGCTTTGACCTGGCGGACCACGCAGGCGTCGGTCACGTCGGCCGGGTCGACAAGGCCGATCTGGGCGATTTCGCGCGTGGCGAGCGCCACCAGCTCCTGATCCGGGAGGGACCACAGCCCGTCCCCCTCGAAGCAGAAATATTCCAGCCCGAGGCAGGTGGTGCTCTCGTCGGGGATCATCTCCGGCGACCAGGAGCGGAAATTCTGGATCCGGCCGACCTTCACGGCCGGATCGTGGATGTAGATCCAGTTGTCCGGGAAATCCGCCCGCCGCTTCACCATCAGGGCCACGGTCAGGAAGTCGCGGTAGCGCAGGGCGCGCGCCTGGAACACGCTGATCGGCAGCGGCCGGATGGCGGGGATCAGCTCCGCGATGGGCGCGGACGAGATCACGTGCGGCGTGCGGATCTGCTCGCGGTGACCATCGGGCGAGACGGAGGTCACCGTCCAAAGCCGGGTGGCGGCGTCGAAGCTGAGCTGCTCCACCCTGCAGCCCATCTGGATCCGGCCGCCCCCGGCCCGGATCTTGGCGGCCGCGGCCTCCCACATCATGCCGGGGCCGCGCCGGGGGTAGTCGAAGCTGTCGATCAGCGTCTTGACCACCGGTCCCGACCGGGCGCCAGCGCGGCGGAAGGGGCGTGTGAGCGCGTCCAGGACGGCGGTGCCGAGGCTGAGCCCCTTGATCCGCTGCGCCGCCCAGTCCGACGAGATCTCGTCGCAGGACATGCCCCAGACCTTCTCGGTGTAGGTCTTGAAGAAGATCCGGAAGAGCCGCTCGCCGAACTGGTTGCGGACCCAGTCGTGGAAGCTCTTCGGCTCGGCCATCGGGCGCGCCCGGGCCCACAGGTAGGACAGGAAGCAGGCGGCGCTCCGGAGCGGGCCGAGATTGCGCAGCGCCTCGAACGCCTTCAGCGGATAGGAGTAGTAGCGCCCGCCGTAGAAGATGCGCGACAGGCGCGGCCGCTGCACGAAATCATCCGGCAGGATCTCGCGCCACAGATCCACGACCTCGCGCGATTTCGAGAAGAAGCGGTGCCCGCCGATGTCGAACAGGTAGCCCTTGTAGCTGACCGTCCGGCTGATGCCGCCCACATAGGTGGGGTCCTGCTCGAGCACGGTCACGCCGCGGCCGGCCTTGGTCAACAGATAGGCCGCGGTGAGCCCGGCCGGTCCGGCACCGATCACCACGGTCTCGGAATGAGGAGGCGGCACGTCAAACTCCCGTGCCCCGGTCGGGGCCGGGCGGGAGTGTCAAGCGCAAGCGTTAAGATTCGCTCGTCGGGTCGACCCGGGTTGCCAGACGGTGCCTGAGGGGACGTCCGCCGGCGGGAACCGGCGGACGCCCTCGGGTCGCCGTCAGCGGGCGGGCGGGCCCGCGTCGCCGGTCAGGAGGGGCGTGATCCGCCGGACGGTGACGCGGCGGTTGCGCCGCTCGGGCCCTTGCGTGGCGACCTTGAGCTGCTGCTCGCCGTAGCCCTGGGTGGTCAGGTTCTCGGGCGGAACCCGGAAGGTGTCCTGCAACGCCACGGCCACCGATTCCGCCCGGCGGTCGGACAGAGACAGATTGTCGTCGTCCGCTCCGACCGCGTCCGTGTGGCCTTCGATGAGGAACACCTCCTGCGGGTTGCGGGTGATGGCCTCGGTCAGCGCCCGGGCCACAACGGCGAGCCGCTGGGCTTGTTCGGGGGTCACCGTCCAGGAGCCCGTTTCGAAGGTGATCGTGTCGAGATCGACCCGCGGCATGCGGGCCCGCACCTCGGGGCTGTACCGTACCTCGTCCAGCGTGTAGCGGCGCGACAGCCGCTCCACCGGGGGCGCGAGCAGCGTCTCCGAGACGCGCTCATAGGACGGATCAGCCTCCTCCAGGATGTAACGCTCGCGCGGGATGCCGACCACGGGCGGGGGCAGACGGACGAAGTAGTCGCCCGGCCGCCCGCCGCCGCGTACCCGGTTGTCGATGATGACGACCTCGCGGCCGTCCGGGCCGCGCCGGGCCCGGCGGAGCAGCCGTCCCTCGGCGTCCGTGTAGGTGACGATCTGCACGCCGCCGGCCCGCTCGGTGATGACCACCGTCTCGCTGCCCCGCCGCTCGGTGCGGACATCGGTCGCGCCGTACCGGAAGCGGCCCGCCTCCTCCCGCCGGATGATGGTGCGGCCGTTCTCGCGGATGATGGTGCGGCCACCCGGCTCGCGGATCACTGTCCGGCCGCCCTCGCGGCTTTCGCGCCGGCCCTCCCGGAGATCGTCAAGCTGGCCGGATCGCGGGTCGCGATCGTCGTCCCGCATGTCCCGGCGATCGGCGCCCCGGCGGTCGTCACGGCCGTCGCGGCGGTCGCGGTCGCCCGGTCGGTCCTCGCGAACGTCGCGGCGCTCGCGGTCGCCCGGCCGATCCCGTTCGTCCTGGCTCCCGGGGCGGTCGCGCCCGGGGCGCTCGTCGCGGCTGTCCCGCGCTCCGTCCCGGCGCTCGCCAGG
>NZ_JAQGKF010000062.1 GCF_028290205.1 Enterovirga sp. | reverse complement strand
CGACCACCGATCCGGATTGCATCAGCTCGAGGCAGGCCTCCAGCAGCAACTTCTCGGCGAAGGGGTCGCCGACCTGCACGGTCGGGCGCTTCTCGGCCGATTCGTCGTCAAACGCCGCGGAGGCCATGGTGGCGCCGTGGATGCCGTCGCGGCCCGTCTTGGAGCCGAGATACACGATCGGATTCCCGACCCCCGTGGCCTTGGCGTAGAAGATCTGGTCGGCCCGCGCGATGCCGACCGCCATCGCGTTGACCAGGATGTTGCCGTCGTAGCGGGTGTGGAAGCCGGTCGCCCCGCCCACCGTCGGCACCCCGAAGGAATTGCCGTAGCCGCCGATGCCGGCCACCACCCCCGAGACGAGGTGGCGCGTGCGCGGGTGGTCGGGCGAACCGAACCGAAGCGCGTTCAGGGCCGCGATGGGGCGGGCGCCCATGGTGAAGACGTCGCGCAGAATGCCGCCCACCCCCGTCCCGGCGCCCTGGTAGGGCTCGATAAAGGACGGGTGGTTGTGCGACTCCATCTTGAACACGCAGGCGTCGCCGTCGCCGATATCGATGACTCCGGCATTCTCGCCCGGGCCCTGGATCACCCAGGGCGCCTCTGTCGGCAGCGTCTTCAGGTGAAGGCGCGACGATTTGTAGGAACAATGCTCGTTCCACATGGCGGACACGATGCCGAGCTCGACGAGCGTCGGCCGCCGGCCGATCAGGTCGGTGAAGCGACGGTACTCCTCATCGGTGAGGCCGTGCTGCCGGACGAGATCCGGGGTGATCTGGACGTGGACGGTACCGGGAGCTGGCATCGATCGCTGACGGGTCGAGGGAACTGCCATCGCTGTACCGACACGGGTGGCGTGCTGGCAACGCCCCGGGGGCGACCGGGAGGGGGAAGCGCGGCCCCGTGACCCACCCCCAGGCGCTTCGCGCCAGCCTCCCCGGGCAACCACCCGGGTTCGTGCCGATCTGACACGCCCTCAGGTGGCACGCTCCTCGCGCCTCTGGCTCCGCGGCCGGAAAGCGGGACCGGGGAGGCACAGATGGCCCTGTTCAGGCGTTTCAACTCGGATCAGCGCGGCGCCGTCGCCATGATGTTCGGTCTCGCGGCTCTGCCCTTGGTTGGGCTCGCAGGCGCGGCGGTGGATTACAGCCGGGCCGCGATCGAGCAGACGAAGCTGCAGCGGGCCACCGACGCCGCCGTTCTGACCCTGGTGCGTGAGCCCCGCACCGCGACGCCGGGGCAACTCGCCGCCCGGGCCGAGAGCGTGATGCGGAGTCTGTACCGGCCGGCCGCCGGCATCAGCCTGGCGACCCCCGAGGTGCAGCGCGTCGGATCCAGCATCGTGGTGAGGGCGCAGGCGCGCGTGCCGAACGGGCTCCTTCAGGTGGTCGGCCTCCGCGACACGGCCGTGGCGAGCGAATCACGCGTCAACGGCAGCATGGAGCGGATCGAGATCGCCCTCGTCCTCGACAACACGGGGTCCATGGCCGAGCGTTTCGACGGCCGGGTGAAGATCGAGGAACTGCGCAGCGCGGCCGTGAAGCTCGTCGACGACCTGCGCGACATCGCCGCATCGCCCGACGATGTCCGCGTCTCCATCGTGCCGTTCGACACCGAGGTTCGGCTCGACGCCGGCCGCTATCGCTACCGGGACTGGCTCCGCCTGAAGAGCGCCGACCGCGCCGGCTGGACCGGCTACATCGTGGATCGCGACACCCCGAAGGACGTCTCCGACACGCCGCCGGTCGCGGCGCTGACCGGGACGCTGTACCCGGCCCTGGCCAAGAGCGAATGGGCCTCCAGGGGCCTGGGCGACCTTGTCCCGGTGCAGCCCCTGATCTCGCTGCACGAGAGGGCGGCCTATGAGGCCGTCACGGGGACCATCAAGAGCATGCGGCCGCGCGGCAACACCAATGTCGGGCTGGGCGTGGCCTGGGGCACGGCCACCCTGACCGGCTCGGTGCCGCTCGACACGCCGAGCACCAGCGATCCCCGTGGCGTGAGGCGCTACATGGTGGTGCTCACCGACGGCGAGAACACGCAGCGTTACGTCGACGGCGAGGTCCGGAGGCCGCACAGTGCGAGCAAGTGGGACCCGACGCTGCGGATGATGAACGCCCGGACGCTCTCCACCTGCGACACGGCCAAGGCCAAGGGGATCGAGGTCTTCACCATCCGGCTCCTCGAGGGCGACGCCGACATGCTGAGCTCATGCGCCTCCGCCCCGAACGCCAAGGCGAAGCAGCATTATTTCGACGTGCAATCGTCGCCGCAGCTCAAGAGCGCCTTCGAAAGCATCATCGACTCGATCACGGTGACCCGCCTGACGCATTGACGGGGCACGCCCGGCGGGGCGGCCGTCAGGCCGGCGCCACGGCGGCCCTCAGCATGCTGGCCGCGCCCTCGCGCAAAAAGACGGCGTCGGTGCCGATGGCGATGAGGTCGTAGCCGAGATTCGCGAAATGCCCGGCCCGCTCGCCGGTCGCCGCGTAGATGCCGGCCCGCTTGCCCGCAGCCTTGGCGCGGGTGAGGGCGTGCTGGATGGCCTGGCTCGTCTCCGGGCCGTCGGGGTCGATGGCGCCGCCGCCCGACAGCCCGATCGACAGGTCGTAGGGGCCGATAAACAGGGCGTCGATCCCGCCCACGGCCAGAATGGCATCCACCTGCGCCAGCGCCTCGCGGGTTTCGATCATGGCGAAGGTCACCGTCAGGCTGTTCGCAGCGGCGAAATACTCGGCTGGGCCGAGGCCGCTCAGCGGCACGGCGGCATGGGGCCCCCAGCTCCGGCCGCCGACGGGCGGGTACTTGGTCGCGGCCACGAAGGCGCGCGCATCCTGCACGCTGTTGATCATGGGTGCGATGATGCCGGCCGCGCCGGCATCGAGCAGGCGCGACGCCGTCTGGAACTCACCGACCGGGATGCGGGGCAGGCTCGGCTTGCCGGCCGCCGCAACCAGCGGAATGGCCCGGATGGCCGCCGCCAGGTCCATGGCGCCGTGCTGCAGGTCGAGGGTGACGCAGCCATAGCCGGGCTCCTGCGCGAGCGTGCCGGCAATCAGCGGCTCGGGCAGCCCGCACCAGATTGTGAAGACTGGCTTGCCGCCGTTCAGGCTGTGGGAAAGCGCGTGGAGGGAGGACATGCGGGCCTCGGGCTGCCGGTCGCTCACGGGGCCCGGTCGGGCGCGCGACCGCGCCCCTGACCAT
>NZ_JAQGKF010000228.1 GCF_028290205.1 Enterovirga sp. | reverse complement strand
GCCGGGCCCAGCGCCGTTAGCGGGCTTCACCTTCTCGGGACGCCCGCGGGGGGCAAGCACTGGCGATTCCGCGACCAGTTCGGCGGCCAGGAGAAGCTGCTCGCGATCGGCTCCTATCCCGAGCTGTCGCTCGCGGATGCTCGGCTTGCCCGTGACGAGGCGAAGGCGACCGCGCGTGGCGGCCGCGACCCCAGCGCCGTCAAGAGACAGAAGGAGCTCCTGTCGCGAAGGAGAGCGGCGAGACCTTCGAGGCCATCGCCCGCGAATGGCACGAGATGCAAAGGGGCCGCTGGGTCGAGAAGCACGCGGCCGACGTGCTGATCAGCCTGGAGCGCGACGTCTTCCCCAAGATCGGGACTCTCCCGGTCTGGCAGATCACGCCGCTCGACCTTCTCGGCGTGCTGCGCGAGGTCGAGAAGCGGGACGCCAAAGAGACGGCGAAGCGATTGCGGCAGCGGATCTCGTCCGTGGCCAAATACGCCATCATCGCGGCCCGCGGCGAGGTCGATCCTGCCGCGGCGCTCGGCGAGGCCCTGCTCCCGATCAAGAGGGGCCGGCAACCGGCGATCACGGATCTCGGAGACGCGCGCACCTTGAACGGACGGAGTCCCAGCCCGCGCATCCGGTGACGAAGCTCGGGATGCGGCTGCTTGCCCTCACGGTGCTTCGGCCGGGAACGCTGGCGCAGACGCCTTGGACGGAGCTGGCCGGGGTCGATCCCGATTCGCCGACGTGGCAGGTGCCGGCGCCGCGCTTCACGGGACTTCCTCGCCTCAACTTCGTCTACGGCCACAACGACCCGGAGCAGGTTCCCGCCCGGGAGCTCGCCGATTGCGCCGCGAAAGTCTTGGCCGAAAGCGGCCACTTGCTCGGCGCACTAAGACGCGCTTGGCGGCTAGCTTAAGCAGGTGGGATGACGGCGACGCTGCCGAGAGAGCGAGGACAGAGGTCGGCGCCTGCGCGTGAGCCTAGCGATAGCTGAGTTTATGATGCGATAGCCACGTGTTACGACAAACAAATCTCGTGACCTCATCTCCGCCCGAGCAGCTGTCAACGACCGAGTCCCTTTGAGCCTTGCCCGCCACGGCGCCGGGAAGGTCGAATACCCACCCAGTCATGGCAATGGCGGCAATTGCCACCACAACGCGGGCGAGAACCGGAACCGCTACGGGAGCTGAAGTATCTTTCTGATCTTGGCTAAGCGCGATCATTACTAATCCATTGCTGATAACGCCGGATTGGAGACGTGCCCGGATTGTTTTCGAACACTTAGTGAAAGTCCGGACCTGCGGGCGTGGCCGGGTGGACCTCGCCTCCCGCGGTCTGCGGTGGACAGGACTGGGTCGAGGGGATGACCGGGGAATGCGAGGCGGTGCTGGCGGCAGCGCCGCGGGGGGGGAGAGCGGCAAGCGCGAGGCCTGTCGCGAGGAGAAGCAGCAGCACGAGGCGCCTGAAGCTCGCCTCGGAAACGCTGCCGAACAGCTTCAAGCCGGCGACCACGCCGAGGGCGAGCGCGGGTAGCGAGGCGCCGACGAGCTCGGCCGTGCGCGCATCGAGATCGCCGTGAACGGCTATCAGGGCGAGCGCGAGAACCTGCATGACCAGGATGAAGGGTTGCACCTTCGCGCGTTGCACCTCCTTCCCGGCACCCGTGCAATCGCAGTAGAGGACCGGCACCGCGCCCGGCATGGCCGTGAGACCACCGACGAGACCGCCGAGAAAGCCGACGGCCACCTCCGTCGCGGGGCGCGTCTGTACCCGGAACTGGCGAGAGGGGCGCACAAGCATGATCGCCGCGTAAGCCACCAGGAAGAGTCCGAAGCTCACCTGAAAGAGGGACAGGTCGGTCCGGTGATAGATCTGGACCGCGATCGGCACTCCCAACGCTCCGCCGATCAACATCGGGCCGACGCTGCCGAGGGCGAGGCTCTTGCGGGCGCAAACCAACGTTCCTGCCTGTACGATGACACTGCAGATCATCAGAACCGGGATGATCGTCTTGGCCGGCAGCACGAGCATGAGGATCACGCCCGCGACCGGCGAGAATGCGAAGCCGGCGAAGGACGTCACGAACGCGCCGGAGAACGCCGCCGCGGACAGCACCACGAGGGTGTTCGCGTCCAGGATCATCGGAGCCACCGCACCTGAGTCGGGTCGCGGTCAAACCGCTCGTAGATCCGGATCGCCTCGGCGTAGGCGCCGGCGCGGCAGGCGCGGCAGGCGCGGCAGGCGCGGCGGGCCGCTAGCACGCGTCGACGCCAGCGAGGACCCGATCGGTCTCAGCCGGTCGAAGCTCGGCCCATTCCTCGATCTGCCAGACGACGTGCAGGTCGTGCGCGGCGCAGACCTGCAAGTCCCGCTCCGCACCTCTGGCGCCGGCCGTCGCGAACACCGTCGCGACCGTAAGCGCCGCGACGATCCATCGTCCGGCTGACGAGACCTCGAAACGATTGCTCATTCGGCCGCCGGAACATGGCCGGGAGCGATTGGAGAAGGTGGAAGGTTCCGCCGCCGTTGCGGCTCGGCCGGACGGACCGGGGCGTGATGGGGCCGATCGGCGGGCTCTGGCTGGCGACCGGCGCCCGGTCCTGCGCGACAGAGGCCGAGCCGGAGACAAGGACGACGGCCTCGACCAGCAGCGCGCTGATCGAAAAGGTAGCTCTCCATCGACGCAGCCCCAAACTCCTGCCGGGCTGGCCGACACAGCCACGCGGGCGAGATCTGACGCCTCGCTCCCAAGCACGAATCCTCCCTTATGACAGGGGCGATCACGCCGTGATAGGGAGAAAACTGCCTAGACATGGCGCGAACCAGGCATGCTCTGTATTCGTCTAGATCAGCGAGCATCCGTCGGCAGGGAACGGCCGGTATATGGGAGCATCAAAACTGGGCCGTCCTGGGCCGGGGCGGTCCGGCGTGCGGATGTCCGGCTTCTTCGCCGACCCCCTCGGCTACGATCTCGACCGATCGCCGCTCGGCATCCATGCCGCGGACGACCAACATCGCACCGTCGAAGACCATCAACCTGGACGCGACCGAGCGCTCGGGCCAGCGATAGGTTTCGAAACACATCTCCAGCTGGCGGGCGGTCGACGGGGCCGGCCCTGGTCCCTACCGCGCTCTACGTTGCGTTGACGGGCTTCCTGGTCTGGCGGCTATGGCGGGCGAAGCCAGCCGGTACCTGAACGCGCCGAGCCGCTGTGTCCGCCCAGCCACGCCAAGCGCTGTTCCGGGCCGGGTATCATGCGGGGTATGTTCGTCAATAGAACTGCCGGACAACTCGACATAACAAGGGCTTAAGGAGGTAGTTCGACCGTCTCCTTCTCCGCCAGTTGCTGGGTCAAAGCCTTCCCCTCCCTTCGCAAACCAGCATAAGACGCAGGGACGTGAGGGCGGTCGGATTCCCACGTTGTCTCATCGGGTCTCAGCCAATCTCCCATCTACCGGGGACGCGGCCGGGTATCCTGACCGCAGAACCGGGTCTCTTGAGGCCGGGAGTGCTGACCCGCGTCCAGATCCGAAAGGCAAGGCCCGAACCGAAGTGCCGCAAGCTCAGCGGCGGTAGCGGGCTTCACCTTCTCGGGACGCGCGGCAAGCTCTGGCGATTCCGCGACCAGTTCGGCGGCAAGGAGAAGCTGCTCGCGATCGGCTCCTATCCCGAGCTGTCGCTCGCGGATGCCCGGCTTGCCCCAGACGAGGCGAAGCCACCCTGCGCGGCGGCCGCGACCGGAGCGCCGTCAAGAGGCAGAAGAAGCTCATTGTCACGAAGGCGAGCGGCGAGACCTTCGTGGCGATCGCCCGCGAGCCTGCGGCTGGCCTCAGGTCCGTCACGGCGCACCTGGCCGTCCGGATCAAGCCGCGCCGCTCACCCCACCAGCGCCTCCCATCGCCTCAGTCGATCACCTCGTCGGCGCGGCTGAGGATGTCGGGCGGCAAAGCCAGTCCGAACTGCCTCGCTGCGCGCGCATTGAGGATGAATGGGAAGGAGGTCGGCTGCTCGATCGGCAGGTCGGCCGGCCTGCTCCCCTTCAGGATGCGGTCGATGTAGTAGGCCGCTTGCCTGACATGCTGGCGCTCGTCCGCTCCGAGCGTGAGGAGAGCCCCGGCGGCGGCGAAAGGCGGGTGATCCGAGACGACCGGCATTCCCGCCTTCGTGGCGAGGGCGACGATTCGAGCGGCCTGCCCCGTCAGGTTCGGCTGGACGACGAGCGCTTCGGCGCCCTCCTGTTTCATCCCGTCCAGCAGCTTTTCGTCGATCAGCTCGGGCGAGTCGATCAGCCGGCTGACCACAGACAAGCCGAGTTGGTCGGCGGCCACCTTGTTCTGGCGCAGGAACACGGGAGCGTTGGCGCTGCGGGAATTGCCCAGGAATGCCACCGTCCGAAGGCGGGGCATCACCTCCTTCAACAGTTGCAGGCGCTTGCCCGAGAGGTCCGGACTGGCCATGGAGATCCCGGTGAGGTTGCCGCCCGGTCGCGCGAGGCTGGCGACCAAACCCGCCGCAACCGGGTCCGAGGTCACGAGAACCACTGGAATGCCCGTGCCCTCCGTGGCACGCTTTGCCACGAACCCCGCCGGGGTCGTCCACGCCACGATGACGTCGACGCGCTGCTCGACGAGATCCCGGACGAACCTCTCGGCACGCGCGCGGTCGCCGTCCACGAAGGCAGCCTCGATCACGACGTCGCGTCCGTCGACGTAGCCGCGCTCCGTCAGGCCCTTCCGGAGCTCGTCGGTGGACGAGGACAGCGCGGGTCCCTGGAAGGTGATGAAGCCGATCCTGATCGGGCCGGTCCGCGTCTGCGCCCAAGCGCGAGACGACAACCCGACTGCGACCGGACCGGCGAGCAGCTCCCGCCGTCTCATTCGACACCTCTCGGCCTGCCCGTCGCGCGATCCTGGCACGCCGCGGCTCGCCTCGCCAGCATGCTTGGTGCTGCTACGGTCGGGCTCGCCCTGGCGTCCGGGCCATCCGATCCGCCCCCCTCGGCGCGGCCGCCGACCCCTTGCCGCTCAGCTCGGCCGAGTGGTGCGGGCGAGACGTCCGCCGTGACGGGCCTCCCTGCGGCCCGGCAGCGCGTCGCCCCTCGCGAGCCCGGTCGGAGCGCCGCCGATGCGGCGCTCCAGGCTTTGGGACGGCACCGTGCCGGTTCAGCCCTCGGGCGGTCTCCCGCCCGGCCGGATCAGGACAGGCTGGCCAGGAAGGCGCTGACCAGGGCCGCCGTCTCGCGCGGCTTCTCGATGAACGGGATGTGGCCGCCGCTCTCGACTTCGCGGTAGATGGCGCCCGGGATGTTGTCGGCGATGATCTTCGAGAAGAAGGCCGGAATGAAGTAGTCGTTGTCGCCCGCGATGATGAGCGAGGGGACATCAAACGTCTTCAGCCGTTCCGTGAACAGCGGCTCGTTCTCCTGCCCCGGCAGCTTGCGGCCCCACCAGAGGATCGAGTTCAGGAAGGCGTGGTACAGCTCGGGCGAGTTGTTGCGGATGTTGGCCTGGTTGGCCTGCATCACGCGCAGGCCGTCCTCGGTCTCCATGAACTCGCGCGTCATGGTCGACAGGCCCATGAAGTCGGCGATCTCCTCGCCCATGCCGAGCTTCTTCACCATCTTCTGGCGCAGGCGGAAATTGGTCTCGAGGGCGCGGTCCAGATGCGAGAACCCGCCGATGACGATCAGCGAGCGGGTCAGTTCGCGGTACTTGTCGGCGAAGCACATCGCCATGGCGCCGCCGAGCGACGAGCCCAGGATGTCGACCTTGTCGAAGCCGAGCTGGCGCGCCAGAGCCGCGAAATCGTCGGCCCAGAGTTCGGGCGTGTACGTGATCTCGGAGGGGGAATCCTTGCGCGAATGGCCGATGCCGCGCGGGTCCACCAGAATGGTCGTCGCCCGCTCCCGGATGAGGGGCTCGCCGAGCCGGTAGTAATTGTGGTCCATGCCGAGGCCAGGGAACAGCATGAGGGGCGGGCCGTCGCCCTGCATCTCGTACCAGATCTCCGTGCCATTCACTTGGGCCAAGGGCATGTGTCACTCCTGCGAAAGCATCGCCCGCGCAGAGGCGCGCGTCGCGCCGCCATCCGGCCGGGCCCCTCACCGTACAGCCGCCAACCGTAATATCAACTGCCTGTAATATGGGACGTTGACACGCCCGACGCCGCCCCGGTAGATCCCCGAAACCCCGGTCGAACCGGACTTGGGTCCGCTTTGTGCGAAGAGGGGGACGCGCTCAATGGGTCTGTTCGGACACAGACAGGTCCGTGCCGAAGACGACAACCTGATCGCCGGGCGCGGGCGCTACGTCGACGACCTGCGCTTTCCGGGGATGCTGCACGTGGCGATCGTCCGCAGCCAGGTGGCACGGGCGAAGATCAAGGTCGACGTCGCAGCCGCCCTGGCCCTTCCGGGCGTGCACGCCGTCTTCACCGCCGACGACCTGCCGCTGTCGGCGCGAATTCTTCCCGATTGCCACCCCAATCCGGCGCTGCGGCATCCCCGCGGACCGGCGGTGCTGGCCGCGGGCGAGGTGCGCTATGTCGGCGAGCCGATTGTCGCGATCGTGGCCGACAGCCGCTATCTGGCCGAGGACGCCGCCGACCTCGTGCTCGTCGAGTACGACGAGATGCCCGCCGTGATCGACCTCGAAAAGGCGATCCTGCCGGGGTCGCCCCTGGTGCATCCCGACGTGCCCTCGAATCTCGGCGCGCGCATCCCGGTGGTGACCGGAAACACCGATGCGGCCTTTGCCCAGGCCTTCTACGTGGCCCGCGAGCGGCTCGAAATCCAGCGCGGCGCCGGCCAGGCGATGGAGACCCGCGGGGTCGTCGCGTACTGGAACGAATATGAATCCCGGATGGTGGTCTGGAACGTCTCCCAGGTCCCGTTCGTGCACCGCACCGCGATCGCCAACGCGCTCGGCCTGCCCGAGAACTCCGTCCAGGTCCTGAACCCCGACGTCGGAGGCGGGTTCGGCTACAAGGGCCTGACCTACACCGAAGACCTGCTGGTCCCGGTCATCGCCCGCAAGCTCGGCTGCCCGATCAAGTGGATCGAGGACAGGCGCGAGCACCTGATCGCCTCCTATCACGAACGCACCCAGATCCATCACCTCGAGATGGCGGTCACGCAGGACGGCGTGATCCTGGGGATTCGCGGGCGCTTTCTCTACGACGCCGGCGCCTACACGCCGTGGGGGCCCGTCGTGCCGCTGCTCACCGCCGTGAACATTCCGGGGCCCTACAAGGTCCCGAACTACAAGGTGGACGCCGACATCGTCTACACGAACACGGTGCCGACGGCCCCGGTGCGCGGCGCGGGCCGGCCGCAGGCCTGCTACGTCTGCGAGCGCCTCCTCGACAAGGTCGGCCACGAACTGAAGATCGACCCGGCCGAACTCCGGCGCCGCAATTTGATCCAGCCGGACGAGTTTCCCTACGAACTCGGCTTCATCTCCCGCGACGGGACCAAGCGCACCTACGACAGCGGCGATTTCCCGGCCCTCCTCGGGCGCGGCCTCGCGATGATCAAGTACGACGCCCGGCGCGAGGAGCAGACGAAGCTCCGCCAGGAGGGCAAGTTCATCGGCATCGGGCTTGCGCTCTGCGTCGAGGACACCGGGCTCGGGCCCTTCGAGGAAGTCGGGATGTCGATCGAGCTGGACGGCTCGGTCACGGTGCGGATGGGGACCCCCTCGCAGGGGCAAGGCCAGCGCACGGCCTTTGCCCAGATCGTCGCCGACGAACTCGCGGTGCCGTTCGAGGCCGTGAAGGTGCTGACCGGCAACACCGACCTCGTGCGTTACAGCATCGGCACGTTCGCCAGCCGGGCCGGCGTGGTCACGGGATCGGCCGTGTCGATCGCCGCGAAGCAGCTCAAGCAGCGGGCTTTCGCGATCGGCGGCACGATGCTTCAGGCCCAGGCCGGCGACCTCGAGCTGGAGGAGGGCTGCGTCCGGGTGAAGGGCCAGCCGAGCCGCTCGGTGTCGCTGAAGGACATCGTGCACACCTCGCTCGGCGAATCCGGCGCCCCGCTGCCGATGCAGGAATTCGGTCCGGGCATGAGCACCGTGGCGAATTTCTGCCCGCCGACGAACACGTTCGCGACCGGCTGCCACTGCGCCGTGGTCGAGGTCGACCCGAAGACATGCCAAGTGAAGATCCTGCAATACGTTGCGGTGGAAGACTTCGGCAACGTCATCAATCCGCTCATCGTCGATGGCCAAGTCATCGGCGGTCTGGGGCTTGGGATCGGAAATACGTTCTTCGAGAAGGTCGTCTACGACGAGGGCGGCCAGATCCTGACGGGAACCTTCATGGACTATCTGATGGCGACCACCATGGACGTGCCCCGGGTGGAGATCGACTACATCGTGACCCCGTCTCCCTTGAATCCCCTCGGCATGAAGGGAGCCGGGCAGGGCGGCACGATCCCGGTTCCGGCCGTGCTCTCCGCCGCCGTGGAGGACGCGCTCCAGCCCTTCGGCGTCCGCCTCAACCATGTGCCGTTCAGCGAAAGCGACCTCTTCGCCTGGCTGGGCGAGGCCCGCACGCGCGCGGAGCAGGCCCAATGAAGCCCGCACCCTTCTCCTATGCGGCCCCGCACTCGGTCGAGGAGTGCCTCGATCTGCTCAGCCGCTACGGAACGGACGCGAAGCTCATGGCGGGCGGCCAGAGCCTGATGCCGCTCCTCAGCCTGCGCATGGCGCGCCCGTCCGTGATCATCGACATCAACCGGATCCCGGGTCTCGATGCCTGGGAGGTGACGGGCGAGGGCGTTCGGATCGGAGCCCGCGTTCGCCAGCGTTCGCTCGAACGCGACCGGGCGCTCCGCGCCGAAATCCCGCTGATGGCCGAGGCTGTGCAGTTCATCGGCCACCCGGCCACGCGCAGCCGCGGCACCATCGTGGGCTCGATGTGCCACGCCGACCCGGCGGCCGAGCTGCAGGTCTGCGCCATTCTGCTCGGCGCGGCCTTCCGCTTGCGCTCGCACTCCGGTGACCGCGTGGTTTCGGCCGAGGAGTTCTTCCTCGATGCGCTGACGACCGCTGTCGGCGAGGAGGAACTGGTCGAGGAGGTCAGGCTGCCCCTGCCCGTCGTCGGGGCCGGCTATTCCTTCTCGGAAGTGTCGCGCCGGCACGGCGATTTCGCCATGGTGTCGGTCGGCTGCATCGTCACCCGCGACGCGCAGGGCCGGCTGGACGAGTCAGCCGTCGCCCTCGGCGGCATTGGCAGCCGCGCGCAGCGCTTCCGGCTCGGCGACTATGCGCCAGGTGCAACAGCGGTCCCGGCCCTGTTCGCGGACTTCGCCCGCCATGTCGCCGAAACCATCGAGCCCGATGCCGATCTCCACGCCAGCACCGAGTATCGGCGCGCGCTTGCGGCCCATCTGGTCCAGCAGGGCTTGGACGTCGCGGCCAGCCGTACCGAATCAGGAGCGCAGTGATGCCGATGCCGGCTGAACGGATGGACGTCGAACTCTCTGTCAATGGCAGGGATTACACGCGTCGGCAGGTGGAAGCGCGCCGGACCCTGGCCGATTTTCTGAGGGAAGACCTCTCTCTCACGGGCACGCATCTCGGCTGCGAGCACGGCGCCTGCGGGGCCTGCACGGTGCTCATCGACGACGCGCCGGTGCGGTCCTGCCTGACCCTCGCTGTTCAGGCGAACGGGACGCGCATCCGCACCGTCGAGGGTCTCGGCACGGATGGCGAGCTGCATGCGGTCCAGAAGGCCTTCAAGCAGCACCACGCGCTGCAATGTGGCTTCTGCACGCCTGGGTTCCTGACCGCTTCGGTGGCCCTGCTTGAGGAGAATCCCTCTCCGACCGAACTCGAGGTTCGCGAGTGGCTCAGCGGAAACATCTGTCGTTGCACCGGCTACCAGTTCATTGTGGATGCCGTACTGGCGGCGGCGGCCGAGCTGCGTGAGCGGCGGGGCGCGGGGACAGGCTCTCCAGCCTGACCGCAAGCGGCTATAAGGTCGTGACCGTCCAAATAGCCGTGCCGGAGCGAAGATGAAGCCAGACGACCTGATGAAAATCTCGAGTGTTGCCGCGCCCGTGCGGCTTCAGGTCGTCAATTCCTTCCGGTCCGCAATCCTGGCCGGACGCTTCCAGCCAGGGGAGCGACTCGTCGAGAAGGATCTTTGCGAGCTGACCGGCGCCAGCCGCACCTCGGTCCGCGAGGCCCTGCGCCAGCTCGAGACCGAGGGGCTGGTGCAGATGGTCCCCAACAAGGGACCCATCGTGGCCCTGATCAGCCCCGAGCAGGCGCGCAGCATCTATGAGGTCAGAGGGGCGCTCGAGGCGCTCGCCGGCGCCCTCTTCGCCACCCGGGCAAGTGACGCGCAGATCGCCGCCCTCGAGAAGACGGTCGAGCCGGTCTGGAAGGGCTACAAGTCCGGCAAGATCGAGCAGATCCTCGTCGCCAAGGACGCCTTCTACGACGCCCTGCTGGACGGCGCCGGCAACGACATGATCCCGTCGGTGCTGCGCATGATGCAGGCGCGGATCAGCCTGCTGCGGCGGGTGTCGCTCGGCGTGACGTCCCGGCTCGACACCAGCATCGCGGAAATCCGGGACATCGTCAGGGCGGCCAAGGCCCGGGACCCGGCCGCCACGTCGGAGGCCTGCCTGCGTCACGTCCGCAACGCCGCCGAGGCGGCCCTGGCCCTGATGACCGACACTAAAAAGTAGCGGAAGACCGTAATACGAGATGACGGTCATGTTGACTGACATGGCCGTCCGGGTATGGTGCGCCCCGGCCGAGATGGCGCGGGCGAAACACGATCGGTGACCGTGCGCCCGAAATAAAAACGGGAGGGGTGCATCGTGCCTTTGAAGTTCAAGTCTGAAGCTCGGAGCCTGCGGACAGGGCGTCGTCTGCCGCTCGGAGCGCTGCTCGGCGTGATGTTGGCCGGGGGCGCCATCTCCTCGGCCGCCGCGCAAGAGGTGAGCGCGACGGTGGGCGCCGTGATGCCGCTGTCAGGCCCGGCCGCCACATACGGCCAGAGCTTCACGGGCGTGGTCTCGATCGCCCAGGGCGCTCTCAAGGCCGAAGGCATCGCCCTGAAGGTCATCACCGAAGACGGTGCGGCCGATGTCCCGGCCTCGATCACCGCCTACAACAAGCTCGTCCGCATCGACAAGGTGGCGGCGATCGTGAATGCGGTCAGCCCGGTGGTGTTGGCGCTCGGCCCGCTCGGCGAGCGCGACAAGGTCGTGCAGATCAACTCGATGGCGGCGGACCCGCTGATCGGCAAGATCGGGCCGTTCACCTTCAGCACGATGCCGAGCTACCAGATCGAAGCGACCGATGCGGCCCGGTTCGCCCACGCAAAGGGCGCCCGCAAGGCCTTCATCATCTACCAGGATACCGCAGCCGGTAAGGCGGCGGCCGATGTCTTCAGGCCGGCGTTCCAGACGCTCGGCGGCACCGTGCTGGGGGAAGAGGGCTACAAGGCCGGCGCCACCGATTACCGGGCGCAGTTGACCCGCGCCATGAGCGAGAAGCCCGACTGGATCTATCTCGCCTCCTATGCGGCCGAGACCGGGCGCATCCTGGCTCAGGCTCAGCGGATGGGCATCACCGGCAAGGTCAAGCTGATCGGCAACGTGGCCGCGTCCCAGCCCGAAACCGTCGAGCTCGGCGGCGCCGGCGCGGAAGGCTTCATCCATGCGAGCTGGCCGTTCGATCCCGAGAACGGCTCGGCCGCGATGAAGAAGTTCGCCGCGGACTACAAGGCCAGCAACGGCGGCGCCACGCCGAGCGTCTATGCGGCCACGAGCTACGACGCGCTGATCGTCCTCGGCCGCGCCTTCAAGTCGGGCGCCAAGACCGCGCCGGAGATCCAGGCGTTTCTGTCGAAGATCGGCAAGGTCGATGGCGTGACCGGCCTGTGGCACTTCGATGAGCGCGGGCAGGTGGTCCTGAAAACCCGCTTCGTCGAGATCAAAGACGGCAAGCGCGTCGCGCTCGCCGACTAGCGGACTGGCCGCACCTTGGCGCGCGGCCCCGCCGCGCGCCGCCCCCTCGATCCGAAAAACCCCCGCTTCATGTCGCTCCTCCTCTACGGGCTGATATCCGGCTGCGTGTACGGCCTCTGGGCCGCCAGTTTCAGCCTGATCTATCGCGCCACGCGCATCTTCCACGTTGTCCATGCGGCGGTCTTCACGACGGCGGCCTACGGCTACTGGGTCGCGTCCCCCTTGATCGGCCAGGTGGCGGCCGCAGCCTTCGCGCTCGTCCTTTCGGTGGTGCTGGGGGTCGGGGCAGAGCTCCTGCTCTATCGGCCCCTGGCGCGGCGAGGGGCGAGCGCCGTGCTGCTGTTTGTCGTCTCGCTGGGCGCCTACATCGTCGTCGAGAACACGATCCAACTGATCTGGGGCGCCGCGCCCCGCTCGGTGCCGGTGCCGTTCGACTCCGTGCTCCAGACCTATGTCACGGTGCTGGGGGCCGGCGTCAGCGCGCTGGAGCTGGCGGAAGCCGGTGTGGCGCTGGCGCTGTGGGGCGGCCTCGTCGCCTTTCTCCGCTGGACTTCCCTGGGCGCGGCCATCCGGGCCGTGACGATCGCGCCGGAGCTGGCGGAGCTGTCCGGGATCAAGGTCGGACAGATCCGCGTGGCCACCTTTGCGGGCGGTTCGCTGCTGATCGGGATCGCCGGCCTGATGATGCTGATGAAGACCGGCATCGAGCCGAGCTCGGGGCTGCCCGTCTGGGTGGTCGCCATCGTCGCCACCCTGATCGGGCGCGCCTCCGTGGTCGGCTCCTTCGTCGCCAGCATCGGCATGGGCCTCACCGAGAGCGCGATGCTGATCTGGTTTCCCGCCGCCTGGCAGCCGGCCATGCCGGTGCTGATTTTGCTCGGCTTTCTGGTCGTCGATGCCGCTCGCGCTCGGCTCGTGACCTGGCAAGGACGCCGGCTCGCTCGCAGGAATGTCGCCGGATGATCGTCTACCTGTATGAAGTCGTGGCGCTCGCCTGCATCTTTGCGATCGCCAGCATGAGTCTGAACCTGGTGCTGGGGCGTGCCGGCCTGTTCTCGCTGGCGCACGGCGTCCTGCTCGGGATCGGTGCCTACATCTACGGGCTGCTGACGACGCAGGCCGGCGTTTCGCCGGCGGTCGGGGTGGTCGCGGCCGTGGTCGGCACGGCCGTGCTTGGCGCCGCGCTGGCGGCCGTGTCCGTGCATCTCGACGAGGAGCAGTTCGCAGTCACCACGCTCGCCTTCAACCTGCTGGTGGTCATTGTCCTGACGAACTGGGCATCTCTGACCCGCGGCGCCTATGGCGTCGCCCAGATCCCCCGGCTCTCGATCGGCGACGCCGATCCGCAGTTGATGCTCCTGCTAGCGGCGCTGCTGCTGGCCGCGCTCACCTTCGTGGCCTTCCGGGCCCTGGCCAAATCCGGCTTCGGCCAGTTGCTCGTCGCGAGCGCGTCGGATCCCGACATGGTGCGGGCGCTCGGCGGGCCCGTGTGGAGCCTCAGGGTGCGGGCGTTCGCCATCGGCAGCGCGGGCGCCGGGCTCGCCGGTGCGCTGTTTGCGATGCAGGCCGGCTACATCGCGCCGCCGCTATTCGAGCTGCACCTGTCCGTCCTCATCCTGGCGATGGTCATCCTGGGTGGAACCCGCAGCGTCGGCGGCGCGGTGCTCGGCGCGGTGGTCCTGATCGGCATCCCCGAGGCGCTGCGCTTCGCGGCCTTCAACGCGGTCTCCGCCGGGCCGCTGCGGCAGATCGTGTTCGGGCTCCTGATCATCGTGACCATCTACGTTCGCCTCCACAGCAAGACGTCCAGGGCATGACGATGACAGGGGTCAGCAGCAGCATGACGGCCGCATCGGGCAGCGCCCGCGGCGGCGTCGAAATCCGGCGCCTGCACAAATCCTTCGGCGGTGTGCGGGCCGTGTGGGACGTGAGCTTCACGGTGCCGGCCGGCAAGACGGTGGGGCTGATCGGGCCGAATGGCTCGGGCAAGACGACCCTGCTCAACCTCCTGGCCGGCTACTACAAGCCCGACGCCGGCGAGATCCTGTATGGCGGCACCGACCTGGCCGGCCTACCGCCCGAGCGGATCGCCCGGGCGGGCGTGGTCAGGACCTGGCAGGACCCCCGCATCGTCCCCGACCTGACGGTGGCCGAGAACGTCGCCATCGGGGCGCTGGCGCGTGGCGCGGGCATGCCGAACGACGCGGCGCGGCGGGCCTTGCTGGCCGAGAGCGGCCTCACCGCCGTGGCTGACACGCCGGCCGGATCGCTTCCCTATGGCCAGCAGAAGCTCGTGGCGATCGCCCGCTCCCTCGCGGCGAGCCCGGCAGTCCTGCTCCTGGATGAGCCGCTCGCCGGCCTGTCTGCCTTCGAGCGCCAGCACGTGGTCGCCCTGATCCAGCAGTTCCGCACCACCGGGACGGTGCTTCTGGTCGATCACGCGTTCGGCGTGATCGCGCAGCTCTGCGACCACGTGGTGGTCCTGAACACCGGCACCAAGCTGACCGAAGGCCCGCCCGGCGTCATCAGCAAGGATCCGAGCGTCATTGAGGTTTACTTCGGATGAGCTCCGCCCAGCCCTTGCCCAGCCTCTCGGACGGCCTTTCGGTCCGCGGCCTCCATGCAGGTTACGGCCGCAAGACGGTGCTGCAGGATGTCTCGCTGGATGTCGCACGCGGTGAGATCGTCGCGCTCCTCGGCGTGAACGGGGCCGGCAAGACCACCTTCCTGAAGACCGTGATCGGGCTGCTCGCCCGTCAGCAGGGCACCATCCACCTGGGCGGCCAGGATATCGGTCGACGCAGCGCGGCCGAGAACGCGCGCGGCGGTCTTGTCCTCGTTCCGGAAGGCGCGCGTTCGTTTCACGATCTCACGGTCCGCGAAAACCTCCACATCAGCTCCCTCATCGTGCGCGACGGCGCGGATTTCCGGCGCCGGTACGAGGAGGTGCTGGACTGCTTCCCCAACCTGACGCGCCGCCTCGCCCAGAAGGCGGGCGTGCTCTCGGGCGGCGAACGGCAGATGCTCGCCATCGGCCGGGCGCTGATCCTGAGGCCCCGCATCCTGCTCCTGGACGAACCGTTTCTCGGCCTCGCTCCCGTGATGATCGGCGAGGTGGTGCGCCAGCTCCACAATCTGAAGGAGCGGCTGCAATGCGGCATCCTGATCGCTGAGCAGCACGTCCCGACTACGCTGAAGCTGTGCGACCGGGCCTTCGTGGTCCGGGATCACGGCATGCATGCGGTCGGACGCGAGGAGGACGGCGCCGACGCGGAGAGCAAGATCGTCTCGCTGCTGCTGGGGACGTCCGCCGCAGCACACTAACGGGCCCCGCCCGCCAAACCTGGTTCATTCTCCCCATGCTTCATCACCGCCTCGACGGCTCCGGCCCGCCGCTTGTTCTGCTGCATCCCATTGGTCTCGACCTCACCTGCTGGGACGGCGTGGTCCCCAGCCTGGCCGCCCGCTTCACGGTGCTCCGCCTCGATCTGCCGGGCCACGGCGGGTCGCCCCTTCCCGGGCCGGACCACACCCTCGCCGATTACGCACAGGACGTGGCCGAGTGCCTGCGGGACGTCGTCCCGGGGCCCGCAGCCGTGCTCGGACTGTCGTTTGGCGGGATGATCGCGCAGACGCTCGCGATCCATCATCCCGGGCTGGTCGCCGCCCTCATCCCTTGCGGCTGCCCAAGCGAGTTTCCGGCGGCAGCGCGCGCAGCCATCGCGGAGCGCGGTGCAGCGGCGGAGCGCGGCGGAATGGCGGCCGTGCTCGATGCCACCATGGAGCGCTGGTTCACCCCGGGCTTCATGAACGCGCCGGAGGCCGCGCGCGTCCGCCAGGTTCTCCTCGCCGATGACCCGCGCGGTTGGGCGATCGGCTGGCGTGCCATCTCGAGGTTGGACACGTCGGGCGGTCTCGGGGCCGTCACGGCGCCCACCTGCTGCATCGCGGGCTCGGCGGACGCGGCCGTGCCGCCGGATGCCACCCGGCGCATCGCCGGTCACATTCCCCAGGCCCGCTTCGTCGAGCTCCCGGGGGCACCGCACATGATGCATCTCGAACAGCCTCGCGCGTTCAGCGACGCTGTCCTGGATTTCCTGAAATAAGCGCGACAGCCTCGCGCCAGTGTTCGAAAATGGAGTATTGAATATGAAGAGCAAGCGGTACGACGATGGTTTGGCCCTGCGGCGCCAGGTTCTTGGGTCTGAATACGTCGATCGGTCGCTCGCGTCCGCTGATGAATTCGGCGGTCCTCTGCAGGAACTCGTGACGGAATATTGCTGGGGGGCGGTTTGGGGGCGCGAGGAGCTGCCTACCAAGACGCGAAGCATGCTGAACCTCGCCATGCTGACAGCGCTGAACCGGCCGCACGAGCTGAAGATCCACGTCCGCGGCGCCCTCCGCAACGGCTGCACCCAGGAGGAGATCCGCGAGGTCCTCCTGCAGACGGCGATCTATTGCGGCGTCCCGGCCGCCATCGACGCCATGCGGACCGCACGCGAGGCGCTGAAGGATTTCGAGCGCGAAACCGCAGAAGCGAAGTGATCTGCCGGTCGGGGGCGCCTCGCGCGCCCTCGGCCGCAACCACATCAGGATAACAGGCTCGCAATGGCGATGATCATGAACGGCGGCGCGGTGATACTCGCCGACCGGGACAAGGTGTGGGCGGCCCTCAACGATCCGGCCGTCCTGAGGGCCTGCATTCCGGGCTGTCAGGAATTGGACATGGTCAGCGACACGGAGTTCACGGCCACCGTGCGGGCGGCTGTTGGGCCCGTGAAGGCGACGTTCAAGGGGCGGGTGCAACTGCTCGATCTCGATCCGCCGAACGGCTACCGCATCTCGGGTGAGGGGCAGGGAGGCGTCGCGGGGTTCGCCAAGGGCGGCGCGATCGTGCGGCTCGAGGATGCCGAGGGCGGCACCAGGCTGACCTACGAGGTCAACGCGCAGATCGGCGGCAAGCTGGCGCAACTCGGCGGGCGCCTGGTCGGCGGGGTCGCAAAGAAATACGCGGACGAGTTCTTCGCCGCCTTCACCAAGGCTGTCGAAGCAGCATAGGCGCCCAGCGCCTCGGGTCGGACGAGCCGAACCGGGACATCCGGATCGCGGCTCGGCGCCCCGGACCCGAGCCTCACTCAGACGGGGCGCGGCCCCGGATCGCGCGCCCCGACAGGGCGAGCTGAAGGACGGCCGCGCAGGCGAGCTGCGCCGCCACAACCACGAAGGCGACCGGGTAGCTTCCGCTGGCGCTCACCAGCACCGAGAACAGGAGCGGCCCGGCCATGTAGCCCAGGAAGGTGACGACGCCGCTCGCGGCCGTCGCTTCCACAATCCTGTCGGGCGGGGCAAGGCGCGCCACCTCGGCCAAATACACGCCGTTCCAGCTCGCCGCCACGAAGCCGGTCAGGCCCGCCGCCAAGCAGGCGAGGAGCAGCGGCGGCCGCTCCGGCAGCCATCCGAACCAGGCCACCAGGAGCGCGGCGGCGAGGGCCTGGACGGCCAGGTTGCGGGTGGCCGAGCCGGTTCGGTCCGCCAGCCATCCGAGCGCGATCCGGGCGAACACGCCCGCGCCCTGGAGCGAGGCGTAGGCGAGTCCGGCCTCCGCAAGCGGCAGGCCGCGATCCACCACCAGGTAGGTCACCGTGAAGGAGAACAGCGCCCCCTGCACGACCGAGAAGGACACGGCGAGGCTGGTCAGCAGGAGCAGCGCTGGTTCGGCCCGCATCAGCCCGAACGGCGCAGCAACGTTGGCGGGCCGGAAGAGGTCACCGGGGCGGACCTGCCGGGCCGGGTCCCGCTCCGCGTCAAAGCGCGTCCGCACGCCCTCCAGGGCGAGGGCGGCGCAGACCGCCAGGACGATGGCGACGGCCAGGGCGCCGGGCCAGCCCCAGGCC
>NZ_JAQGKF010000223.1 GCF_028290205.1 Enterovirga sp. | reverse complement strand
GGTCCAGGGGACGATCCGGATCAACGGCGTCACAAATGCCACCATCGATGACACTGACTACATCCTCGCCGAAGCCGCGGCGCCGCTCCCGGGAGCAACGAACGGTGCTGACACACTGACAGGCACCGACGGCAACGATGTGCTGGTCGGGCTTCTCGGCGCCGACACGATCATTGCTCAGGGCGGGGACGACACGATTGTCTGGAACGCGGGGGGCGGCGGCGCCGGGGATGGGCGTGACGTCGTCAACGGTGGCACGGAGGGAGCCGTCGGCGACACCTTTGTCGTCAACGGCAACGGCAGCGCTGAGACGTATAGCATCTACACGCGAACCGCTGCTCTCGCCCAAATTGCGGGGGCCGTCCTCGGCACTCTCAATCCGGCGACTGAAATCGTCATCCGTCGTCAAACCACCGGTGGGACGGACGTCATCGTCGCTGAACTGAGCGAGATCGAGGAGATCCGGATCAACGGTGTGGACCCGGCTGGTTCAACAGGGTCCGCGGGCGGTGCCGGTTCCGACACGTTCAACATCGTCGGCGACTTCACCGGGACCAGCCTGCGGCTCAATACCATCACCATCGATGGGGACGCCGGCGACGACACCGTCGACATCTCGGCGCTCCGCTCAGCCCATCGCATCGTCTTCCGGTCCAACGGCGGCAACGACACCATCGTCGGCACCTTGCGGGCGCAGGACGTGATCGAGCTGCCAGCCGGGGCGGCGGCGGGGGATTATCAGACCACGACCGTCGACGGCGTCACCAGGATGACCGGTCCTGGCGGCCACACGATCACCTACACGGCCGCGTCGGGCAGCTCGCCCGTCGTGCACGAAGACGGGGATGGGGAAGAGGAGGAGCACGGCCACTGCGAGGAAGCCGGCGGCGAGGACAGGCCCGGGGCGGGCACCGGCAACGCTTCGGTCGGGGTCACCCGAACCGGAACGGCGGGCCCGGACGTCCTGACCGGCACGGCCGGCGCGGACAACCTGATCGCATTCGCTGGCGACGACGTTCTCGTCGGTGACGATGCGGCGGACGCGATGCTGGGCGGTGATGGCGACGACTTCATCGACGCGGGCCGGGGCCGCGATGTCGTGACCGCAGGCAGCGGCAACGACCACGTCTTCGCCGGATCCGGGAGCGATGTGGTCTACGGCGACGACGGCAACGATCGCATCTTCGGCGGGGACGGGGATGACCTCCTCACCGCCGGGGCCGGTGACGACCAGGTGTTCGGAGGCGCGGGGAACGACATCTTCGCGGCGACCGCTGGGGACGGCAACGACACCTACTTTGGCGACGAAAGCGACGGCGGCACGGGCATCGATACGCTCGACATGTCCGCCATCACGACAAGTCTCGTCGTGAACCTCGGGGCCGGACCGCTCCTCAACGGCACGGTCACCGGGGCTGGAACGGACACGATCTGGGGGATCGAGAACGTCAATACCGGGTCTGGTGCGGACACGATCATCGCCAGCACGGTTTCCAACATCCTGAATGGCGGCGGCGGCGCGGATGTCTTCCGCTTCACGTCCGCCGCCGCAGCCCGCGGAGATACCATCCGGGGCTTTGAGCCTGGCGACGTCATCGACCTCTCGCAGATCGATAGCAACACCGGGGCGGCCGGGGACCAAGGCTTCACGCTCGTCACGAACGCCAGCTTCTCGGCGACGGGCCAGCTCGCGGTCACATTCGGCAGCAGTGACCAGGGTGACTTCACCCTGGTCCAGGGCAACACCGACGCCGATCTCGATGCCGAGTTCACCTTCCGCATCGAAGGCCACCACAATCTGAATGCCCAGAACGTCACACTTTGAGTGACCAGAGCCGGGGCGGATCCAACCGCCTCGGCTTCACTTCAGGCAGATGGGGGCCTCTCATGGCACGTTCGAAGGATCTCACCGGCGCGAAAAGACGTGAGCTTGCAAAACTTACGGGAGGGTTTCGTCGCGTTGCGCTCTTCCTGATTGCAATATCTGGCATCATCAACATCCTGGCCCTCACGGGCTCCCTCTACATGATGCAGATCTACGACCGGGCCTTGACGAGCGGCTCGATCCCCACGCTCGTCGCCCTCTCGCTGCTCGCGCTCGGTCTCTACGCCTTCCAGGGCGTGTTCGACGTGATCCGCTCACAGATCCTGATCCGGATCGGAGCCCGGGTCGATCAGGACGTCGCGCCTCTGGCTCACCGGGTCGCAATCGACATGCCCCGGTTCGGCTTTTCGACCTCGGAGGCCCTCGAACGCGGTCGCGACGTCGACACGGTGCGGGGCTTTCTCGGCAGTCCGGGGCCCGCGGCGCTGTTCGATCTTCCCTGGATGCCGGTCTTCCTGATCTTCGTCTATCTGCTCCATCCGATGCTGGGCACGCTCACCTTGTGCGGCGCCCTTGTCCTCACCGTCCTGACGGTTCTGAACGAGATCCTGACCCGGCGCCTGGCCGGCGAAACCCGGAAGGCCGGGCTGGTCCGCAACATGATCGCGGACTCAAACGCCAAGAATGCCGAAGTCCTCAAGGCCATGGGCTTCTCGGCTCGAGCCGTGTCGCGCTTCAATGAGGCGAACTCGGACCATGTCGGCCTGCAGACCCGTTCAAGCGACATCACGGGCACCTTCGCGGCCATCTCGCGCGTGCTGCGGATGCTGTTGCAGTCAGCGCTCCTTGGGCTCGGCGCCTTTCTCACCATCAAGGGCGAGCTCTCGGCCGGCGCCATCATCGCGGTGTCGGTCGCGGCAACGCGCGCCCTCGCCCCGGTTGATCAGGCGATCGGCAATTGGAAGCCGTTTGTGGCGGCCCGTCAGGCCTATTCGCGCCTGAAGGAGACCGTGACAGCGCTGGCCTCGGCCAATGAGCCGATGGCGCTGCCTGCTCCGTCGCGAAGCCTGTCGGTCGACAACCTGATGGTCGCGGTGCCTGGCAGCGGCCAGGTCGTCCTGGCCGAAATCGACTTCAGGCTCGAGGCCGGCCAGGCGCTCGGAATCGTCGGACCGAGTGCTGGCGGCAAGACCACGCTCGTCAAGGCGCTGACGGGCGTCTGGCCAATCGCACGAGGTCATGTCCGGATCGACGGCGCCGATCTGACCCAGTGGCCGGCGGAAGACCTCGGCGAACATCTGGGATACCTGCCGCAGGAGGTTGGGCTTCTGGACGGCACGATCCAGGACAACATCTCCCGCCTGGCAAACAGATGTGATCCGGCGGCCGTGATCGAAGCGGCGGAAGCGGCAGGCATCCACGAGATGATCCTGCGGCTCCCCGAGGGGTACCAGACAAAGCTCGGCCCGAATGGCATGTCGCTCTCAGCTGGGCAGCGCCAGCGCATAGGGCTCGCCCGAGCGCTGTATGGCCGGCCGTTTCTCGTCGTCATGGACGAGCCGAACTCCAATCTCGACGGAGAAGGGGAGCAGGCGCTCACCCGGGCCATCGAGGGCATCCGAGCCCGTGGCGGCATCGCCATCGTCGTGGCGCACAGGCCGAGCGCGCTCGCCGCAGTCGACCTCATCGCGGTGATCCAGAACGGCAAGCTCGCTGGCTTCGGCCGGAAAGAAGACGTGCTCGCTCCGCCTCGCGCACAGCAGGCGCCTCGCGGCGATGCCGCCATCATTCCGATGCACGCCGCTGGCGTTCCCGCGTAGCGAGGCCCCGTCATGATCAAGGTCCAGGCCACCCGTCAGCCGGTTGCGGAAACCGGGCCCGATCGAGCCTCGTTCGAAACCAAGGAGGACACGAAGAAGCCCGTGATACCGGGGCTTGTTCTGGGCCTCGTCGCCCTCGTGACGGCCATTCTGAAAGCCTCGGGACTCGGATCGAGCGAGACGCAGCCCGCGCCCGGGCCCGGGCCTGGGCCGAAGCCGACGCCCGATGGGACCTCAGGCACGCCGCTACGGGACACGATCGGGCCGGCGGAACCACCGGAGGCACTGGAGCCGCTCAAGCCCAGCAACGTCATCCGGCTTCCTCCGCACCCGCTGTCGCTGAGCGACCGAGACCTGATGATCGGGGGCGAAAGCTCGCGACCCTTCGACTTCAGCAGGATCAAGGGCTCGCCAGCGTCTGAACCGCCGGCCGGGATTGGCCCTTCATCAAACGACAACGGCGGCGCCACCACCGTCGTCGGCTCTCAGCCGTCCGGAGGCGGCAGCGGCGGTGGGGGCGGTGGCGGCGGCGGCGGCGGCGGCGGGAGCTCTCGCCCACCAGCCCAAGAGGACGGTCCCGGTTCTCGGCCCGGAGATCCGCAAAACCCGAACGCCCCTACGCCCACGACGCCGCTCGAGCCGCGACAACCCGATCGTCCGGTCGACGAGCGTTCGCGCAATCGCGCGCCCGCGGTCGCCGGCCCGGTGCAGCTGCGCGACATGGTCGGATGCCAGGCCTATTTCATCGCGGCATCCGCCCTTCTTTATGGCGCAACGGACGCAGACGGCGACACACTGAGCGCCCGCGACGTGACGATCTCCTCCGGGACGCTTGTTCCGGCCGAGGGCGGGTGGCTCTACACGCCCGAGAACGGCGAGGTCCGAGCCGTGACGCTGACCTACTCGATCAGCGATGGCGCGCTGAGCGTGGCCCAGCAGGCCTCCTTCAACATCGTGGACGCGCCGTCGGCCATCGGCACGGAAGGGCCCGACATCATCCTTGGGACCGAATGCGCCGACGTGATCGACGCCCGCGGAGGCGATGACATCGTGGACGCACGCGGCGGCAACGATGTCATCGAGGGCGGCGCCGGCGATGACCACCTGATCGCCGGCGCCGGCAACGACGTCGTCTTTGGTGGATCGGGGACTGACATCATCCTCGCAGGCGCCGGCAACGACATCGTATTCGCCGGATCCGGCGA
>NZ_JAQGKF010000151.1 GCF_028290205.1 Enterovirga sp. | reverse complement strand
TGAGGCCCGAGACAGGTTCGGGCTGACGGCGCCCCAGAGACGCCGCCCCCCCACAGGAGGCTCGACCGTGTTGGACCGTCGTTCCGCCCACGCCCTCGCGCTGCTGCTGTCCGCGTCGTGGCCGGCGGCCGCCCAGACGCAGCTCCTGAACGTCTCCTACGATCCGACCCGGGAGCTGTACCGCGACATCAACGCCGCCTTCGCCAAGAGCTGGCAGGCGCAGAGCGGCGAAACCCTGACCATCCGGGCCTCGCATGGCGGCTCGGGCGCCCAGGCCCGCAGCGTCATCGACGGTCTCGCGGCCGATGTGGTGACGCTGGCTCTCGCCCCCGACATCGACGCCATCGCCCGGGCCGGGAAGCTGCCCGAAACCTGGCAGTCGCGGCTGCCCAACAATTCGGTGCCCTACAGCTCGACAGTCGTGTTCCTTGTCCGCAAGGGCAATCCGAAGGCAATCACCGACTGGGAGGATCTCGCCAGGCCCGGCATCCAGGTGATCACGCCGAACCCGAAGACGAGCGGCGGGGCGCGCTGGAACTACCTGGCGGCCTGGGGCTACGCGCTCGGCCGGTGGAACAGCGAGGACAAGGCGCGGGACTTCGTGGCCGCGATCTACCGCAACGCTCCCGTGATGGACACGGGCGCGCGCGGCGCCAGCGTCACCTTCGCCCGCCGAGGCCTCGGCGACGTACTCATCACGTGGGAAAACGAAGCCTTCCTGATCTCGGCGGAATTCGGCCACGACCAGTTCGACCTCGTCGCGCCGTCCCGCTCGATCGTGGCCGAACCGCCTGTGGCGCTGGTGGACCGCAATGTCGACCAGAAGGGGACCCGCAAGGCCGCCGAGGCGTATCTGGCCTTTCTGTACGGGCCGGAGGCGCAGCGCATCATCGCCCGCCACCACTACCGGCCGTCCCGGCCTGACGAGACCTCCAGGGCCGAGCTCGAGCGGCTGCCGAAGCTGGACCTGTTCCGCCTCGAGGACGTGTTCGGCAGCTGGACCGAGGCTCAGGCCAAGCATTTCGGTCCGGGGGGCGTGTTCGACAGCTTCGCCCGGACTGGGCGCTGACACCATGGCGCCAGCGGTGAGACGCCTGCGCGTCCGGGCCCCGAGCGCGATCCCGGGCTTCGGCATCGCGCTCGGCTACACCCTGGCCTATCTCGGCCTGGTGGTGCTGCTGCCGCTCTCCGCGCTGGTGTTCAAAACGGCGGGGCTGGGCTGGGCCGGCTTCGCCGCCATCGCCGGCGACCCCCGCATCCTGGCGGCCCTGCGCACCTCCTTCGGCGTCGCTTTCGCGGCGGCCGTGGTCGCTTCGCTGTTCGGGCTGCTCATTGCCTGGGTTCTGACCCGCTACCGCTTTCCCGGCCGCCGGCTGGTCGATGCGGCCGTGGACCTGCCCTTCGCGCTGCCGACCGCCGTGGCCGGCATCGCGCTGGCGACCCTCTACGCGCCGAACGGCTGGGCGGGCGGGGTGCTGGCGCCGTGGGGCATCAAAGTCGCGTTCACGCCGCTCGGCATCTTCGTGGCGCTGGTCTTTGTGGCGCTGCCCTTCGCGGTCCGGACCGTGCAGCCGCTGATCGGGGAGATCGACCGCGAGCTGGAGGAGGCGGCCGCGACCCTCGGCGCCACCCGCAGCCGGACCGTGCTCCGGGTCATCCTGCCTCCGCTCCTGCCGGGGGTCCTGACCGGCTTTGTCCTCGCTTTCGCCCGCGCGGTCGGGGAGTATGGTTCGGTGATCTTCGTGGCCGGCAACCTGCCCTTCGTGTCCGAGATCGCGCCGCTTCTGATCGTCATCAAGCTCGAGGAGTTCGACTATGCGGGCGCGACCGCGGTCGCGACCCTGATGCTGCTGATCTCGTTTTCGGCCCTTCTCGCCATCAACCTGCTCGAGAGCTGGTCGCGCCGGAGGTTCGGCCATGTCTGAGCGAGAGACGGCCCCGCGGCGGGCGCCCGCCCCACAGCGGGCCACAGCGGTCACGGCGGAGCCGCCCTGGATGCGCCGCCTCCTGATCGGCGTCGCGCTGCTGTTTCTCTCCGTGTTCCTGATCCTGCCGCTCGCCGTGGTCTTTGCCGAGGCGTTTCGGGGCGGGCTCGCCGTGTACCGGGCCGCCTTCGCCGATCCGGACGCGCGCGCCGCCATCGCGCTCACGGTCACGGTCGCGGCGATCGCCGTGCCCCTGAACCTCGTCTTCGGCATCGCGGCCGCCTGGGCGGTCGCCAAGTTCGACTTTCCCGGAAAGAGCCTGCTGATCACCCTGATCGACCTGCCCTTCTCGGTCTCGCCCGTCGTGGCGGGCCTGGTCTTCGTGCTGCTGTTCGGCTCTCAGGGCTGGCTCGGTCCCTGGCTCGGCGGGGCCGGGATCGAGATCATCTTCGCGCTGCCCGGGATCGTGCTCGCGACCGTGTTCGTGACCTTCCCGTTCATCGCCCGCGAGCTCATTCCCTTGATGCAGGACCAGGGGAACGCGGACGAGGAGGCCGCCCTGACGCTCGGGGCGTCGGGCCTGCGCACCTTCCTGACCGTCACCCTGCCGAACATCAAATGGGCGCTGCTCTACGGCGTGTTGCTCTGCAACGCCCGGGCGATGGGCGAATTCGGCGCCGTCGCGGTGGTGTCGGGCCACATCAGGGGTCTGACCAACACCATGCCGCTGCATGTCGAGATCATGTACAACGAGTACAACCTCGTGGGCGCCTTCGCGATGGCGTCGCTCCTGGCTTCGCTGGCCCTGGTCACGCTGGCCATCAAGTCCTTTCTGGAATGGCGGTTTGCCGGCGCGATCGCGTCCGGACCGGCCCACTGAGCCCCGCCATGGACATCCGGGCCCTCGGCATCACCAAGGAATTCGGCCGCGCCGCCGCTCTCCGGGATGTGGACCTCGAGGTGCGGTCGGGCGAGCTGATGGCCCTGCTCGGGCCGTCGGGCTCGGGCAAGACCACGCTTCTGCGCGTGATTGCGGGCCTGGAGCAGCCCGACGCCGGCGAGATCCGCTTCGGCGACGTGGACGCGACCCCCATCCCGGTGCGGCGGCGGGGCGTGGGCTTCGTGTTCCAGCACTATGCCCTGTTCCGGCACCTGACGGTGTCCGACAACGTCGCCTTCGGGCTCAGGGCACGCGGCCGGAGCCGCCGCCCGCCCCCGGCCGAGATCGCCCGCCGCGTGCGGGACCTGCTCGACCTCGTCCAGCTCGCTGGCTACGGCCACCGCTTTCCGTCGCAGCTCTCCGGCGGCCAGCGGCAGCGCGTGGCGCTGGCCCGCGCCCTGGCGGTCGAGCCCAAGGTGCTGTTGCTCGACGAGCCCTTCGGGGCCCTCGATGCCCGCGTCCGCAAAGACCTGCGCCGATCGCTGCGCGAGATCCACGACGCCACGGGCCAGACCACCGTCTTCGTCACGCACGACCAGGACGAGGCTCTTGAACTCGCCGACCGGGTGGCGATCCTGAACGGCGGTCGCGTGGAGCAGGTCGGCACCCCCGACGAGGTGCATGATGCGCCCATCTCGGCCTTCGTCATGGGATTCGTGGGCGAGAGCACGCAGCTGCCCGTTGAGGTGCGGGCCGGCGAGGTCTGGTTTCGGGAGGCCCGGATGGCGGTGCCGCCCCAGGGCTGCGCGCCCGGACCAGCTACGCTGTTCCTGCGCCCGGACGATCTTGCCTTCTGCGCCCCGCAGGACGGCTGGCCGGGGCAGGTGCTGATGATCAGGCGGGCGGCGGGCGGGCGGCGCGCCGAGGTGAAGCTCGCGGGCCCGGGCGGCCACCTGGTGGAGATCGACCTCCGCGAGGGCGAGGCGGCGATGGCGCGGGGCGACATCGTCCACCTGCGCGTTCGGGCCGGCCGCGTGTTTCCTGCCCGCGCCGACGCGGCTCAATCGGTGGAGTCGCGGCCCCAATCCGGCCGGGTGCCGATGCCGTAATAGCTCGGCTTGCCGAGGCCCCATTCCGAGCCGACATAGCCCGGCCCGCCAGTGACGCGCCGCGCCGGCCGCAACCCGGGCGGGCTGGAGGCCGCACCGCGCCACCGCGGAAAGGCCGAATCGAACTCGGTCCGGACCGGCGCCGCCCCGGGCTCGCTGGCCCAGGCGGGTGTCGCACCGGCCACGGCGGCGAGGGCCGTGACGGCAAGAGCGGCTGCGGGGACCCGAATCTTCATCGCCCGAGGCTACCGACTTGGGACGGCCAAGTCGTTAACGACCCCTCAAGATCAGCCCGCTGTGAAATGTCACAGGTTTTCACCGAACTTTAAGCACCCGGCCGTCTGATGTGCTTGGCAGCACCGGAGAGAGGCCGCGGCATGGACACGACGATCCGCCCCGAGCTCGACGCCAAGGACATCATCGCCCGCATCATGGAGGAGATGGAGGAGGTCATCGGCCTCATCCATCGGCCCGGGCGCCCGGACGTGACGCGACCCGTCCCGGCATCCCCGGAGGGCGCCCAGGATTGCGGACGCGCCGCGCCGGACCGCATCTGATCCGGGCCGCGTGATTCCCACCCGGGCCGTCTGGTTGGCGGCTGGACAGCATCTTATATGCCGGCCGGCGAGGTTTCGGCCGACATGGGCGTGGAACACCAGATCCGAGCGGTTCCGACTTTGCGGCGGCCCGCAGCCGCGCGCTGGCTCGCGCCGGCATTGCTGCTCGCCCTGGCGGGCTGCTCGACGGCCGTTCCAGTGGTGATCGAAGGCAAGGGCATCGGCGCGATCACGGGGCGGGCCAATACCAGCGGCGGCTATACGGGCGAGCTCACGACCGATTCCCAGCGCTGCCGGGGGACGTTCACGGGCCCGCTCGGCGGCGACACCGTGCCGCTCGAAGTGTCCTGCACCGATGGCCGCAGTGGTCTCGGTACGGCCGTGATCGCCGACGGCCGGCTCCTGCGCGGGGAGGTGCTGCTGGATGACGGCTCCCGCCTGACCATCCGGGCCTCCGGGCCGGGCTTTCCCTGAGCGGGCCGGCGCGCCGGCGCGTCCGCGGCACCCGGTCGGGACCCGGCCGGCCCGCCATCTGGGGCTGGCTTCTGTTCGACTGGGCCAGCCAGCCCTTTTTCACGCTGGTGACGACCTTCGTCTTCGCGCCCTATTTCGCGGCCGTGCTGGCGCCCGACCCCGTCCGCGGCCAAGCGCTCTGGGGCTATGCGACCGCGGCGGCGGGCCTGTGCCTGGCCGCCCTGTCGCCGCTTCTCGGCAGCGTCGCCGACGCCTCGGGCGCCCGAAAACCCTGGATCGCCGCCTCCTGCGCCGTGCTGGCCGTCGCCACCGGGCTGCTCTGGTTTGCCGCCCCCGGCGCGGCGCTGGCCGTGCCTCTGGCGCTCGGGCTGTTCGCGCTGGCCACGGTCGCGGCCGAAACCGCAGCCGTGTTCAACAACGCCATGATGAGCCGGCTGGTGGGGCCGGAGGCGCTGGGCCGGCTCTCCGGCACGGGCTGGGCGGTGGGCTATGCGGGCGGGCTCGTCTCGCTCGTGCTGGTGCTCGGCTTCTTGGTCGCCGATCCGGCCAGCGGCCGCACCTATCTCGGGCTCGAGCCGCTGTTCGGCCTCGATCCGGCCCAGCGCGAAGGCGACCGGGCCGCCGGGCCCGTCGCGGCCGTGTGGCTGCTCCTGTTTCTGTGGCCTCTGTTTCTGTTCACGCCCGACGCCCCCTCCACCGGCCTGCGCTGGCGCGAGGCGGCCCGGGAGGGGCTGCTGCGACTGCGCTCCACGCTCGGGGAGGCGCGGGCGCGACCGAATCTGCTCCGCTTCCTCCTGGCCAACATGATCTACCAGGACGCCCTCGTGGCGCTGTTCGCCTTTGGCGGCATCTATGGGGCGGGCGTGTTCGGCTGGGGAGCGGCTGAACTCGGCCTGTTCGGCATCCTGCTCACCGTGGCCGGCACCCTGGGTGCGCTCGCGGGAGGGCGGCTCGACGACCGGCTGGGGGCCCGGACGGTGATCCTGGGCGCCCTTGCGGCGCTGATCCTGGTCTGCCTCGGCGTCCTGTCGCTCGGCCCGTCCCATGTGCTGTTCGCCATCGAGGCTGCGCCGGCGCGGCCGGGAGACGGGATTTACGGGAGCGCGCCCGAACAGCTTTTCGTGGGCCTCGGTCTGGTGATCGGGGCCGTGGCCGGCCCGCTTCAGGCCTCGTCCCGGGCCTATCTGGCCCGGCTGGTTCCGGCCGAGGAGGCCGGCCGCTATTTCGGCCTCCTCGCCCTGTCCGGCAAGCTCACGTCCTTTCTCGCACCGCTCCTGGTGGCCTTGGCCACGCAGGTGAGTGGAAGTCAGGCGGCGGCGCCCGCGGTGCTGATCGCCTTCTTCACGGCCGGCCTCGCCTTGGCCTCGACGCTCAGGCGAGCGTGACCGCGGTTCCGGTCGCCGTCACCATCATCATGCTCTCGGTCGCGCCGATCGCGCCGTAATCGATGTCGACCCCGACCACGGCGTTGCCGCCGAGGCGCTGGGCCTCCTCCTGCATCTCCCGCAGCGCCGTGTCGCGGGCCCGGCCGAGCACCTTCTCGTAGGCGCCGGAACGGCCCCCGACGATGTCCCGGATGGATGCGAACCAGTCCCGGAAGAAGTTGGCGCCCAGGATCGCCTCCCCCGACACGACGCCGTGATAGGCGGTGATGCGGTGGCCTTCGACGCTGGGCGTGGTGGTGACGAGCATGGCGGTGTCTCCGTTGCCGCCCGCATATGGGAACGCGAGCCGGCACTGTCGCGGGCTCCCGGCGCGTTCCACGGCCGGGCTGCGGCTCAGCGGCGGTCGGGGCGGGCCGGCGAACGCGTGAGCCTCGGCCGGCGATCACAGACGAGCCCGAGCGCGTCCACGAACAGGCCGGAGCGGCCCGCCAGGCCCGTCACCGCCTCCTCGGGCCCGCATTGCGACTGGAAGGCGAGCGTGCTGCCGTCGAACGGCCCCGGGCTCGGGTGCCGGGTCCAGCAGCCGTTGCCGGTGTGCGTGCAGACGGCCGTGTCCTGGGCCGGGTCCGCGGCGTCCACCTGCCGGCATCTCAGCTCGACATAGTCCAGGTATTCCGGCCGGTTCTCGGCCCGGGTGAAGCCGATCCTGATCCCGGCCACGAACCGGTCCGCTGGGCAGGTCTGGCCCGTCGGGACGCCCCCCTTGCCGCCATGCGGCACGCCGGCCGGGCTTGCACGGCCGAAACTGTGGCCCGCGGCACCGTCGCGGCTCTCGGGCGCCTGCGAGGCGCACAGGGGCTGCACGGATTCGATCAGCGAGCCGGCCCGGAGGAGCAGGCCCGTCAGGTAGCTGCCGGCCGGGCAGACCGTCCGGAACGGCGTGCCCCCGGCGCCGCCCTGCACCGGGAGGTCCCGAGCGCTGGCCGCGCTCGGCAAAGCGGCGCAGGCCAGGAGCAGGCCGCCGAGAAACCGTGTCGCCCGGCGCATGGCCGTCTCCCGCCGGGATCGCTGAGGCGGCCAGCTAAGCCGAATGTCCGGCCGCCTTCAACCGCCGGCACCGGAGCGGTGCCGGCCGCCCGCTCAGTGCCGGAAGTGGCGGTGACCGGTGAACACCATGGCGAGGCCGCGCTCGTCGGCGGCCCGGATCACCTCGTCGTCGCGCATCGAGCCTCCGGGCTGGATCACGGCCGTCGCGCCCGCTTCCGCGGCCGCCAGAAGCCCGTCCGCGAAGGGGAAGAAGGCGTCGGAGGCCACGACCGCGCCGCGCGCCAGGCTCTGGGCGAGGCCGGCCGCCCGGGCCGCCTCGTCGGCCTTCCAGGCCGCGATGCGGGAGGAATCGACCCGGCTCATCTGCCCGGCCCCGATGCCGACCGTGGCGCCGTCCCGGGCGTACACGATGGCGTTGGACTTGACGTGCTTGGCCACCCGGAACGCGAAGCGCAGGTCCGCCAGCTCCTGGTCGCTCGGAGCCCGGCGGGTCACGACGCGGAGCTCCATGTCGTCCACCACGGCGTTGTCCCGGTCCTGCTGCAGAAAGCCGCCGGCCACGGTCCGGACCGTCTTCCCGGCGGCGCGCGGGTCGGGAAGCCCACCCGTCAGCAGGAGCCGCAGGTTCTTCTTGCGGCCGACGATCTCGATCGCCTCGGGATCGGCCTCGGGCGCAATGATCACCTCGGTGAAGATCTCGACGATGCGGCGCGCCGCCTCGGCGTCGAGCCGCCGGTTCAGCGCCACGATGCCGCCGAAGGCCGAGACGGGATCACAGCGCAGCGCGCGCTCATAGGCGTCGAGCAGGGTCCCGGCCTCCGCCACGCCGCACGGATTGGCGTGCTTGATGATCGCCACCGCGGCCGTCCGGGCGGGGTCGAATTCGGCCACGCATTCAAAGGCGGCGTCGGTGTCGTTGACGTTGTTGTAGGAGAGCTGCTTGCCCTGGACCTGCCGGGCGGTGGCCACGCCCGGGCGCCGCTCCGGAAGCCGGTAGTAAGCGCCGGCCTGGTGCGGGTTTTCGCCGTACCGCATGCTCTCGACCAGCGTGCCGCCGAGTGCGGCCACGGAGGGCGCCGCGAGCTTGAGCTCGCCGGCCAGCCAGTTCGAGATGGCGGCATCGTAGGACGCCGTGCGGCTGAAAGCCTTCTGGGCGAGCTCGCGCCGGAGCGTCGCCGTGAGGGCCCCGTCATGGCTCTCAAGTTCGGCCAGCAGGCGGCCGTAATCGGCCGGGTCGACCACCACGGCGACGTCGTTGTGGTTCTTGGCCGCGCCCCGGATCATGGCCGGGCCGCCGACGTCGATGTTCTCGACGCAATCGTCGAACGCGCGACCGGCCGCAACCGTCTGTTCGAACGGGTAGAGATTGACCACCAGCAGGTCGATGCCGCCGATGCCGTGCGCCATCATGGCCGCCTCGTGGGCAGGGTTGCCCCGGATGGCCAGCAGGCCGCCATGCACGGCCGGATGCAGGGTCTTGACCCGGCCGTCCATCATCTCGGGGAAGCCGGTCACGTCAGCCACGTCCTCCACGGCGAGGCCGGCGGCGGCGAGCGCCGCCGCGGTGCCGCCGGTCGAGACGAGGGTGACGCCGCGGCGCGCCAGCGCTTCGGCGAAGGGCACGAGTCCGGTCTTGTCGGACACGGAGAGGAGCGCGCGCGCGATGCGGCGCGTGTCGTGGGGCATGGACCTGTTCCGGTGAGCGCCGCCGCTTAGCACGGGTCGGCGCGCGGCGGAACGCGGCGCTTAGCCGGCCAGCAGCCGGAAGCGCCAGCGCAGGGTGAGCCGGTCCCCCGGCCCGGCCGTGGGCAGGTCGAGCACGATCTGGCGGGTGGCGCGGCGGCCCTCGCTGACGGCGAAGAAGACGCTCCCTTCGAGCCGCGGCGCTCCGGCCGCGCCCTGAGCGTCAAACAGCCAGACGTCCCCGGCCGAACCCTGGATCCGGATCTCCCCCTCCGGCTCCGCGACCACGGTTGCCGAGGGATGCAGGTGGAACCGGAGCAGCGCAGAGGCTGCGGTTCCGTCCTGGGACAGGCGGAGAGTGTCGGCGCCGGCAAGTTCCCGGCCGTCGGCTGAAAGGCGCAGGCGGCGCTCGTGCGTGGCCCCGAAGCCCCGCAGGTAGCCGTCGTGATGCGCCGACAGGATGACGTCGCCATCGACCGTGATGCCGCGTTCGGCGCCGACCGCGCGTGGACCGGTGACCAGGACGGGGCCGAGCCGGCCCCACAGGAACCGCTCGGCCCAGCCCAGCCCGGCCGGGCCGCCGACGGGCAGGGCCCGGCCGGAGGGTTCGCCGCCCATCACCAGGGTGGAATGGGCCGCTGTGAGGCGGGCCGCGTCGCGCGCCGGGCCGCGGCCCGGAGGCGCGCCGCAATTCACCACGAGGCGGCTCTCCCCGCGCGACAGCTCGAAGGACAGACAGCCCGCATGGGCGCCCGCCGAGGCGGCGAGCGGAGGCGCCGCCCCGGTTTCGGCCAGCACCACTGTGCCGCCGGCCTCCATCCGGTCGTAGCCGGACCAGGCTGCATGCAGGGCCGGAGCGCCGCGCTCCCGGTCGAGCGAGAGCAGGACGGCGAGATCGGCGAGGGGGGTCCGGCCCATGCCATTGAAGAGCGCGAGGTCACCGGAGCCGTGCCGAAAGAAGCGCAGCATCGGCGAGAGCCGGTCGATGGCCCGGTCCAGGGCAGCCGGAATCGGCACCGACCGGGTGGCGAACAGGAGCCGGAGCGGGAGAAGGTCCTGCAGCAGGTCGAGACAGGTGCCGGGATTGCGGCCCACATGCCCTCCGTCGGCCAGAACCTGCGCGTCGAGCTCGGCCGACAGAACCCGGGTCACGCGCGACAGCCTGCGCTCGAGCCCCTCACAGCAGAGGCTGGCCAGGCACAGGCCGATGGCGGCCGAGAGCCGGTCGGCCGGCACCGGCGCGTCCCGCATGCTGCGGTCGAGCCGGGCCGCGTCGCGGCCGAGCGCCATCAGGTAGCGGCGGTAGAGCGCCGGGCTGGCCCCCGACAGGAGCAGCGGCGAATGGGCCAGGAGCGACGCGACGCGGCGCGCTGCGACCCGGGGCTCGCGGGCCGGGAAACGGTCCAGGTTGCGCCGGAGCGGCCCAAGCGCCTCGCCGACCAGGCGGCGGGCGAGGTCCTGCGCCTCGCCCGTCTCGGAAAGCCGCAGATGGCGCAGCCAGCCGAAGCCGTAGAGCTCCTCCGCCCATTCGGCGGAAGGCGGCTGGACCGCGAAGGGCGAGGTGGCGCCGATCCGCATGGTGCGGTCGCCGAACACGTAAATTCCGGCGGCCATGTCCTGTGCGGCCCCGGGATCGGCCACGCGCAGGTCGCGGGGCGCGAACAGGATGCGGACAGGCATGCGCACGCGACCGGGCAGGCGCAGGAGCCGCCGTCCGAAGGCGGCGAGCTCCAGAGCCGCTTGACGGACGGCTGCCCGCAACACGGGCCAGCGATCGGGCGCGCTCGCCACTCTCCCTCCTCGCCATCCCGCGCCAGGACGGAAGACGCCCCCCCACGCTTCCTCTATCTGACTCAGCGGCCTTAACCCATTCTTAGCCTTGGCGCGGCGCGGCGCCAGCCTTGTCCTTGCGCCGCCGCAGCAGCGCGGCGAAGAAGCCGTCCAGCCCGCCGCGCTGTTCGGGGCTCGCCGGATCGGCCGGCCACAGATCCGGCGCCGTCCTGAGGTCGCCGTCGGAGGTCACGAAAGCCTCGTCGATGCCGAGGTCGGCCGCGGTCCAGGGTTGCCGCTCCCAGGCGGGATGCCGGGCAAGAAAGCTCTGGACCTGCCGCTCGCCCTCCTCGGGCTCGAGCGAGCACACGCAGTAGACGAGCCGCCCGCCCGGCCGCACCAGTTCGGCGGCATGATCGAGGAGGCGGCGCTGCAGCTCCGTCAGCCCCCGCAGGTCGGTGGGCGACTTGCTCCACAGCACGTCCGGATGGCGCCGGGCGGTTCCGGTCGCCGTGCAGGGCGCATCGAGCAGCACCGCGTCGAACGGCTCGGCCCGGTAGGCGAGCGCATCCGCGCAGACGATCTCGGCCGCGAGGCGAAGCCGGATCAGGTTGTCCCGCACCCGCTCGAGCCGCGGCGCCGAGCGGTCCAGCGCCGTGACGCGGGCCCCGGCCGCGGCCAGCTGGGCGGTCTTGCCGCCGGGAGCCGCGCAGAGGTCGAGCACGCGCTCGCCGGGCTGGGCCGCGATGAGGCGGGCGGGCAGAGCCGCGGCCGCGTCCTGGACCCACCAGGCGCCGTCCCGGAAGCCGGGCAGCTCGTGCACCGGGCGGCGGTCAGCCACCCGGACGCTGCCGCTCGGCAGCACGCGTCCGCCCACGTGCTCGGCCCATTCGGCCGGGTTCTCGCGGCAGGTCAGATCGAGGGCCGCGCCAGCCCGGTGCGCGGCCGCGATGGCCAGCAGCCGATCCGGCCCGTAGCTCGCCTCCCAGCGCTCCGCGAGCCAGCCCGGCACGTCGACCAGCGGCGGCGCCGCGGCCAGGATCTCGTCGCGCTCCCGGGCCACGCGTCGCAGCACCGCGTTGACGAGCCCGGAGAGGTGCTGCGTCCGGGGATGGCCCTGGACGAGCCTGACCGAGAGGTCGACGGCGGCGTGGTCTGGCACGTCGAGAAACAGGATCTGGGCCGCGCCGGTGGCCAGCACGGAGGCGAGGTCGGCATCGGTCGGCAGGCCCTTGGCGAGCCGCGCTTCCAGCGCCGTCCGGATGGTGCCCAGGCGCCGAAAGGTCGTGACCGCGATGGCCCGGCTCAGGGCGTGGTCGTCGCCCCGCAAGGCCGTGGCCGCGACGTCGTCCAGCGTGGCGTGGCGCGTCAGGATGGCGGCCACCAGCTTGGCGGCTTCCCGCCGGGCGGCGAGGCCGGCCGGACCGGCCGGAGGGGTCGCAGTGGGGTGGGGCCGGGGCCGACGCGCCTTCATCGGGACCACGGACCCGAGCGCGGCAGGCTTCCGTGGGGCGGCGCGGCTCCGGCGGGTCGCCAGGCTGCGCCGCCGGCCATCTCGGCCGCGAGCTGCTGCAGCGCGGCGATCCGGTTGGCGGTGGCCGGGTGTGTCGAGAACAGGCTGTCGATGGCACCACCCCGGAGCGGGTTGACGATGAACAGCGGGGCCGTGGCGGGGTGCTGCTCGGCCGGCACGTTGACGATGCCGGTGGCTGCCCGCTCCATGCTGGCGAGCGCGGAGGCGAGCCCGTGCGGGCTGCCGGCGATCAGCGCTCCGTCGCGGTCGGCGACGTATTCCCGCGAGCGGCTGATCGCGAACTGGATGATGGCGGCCGCGACTGGCGCCAGCAGCGCCGTCGCGAGGCCGAGCAGCGGGTGCGAGCGGCCGTCACTGCGGCCGCCGAACAAAAATCCGAACTGGGCGGCGGTGGAGACCGCCCCGGCGATGGTGGCCGATACGGTCATCAGCAGCGTGTCACGGTTGCGAATATGGGCGAGCTCATGGGCCACTACACCCGCAATCTCCTCGCGGTCCAGCAGCCGGAGCAGCCCGGCCGACACGGCCACGGCGGAGTTTTGCGGATTGCGGCCCGTCGCAAAGGCGTTCGGCTGCTCGGTTTCCATCACATAGACGCGCGGCATGGGCAGTCCCGCCCGGGCGGCCAGCGCCCTCACCATGGCGACCAGCTCGGGCGCCGTGCGGTCGTCGACCTCCTGCGCGCCGTGGGCGGACAGCGCCAGGCGGTCGGAATTCCAATAGGCGAAGAGGTTGGTCGCCGCCGCGATGCCGAGCGCCACGACCATGCCGGTGCCGCCGCCCAGCGCGTAGCCGACCGCTCCGAACAGGGCCGTCAAGGCGGCCAGGAGCATGCCAGTCTTGACGAAGTTCATCGCGCGCTCCAGCTCACCTGAATGAAGGATCCCGTTGCGTCTCATGTAGGAACGCCGCCCGCTCCCGAAGAGGGGAGCCGCGACGATCGCGAGCTGACGCCGGCGGCCCGCCGGGCGCTCGACGAGGCTGCGGCCCGGCGGGCCGAGCGGGACGCCGCGGC
>NZ_JAQGKF010000165.1 GCF_028290205.1 Enterovirga sp. | reverse complement strand
GCCGCCGCCGCTGGCAGCGCCGCCGCGGCGGCCGCCCAGGCCGAGGAGCCGATCGCCGAGGTGCTCAAGATCGACGACCTGAAGATCGAGATCGGCTACGGCCTCCTGCCCATGGTGAATGGCGGGGGCGAGGACCGGCTCACCGACCAGATCAAGGCGCTACGGCGTCAGCTCGCCGGCGAGCTCGGCTTCGTGATGCCGTCCGTCCGCATCCTGGACAACGTCACCCTGGACGCGAACAGCTACGTGATCCGGGTCAAGGAGGTCGAAGCCGGGCAGGGCCGCATCTATCCCGGCCTGTCCATGGCCATGGACCCGATGGGCGGGCAGGTGCAGCTGCCGGGCCAGCACACGCTGGAGCCGACCTTCGGCCTGCCGGCGACCTGGATCGACGGCGCGCTGGCCGACGAGGCGGCCGTGCGGGGCTACACGGTGGTGGATGCCGCGACCGTGCTGTCGACGCACCTGACCGAGATCATCAAGGGCCACACGGCCGAGCTCCTGTCCCATGTCGAAGTGCAGAAGCTGCTGCGCGAACTGCCCAAGGAGCATGCCGACCTCGTGCGCGAGATCGTGCCGTCACAGATTTCCACCACCGGCATCCAGCGCGTGCTGCAGCTCCTGCTGGGCGAGCGGGTGTCGATCCGCGATCTCGGCACCATCCTGGAAGGGGTCGCCGACGTGGTGGCGGCCTTGAAGAATCCCCGCGACATCGCCGAGCACGTCCGCATGCGGTTGGCCCGCCAGATCTGCGCCCAATACGCGGCAGCCGACGGCCACCTCGCCATCGTGACGCTGTCGCCGGCCTGGGAATCGGCCTTTCTGGATTCCATCGTCGGCCAGGGCGACGAGCGCCACCTGGCGATGCAGCCCTCGCGGCTGACCGATTTCGTGACCGCGGTGCGGGACCGGTTCGAGGACGCCGCCCGAGCCGGCGAAATGCCGGTGCTGGTCACGTCCACCGCCTCGCGGCCCTATGTGCGGTCGATCGTGGAGCGCTTCCGGCGCGAGACACCGGTGCTGGGCCAGGCGGAAATCCACCCGCGGGTCCGGCTCAAGACCGTGGGCAGCATCTGACCGGCGGCTGATTCACCAAAAAAATCGAGAACCGGCCGGAACCAATCCGCCAGCTTGTCGTTCTGCGTGCGTCTGCCCTATCGACCGATTGTGCCCATGTTTGTCTGGACCCTGCTCATCGGCGGCCCGCTCGTGCTGCCGCTTGCGCTCTGGCTCCGGACAGACGTGCCTGAGTTGCTGGCCGAAGCCCTGCTGATGGGCGGCGTCCTGGGCCTGTTTCTCGCCATCTGCGCGACCGAAGCGGTGGGCAGCGACAGCAAGCCTCGGCGGGCCGCGCCCGAATAGCTGCCGCACCCGAGGGGCGCACCCGCTCCCCAACCGGCGGGCCGCGAGCGCGGCCCCGTCCCGTCGGCCTAGCCGGTCGGCCTCGAGGGACGGCCCTCAGCCTGGACGGGCCGCCCGCGCCGCCAGGATCTCGGCGACCTGCGGAATATCCTTGTCGCCCCGGCCCGACACGTTGACCACCATCAGGTGCTCGGCCGGCAGCTTCGGGGCGAGGTCCGCCACCCGGGCCAGCGCATGCGCGGTCTCGAGCGCCGGAATGATGCCCTCGAGCCGGGACAGGAGCTGGAAGGCCTCGAGCGCCTCGTCGTCGGTGGCCGACAGGTAGGTGGCCCTGCCGGTCTCGTGGAGCCAGGCATGTTCGGGCCCGATGCCCGGATAGTCGAGCCCGGCCGAGATCGAATGGGCGTCGGTGATCTGCCCGTCATCGTTCATGAGCAGGTAGGTGCGGTTGCCGTGCAGCACGCCCGGGCGCCCCCCGGTCAGCGAAGCCGCGTGCAGCCCGCCGGCGATGCCGTGCCCGGCCGCCTCGACGCCGTAGATCGCGACCTGCCGGTCGTCCAGGAACGGGTGGAACAGCCCCATGGCGTTGGACCCCCCGCCGATGCAGGCCACCAGCGAATCCGGCAGCCGGCCCTCGGCCGCCATCATCTGCTCGCGGACCTCACGCCCGATCACGGACTGGAAGTCCCGCACCATGGCCGGATAGGGGTGCGGCCCCGCCACCGTGCCGATGCAGTAGAACGTGGTGTCGACATGGGTGACCCAGTCGCGCAGCGCCTCGTTCATGGCGTCCTTGAGCGTGCGGGTGCCGGACTGCACCGGCACCACCTCGGCGCCCAGCATCCGCATGCGGAACACGTTCGGCATCTGCCGCTCGATATCGACCGCGCCCATGTAGACGACGCATTCGAGCCCGAACCGGGCGCAGAGCGTGGCGGTCGCGACGCCGTGCTGCCCGGCCCCGGTCTCGGCGATAATGCGCTTCTTGCCCATGCGCCGGGCCAGCAGGATCTGGCCCGTGACGTTGTTCACCTTGTGCGAGCCGGTGTGGTTCAGCTCGTCCCGCTTCAGGTAGATCTTGGCGCCGCCGAGATGCTCCGTCAGCCGCTCGGCGTAATAGAGCGGCGAGGGACGGCCGACGTAATGCGTCAGGTAGCTGTCCATCTCGGCCTTGAAGGCCGGGTCCGCCTTGGCCTTCTCGTATTCCGCCTCGAGTGCCAGGATGTTGGGCATCAGGGTCTCGGCCACGAAACGGCCCCCGAAGATGCCGAACATGCCCTGCTCGTCGGGCCCGGTCCGGTAGGAATTCGGTGTGTGCGGCGCGTTCACGCGTCTCTCCTGGATGCTGGGGCGAGTGCGAACGCCGCCCGCGCCGCCTCGACGAAGGCGGTGATTAGGGCGGCGTCCTTCTCGCCCGGGCGGGTCTCCACCCCCGACGAGACGTCGACGGCATCGAGCCGCGTCACGGCGATCGCCTCGGCGACATTGGTCGCCGTGAGCCCGCCGGACAGCATGGTCCAGGGCCCGGGGTCAAGCGCCGGGGCGGAGCCGTATCCGTCCAGGATGCGCCAGTCGAAGGTCGCGCCGTGGCCGCCGGGCCGGGTCGCCTGCCGGGGTGGCTTGGCATCGAGCAGCACGCCGTCGACGAGGCCGCGATAGATCGCGATTCGGTCGAGATCGGCCGCCTCGGCGACCCCGATCGCCTTGACCACGGGGCGGCCCGCCACGTGGCCGATCGCCCGCACCCGATCCGGCGTCTCGGCGCCGTGCAGTTGGATCAGATCCGGGTCGAGCGCCTCGAGCGCGGCCTCGAGTTCCTGGTCCGTCGGGTCCACGGCCAGAAGCACGCGCCGGGCGCGCCCGCGCGCCATCGCCGACAGCTCCCGACCGGGCGCGAGTTCGACGTGCCGCGGCGAGGGCGCGAAGCGGACGAAGCCGACCATGTCGGCCCCGGCCGCCAGCGCAGCCTCGAGCGTCTCGGGCGTGGAGAGGCCGCAGATCTTGACGATGGACAGGGGAGCGCTCTCCGGATCACCCCTGCATATAGGTCGCGAAGGCGTCCTTGTAGTCCGGGTGCCAGCGCGACAGGGCCGGCCGGTTCTCGACGATGTCCCCGGTCGACCACAGGATGCGCTTCTCGTCCGTGGGCCGATCGACGTCGTTGTCCGGACACAGGATGTAGAAATCCCCCCGTGCCGCCGAGTCGAGCATGAAGCCGACCGTCTGCTCGGGGGTCCAGGCGGCCGCCGGCTTGTCGGTGGCGCCGGGAGCGCGGGTCATGCCCGTGAAGACATAGCCCGGGATGAGCAGGTGCGCCGTGACCCGGCACCCGTCGCGCCCGCGCAGATCATGCGCCAGCGCCTCGGTGAACACCTTCAGGGCAGCCTTTGACACGTTGTAGGGCGTGTTGCCGGGCGGGGTCGTGATCCCCTGTTTCGAGCCCGTGTTGACGATCAGGGCCGGCCGGTTCGCGGCCAGCATGGCGGGCAGGAAGGCTTTGACGCCGTGGATCACGCCCCAGAGATTGACGTCGATGATGCGGTGCCAGGTCTCGAGCGGGCTCGCGAAGCTGCCGTCGAGACCGATCCCGGCATTGTTCATCAGGACCGCGATGTCACCCGAGCGCTCGGCCACCTCACGGGCCAGCCGCTCCATCTCGCCGGGCTGCGACACGTCCACCGGGGCCGCCACGGCCTGGCCGCCGCCTGCCTTGATGGCGGCCACGGCCTCGTCGAGGGCGGGGCCCGGAAGGTCGGACAGCCACACAGAAAGGCCGAGTTCGGCGAAGCGGTGGGCGGCGGCGCGGCCGATGCCGCTCGCGGCGCCCGTCACAATGGCCGTGCGGCCCGGCGAAAGGGCAGGATGCTGATCCATAGACATGTCCTTGCTGGTCCGAGGCAACGCCTCAGCGGGCAGCTCGGCCGTGCACGGCCCCGGCGACACGGCGCCGCGGTCCAAGCGGGGCAGAAGC
>NZ_JAQGKF010000150.1 GCF_028290205.1 Enterovirga sp. | reverse complement strand
ACGATCCCGAGCCCGATGTCGCGGAGCTGTGGACCGACGTGCTGCTTGATGCGCGAGCCTGACCTCGTCGCCCTCTGATCCTGACACGAGCGTTCGATGCCGACCGACATCCTGATGCCCGCCCTCTCGCCCACCATGGAGCAGGGCAAGCTCGCCAAGTGGCTGAAGAAGGAGGGGGACCCGATCAAATCGGGCGACATCCTGGCCGAGATCGAGACCGACAAGGCCACCATGGAGGTCGAGGCCGTGGATGAGGGCATCCTGGCCAAGATCCTGATCGGCGATGGCACCGACAACGTCGCCGTGAACACGCCGATCGGCGTGATCGCCGCGGAGGGCGAGGACGTCTCGGCCGCAGCCGCCCCGAAGCCGAACGGCCCCGGACAGGCCGGACCCGCCCAGACCGAGGCTCAGGCGGCGAACGCCGCCGAGCAGCCCGCGGCCGAGATGAAGGCCCGGGAATCGCAGCCTCCGGCGGCGCCCGGCACCGTTCCGGCTGCGCCCAAGGCGCCGTCAGCGGTGGCAACCCCGCCGCAGCCGCAGCAGGTCGCGGCGCCCGAGGTGCCCGAGGGCACCGAGATGGTGCAGATGACGGTTCGCGAAGCGCTGCGCGACGCAATGGCCGAGGAGATGCGCCGCTCCCCCGACGTGTTCGTGATGGGCGAGGAGGTCGCCGAGTACCAGGGCGCCTACAAGGTGACCCAGGGTCTCCTGCAGGAATTCGGCCCGAAGCGCGTGATCGACACGCCGATCACCGAGCACGGCTTCGCCGGTCTCGGCGTCGGGGCGGCGCTCGCCGGTCTGCGGCCGATCGTCGAGTTCATGACCTTCAACTTCGCCATGCAGGCGATCGACCAGATCATCAACTCGGCCGCCACGACGCTCTACATGTCGGGCGGCCAGATGGGCTGCCCCATCGTGTTCCGGGGGCCGAACGGCGCCGCGGCGCGGGTCGGCGCGCAGCATTCGCACGACTACGCCGCCTGGTACTCCAACGTGCCCGGGCTGAAAGTTGTCGTTCCCTACACGGCGGCCGACGCCAAGGGTCTTCTCAAGGCGGCGATCCGCGACCCGAACCCGATCATCTTCCTTGAGAACGAGATTCTGTACGGCCAGTCGATGCCCGTGCCGAAGCTCGACGATTTCGTGCTGCCGATCGGCAAGGCCCGCGTGCACCGGGCCGGCACCGACGTCACCATCGTGTCCTTCGGCATCGGCATGACCTACGCCCTGAAGGCGGCCGAGGAGCTCGCCAAGGAGGGCATCGAGGCCGAGGTGATCGACCTGCGCACCATTCGGCCGATGGATATCGCGACCGTGATCGAATCGGTGAAGAAGACCAACCGCTGCGTCGCCGTCGAGGAAGGCTTCCCGCAATCGGGCGTCACGGCCGAGATCGGCATGAAGATCATGGAGCAGGCGTTCGACTATCTCGACGCGCCTGTGGCGCGGGTCACCGGCAAGGACGTGCCCATGCCGTATGCGGCCAATCTCGAGAAGCTGGCGCTGCCGAATGTCGGCGAGGTCGTGCGGGCGGCCAAGGCCGTCTGCTACCGGTAGGCATGCGGGCCGTGACCCGGGACGAGCTTTCTCCGGTCGGGCGCGACGGGGGCCGTGCGGCCGGACGGCTGAAGGGTTGAGGTCCGTGTTGCACGAACTTCTTCCCGCCGGCTCCTGCCATTGCGGGGCGATTCAGGTCGATCTCCGGCTGTCCAAGGCTCCGAGCGCGTTGCGGCTGCGGGCCTGCCAATGTGGCTTTTGCGGCCGCCGCGGTGCCCGCACCATTTCCGATCCCGACGGCCTCGCGACCGTGCGGGCGCAGGGCCCGGATGCGTTGATTCGCTACCGCTTCGGCCTCCGCACCGCCGACTACCTCCTGTGCGCCGCCTGCGGCAGCTACGTGGCTGCCGTGCAGGGCGACGAGGCGCCGATCGGGGTCGTCAATGTCGGCGGGCTCGGCGTGCCGGAATTCGACGACCGGGAGCCCGACCCCGTGGACTATGCCGGCGAGACCGTGGAGGCGCGCCTTTCGCGCCGACGCGGCTACTGGATGCCGCTGGCCATCGCCTACACGGCGCCCGAGCCGAACGTGGCTTCCGGGCCGGCGGCACCGCGCGCGCCGGCAGGAGGCCGCTCACCATGATTGCCGCCGCCATCCCGCCGAGCGCTCTGATTCCCATCGCTATGCCGCCCGCGCCCGAGGCCTGACCCATGCCGACCAACATCCTCATGCCCGCGCTCTCTCCCACCATGGAGAAGGGCAACCTGGCCAAGTGGCTGAAAAAAGAGGGTGACCTCATCAAGTCGGGCGACATCATCGCCGAGATCGAGACCGACAAGGCGACCATGGAGGTCGAGGCGGTGGACGAGGGCGTCCTGGCCAAGATCACGGTGCCCGAGGGCACGGCCGACGTGCCGGTGAACCAGGTCATCGGCGTGATCGCGGCCGAAGGCGAGGACCCGACCAGCGTCGGGACCCCGGCCCCCGCGGCCAAGCCCGCCGCTCCGGCTCCGGCTGCAACCCCCGATCATGACGCCCAGAAGGGCTATGCCCGCGTGGACCAGGCTCCCAAGGGCGTCGCACCGGCCGGGCAGCCCGCCGCCGGGAAGCCCGCCGCCGGGAAGCCGAACGGCGCTGCCGGGGAGGGCGGCCGCGTGTTCGCCTCGCCCCTGGCGCGGCGCATCGCCAAGGACGGCGGCCTCGACCTCGCTCAGGTGCAGGGCTCCGGCCCGCATGGCCGCATCGTCCAGGCGGACGTGCAGGCCGCCATGGCGGGCGGCGCCAAGGCGGCTCCCGCCAAGCCAGAGGCGGCTGCAGCCCCGACACCGAGCGCTGCCGCCCCGGCGGCCGGGCCGGGGGCAGCTCCGGCGATGTCCGACGAGACGATCAAGAAGTTCTTCCAGCCGGGCTCCTACGAGGAGGTTCCGCACGACACGATGCGGAAGACGATCGCGCGCCGCCTTGCGGCCTCGATGCAGTCGACCCCGCATTTTTACCTCACCGTGGATTGCGACCTCGACAACCTGCTCGCGCTGCGCGAGCAGCTGAACGCGAGTGCGCCCAAGGACCGGGACGGCAAGCCCGCCTACAAGCTCTCGGTCAACGACTTCATGATCAAGGCGCATGCGCTCGCCCTGATCAGGGTGCCGGCCGCCAACGTGTCCTGGACCGAGGGCGCCATGCTGCGGCACAAGCACGTGGATATCGGCGTTGCCGTCGCCATCCCCGACGGGCTGATCACGCCCATCGTCCGCAAGGCCGACACCATGAGCCTCTCGGCCATCTCCAACGCCATGAAGGATTTTGGCGCCCGGGCGAAGGCCAGGAAGCTGAAGCCGGACGAGTACCAGGGCGGCTCGACCGCCCTGTCCAACCTCGGCATGTTCGGCATCAAGCAGTTCACGGCCATCATCAACCCGCCCCATTCCAGCATCCTGGCGGTGGGGGCGGGCGAGAAGCGCGTGGTGGCCAAGGGCGGCCAGCCCACCGTCGCGACCGTGATGTCGGCCACGCTCTCCTGCGATCACCGGGCGATCGACGGGGCCCTCGGGGCGGAGGTGATCGCCGGCTTCAAGCAGCTGGTCGAAAACCCGCTCGCCATGCTGGTCTAAAGGGGGCAGCCGCGATCGCGACAGCTCCACTTCCGGAATGAGCGAGACGGAAGATCGGCTTGCCGCGATTCTCGACGGAATCGACGACAGCTTCTACGCGACGGACCGCGCCTGGCGCCTGACCATGTTCAACCGGGGCGCCGAGGCGTTCTTCGGCTGGTCGCGCGCGGAGGTCCTCGGCCGTGTCCTGTGGGACGTGATCCCGGTCGGCCGGGTGGCCGGGCTCGAGGCTCAGTTCCGGCAGGCCATGGCCGGGACGCCGCTCGACCTGTTCATCGAGTCGCCGAGCCGGCCCGGCCGCTGGCTCGAAGGGCGCGTGTTCCCCGTTCCTGACGGAATCGGCGTGTCGTTCCGGGATGTGACCGACCGCCGCGCCGACGAGCAGGCCCTGCGGCAGCGCGAGGCCGAACTGGCCCACGTTCAGCGCATCGCCGGGATCGGCGGGCTCCAGGTCGAGCTGCGGGACGGGTTCCGCAACATTCGGTCGCCCGAATATCTGCGCCTGCACGGCCTGCCCCCGGACGCCGCCTACGAGAGCCACGAGGCCTGGGTAGCCCGTATCCACCCGGAGGACCGTGACCTCGCCCACCGCCATTTTTGCGACTCCCTGGCCGGCGACGACCTCCTCTATTCGGCGGAATACCGGATCATCCGGCCGGACGATGGAGAGACCCGCTGGATCGCGGCTTCGGCCGAGATCCAGCGTGACGAGACCGGGCGGGCCATCCGGCTGGTCGGCGCGCATCGGGACATCACGGAACGTAAGAGAAGCGAGCTGCAGCAACGCCTTTTGATCAACGAGCTGAACCACCGCGTGAAGAACACGCTGGCCACGGTGCAATCGATCGCGGCCCAGAGTCTGCGCCGCGATGCGAATGCGGCGGAGGCCCGGCGCGCCTTCGAATCCCGCTTGATGGCTCTGTCCCGCGCGCACGACGTGCTCACCCGCGAGAGCTGGGAGGGGGCCGACCTGAGGGACATCGTCGAGCAGGCGGCCGAACCCTATCGGGGCGATGCCGGCGAGCGGTTCGAGATCAAGGGAGAGAGCCTGCGGCTCGCGCCCCGGGCCGCGCTCGCCGTCGCCATGGCCTTGCAGGAGCTCGCCACCAACGCGGTCAAGTACGGGGCCCTCTCCACCTCCTCCGGCCGGGTCTCGGTCACCTGGAGCGTGGACCGCAACCGTTCCCCCGAACGCCCCTTCCGGCTCGCCTGGATCGAAAGAGGTGGCCCGCCGGTCTCCGCGCCGGAGCGCCGGGGGTTCGGTTCGCGTCTGATCGAGCGTAACTTGGCCCAGGACCTCGAGGGCGAGGTGGAGATGGTCTTCGCGCCCACCGGCGTCATCTGCACGGTCGAGGCGCCGGTCCCGCAGCCGGATTGAGAGGCCGCGGCCGCCGCAGAAGTCGTTGCAGCCGGCCCTAGTGGTACATGATCAGCCAACCCACACTGATCATGGGGGCGATCGCGCCGAGCGCGAAGCAGAGAATCGTCGACGGCATTCGTGATCTCCTCTCGCGGCGATCCGCATCTGGATCTATGCTGTGTCGGAGCAAGAACACGGCGCGATCAACTCGAGTTCCGGGCTGCGGCGGTGGGCCGCCGGGGGGCTTGTGTCGCGACGGGAACAAACATAGAACACGACGAGCTGAGGACGGCGAGCGGCGCGGCCTTGCCGTCCAGCTTCCGCCTCGCCAAGGTGAAAGCCAAAGGTGGGCGGCGGAAGGCCGCCCATGGAGTGCGTGTGATGGCCGGAAGCGTGAACAAGGTGATCCTGGTCGGCAATCTCGGGCGTGACCCGGAGACCCGCCGCCTCGGCTCGGGCGACCCCGTCGTGAGCCTGCGGATCGCGACGTCCGAGAGCTGGAAGGACAAGTCCAGCGGGGAACGCAAGGAAAAGACGGAGTGGCACTCCGTGGTGATCTTCAACGAGAACCTGTGCCGGATCGCCGAGCAGTACCTGCGCAAGGGCTCCAAGGTGTATGTCGAGGGCCAGCTCCAGACCCGGAAATGGCAGGACCAGTCCGGCCAGGAGAAATACACGACCGAAGTGGTCCTCTCGCGCTTCCGCGGCGACCTGACGCTGCTCGACGGGCGCGCCGGCGGCGGGTCCGATTTCGGGGGCGGTGACGAGGGCGGCGGTCAGGTAAGCCGGGGCGGCGGCGATTTCGGCCGTTCCGGCCCGATGGAGCGCAAGCCCGCCATGGCAAACGAAAGCCGCGGCAGCTACGGCAAGGACCTTGACGACGACATCCCGTTCTAGGGGCAGCTACGCCGGTTGAGGGGACGTCATGCCGTCGAGCTTTGAGCAGGGCGATCTGGTCCGCGGCATTTCGGGCTGGGTGGCGGTCGAGTCGCCGACCCACGATGCCGCGGGCGTGAACCGGGCCATGGACCTGGTGGAGGCCGAAGCGGCGACCGCGCCCGTTGCGGGGGAGCGCGTGCCGGGCCGCGACGGGCTGGGCGACAGCCTCATCCTGCGGGCCGGCCCAGGATCCGGTGATCCCGGGATCCTGGTCCTGTCGCATCTCGATACCGTCCATCCCGTCGGGACGCTCGCCCGGGACCTGCCGATCCGGCAGGAGGGCGACCGGCTCTATGGCCCGGGCGTCTACGACATGAAGGGGGGCGCCTATCTGGCCTTCCAGGCCTTTTTGCGCGTGGCCCGCGAGGGCTCGGCGCGCCGCCCCGTGACGTTCCTGTTCACCTCCGACGAGGAGATCGGCTCGCCGACCACGCGCCGCCTGATCGAGGATCTGGGCCGGCAGGCCGCGGCCGTGCTGGTCACCGAGCCGGCCCGGGACGGCGGCCGCGTCGTCACCGCCCGCAAGGGCGTCGGCCGCTTCGAGGTCGAGATCGAGGGGCGGCCCGCCCATTCCGGCTCGCGCCACCCCGACGGCCGCTCCGCCATTCGCGAGGCCGCGCTTCAGATCACCGCCATCGAACGGCTGACCGATTACGGGCGCGGGGTCACGACGTCGGTCGGCCGGATCTCGGGCGGCACGGCCGAGAACGTCATCCCGCAGCATTGCCGCTTCACGGTCGACCTGCGGGTGGTGAGCGAAGCGGACGGGCAGGAGTTCGAACGGCGGCTGCTCGGTCTGCAGCCGCATGGGCCGGACGTGGCGGTCCGGGTGAGGGGTGGCATGAACCGGCCGCCCTATGAGAGGAGCCCCGGCATCGCGGCCCTCTTTGGCCAGGCCCGGGCGCTGGCGGCCGAACTCGGGCTCGACCTCGGCGAGGCCGCCCGGACCGGGGGCGGCTCGGACGGCAATTTCACCGCCGCGCTCGGCACGCCGACCCTGGATGGGCTCGGCGTCGACGGGGACGGCGCCCACACGCTGCAGGAGCACGCGCTCGTGTCGAGCCTCGTGGTCCGGGCCGAGCTGATGGTGAGCCTGCTCCGGAACCTCCGCGACGCGTAAACATGTGGACGCCGGTACGATTGCGCCGGCCGCCTTCCATCACCACATCAGCATCGACCCGCTAAGCCGTTTCCTGCACTGGGATTGTGGGCGCGTGCCGGCCGACGGCGCCCGTTCGCGACGGGTTGGTCGCCGCCCCCTGAATCGGCTAGACCGGACCGAACAGCGCGAGTGACGGATTTTGGCTGACAACAAGACCCCGCCCGGCGGCGAGCGCCCCCCGGAATCCGACATCCGGCCCGTCTCGATCACCGACGAGATGAAGCGGTCCTATCTCGATTACGCGATGAGCGTCATCGTGAGCCGGGCCCTGCCGGACGCGCGGGACGGGCTGAAGCCGGTGCACCGCCGCATCCTGTTCTCGATGCACGAGAACAATTACACGCCGGACCGGCCCTACAACAAATCCGCCCGCGTCACCGGCGACACGATGGGTAAGTACCATCCGCACGGCAACCTCGCGATCTACGACGCGCTGGTCCGGATGGCGCAGCCCTTCTCGATGCGGCTGCCGCTGATCGACGGGCAGGGCAATTTCGGCTCCGTCGACGGCGACCCGCCCGCGGCCGAACGCTACACCGAGGTCCGGCTCGACCGGGCCGTGATGCCGCTGCTCGACGATCTCGACAAGAACACCGTCAACTTCCAGGCGAATTACGACGGGCGCGAGCAGGAGCCGGTCGTGCTGCCGGCCAAGTACCCGAACCTCTTGGTCAACGGGGCCGGCGGCATCGCGGTCGGCATGGCCACCAACATCCCGCCGCACAATCTCGGCGAGGTCGTCCAGGCCTGCATCGCGTATATCGACGACCCCTCGATCTCGATCGAGGAGCTGATCGAGATCGTGCCCGGCCCCGACTTTCCGACCGGGGGCAGCATCCTCGGCCGAGCCGGCGTGCGGGCCGCCTACCAGACCGGGCGTGGCTCCATCGTGATGCGGGCCAAGACCCACGTGGAGCAGGTGCGCGAGCGCGACGCCATCATCGTCACCGAGATCCCGTATCAGGTGAACAAGGTCACCCTGATCGAGAAGATGGCCGAACTGGTGCGGGAAAAGCGCATCGAGGGTATCGCGGCGCTGCGGGACGAGTCGGACCGCGACGGCATGCGGATCGTCATCGAGATCAAGCGCGACGCCCTGGCGGACGTGGTGCTGAATCAGCTCTACCGCTTCACCCCGATGCAGACGAGCTTCGGGGCCAACATGGTGGCCCTGAACGGCGGCCGCCCCGAAACCATGAACCTGCGCGACCTCGTGCGGGCCTTTGTGGATTTCCGGGAGGAGGTCGTCAGCCGGCGCACCAAGTTCCTGCTCGGCAAGGCCCGCGACCGCGCCCACGTCCTGTGCGGGCTCGCCATCGCAGTGGCCAATATCGACGAGGTGATCCGCCTGATCCGGACGGCGCCGGATCCGAACACGGCGCGCGAGCAGCTGATGGGGCGCGACTGGCCGGCCGCCGATATTGCGCCCCTGATCGAGCTCGTTGACGACCCGCGCCACCGCATCGCGGCCGACAGCACCTACCGGCTGTCCGAGATCCAGGCCCGGGCCATCCTCGAGCTGCGCCTGGCCCGCCTCACGGCCCTCGGCCGCGACGAAGTCGGTGATGAGCTGCAAGGGCTTGCGACCGAAATCTCAAGCTATCTCGAGATCCTGCGTTCGCGCGTCCGGATCATGCAGATCATCAAGGACGAGCTGGCGGCCGCCCGCGACAGCTTCGCCACGCCGCGCCGGACCGAGATCCTGGATTGGGCCTCCGACGTCGACGACGAAGATCTGATCCAGCGTGAAGACATGGTCGTAACCGTCTCTCACGCCGGATACATCAAGCGGGTTCCGCTCTCGACCTACCGGGCTCAGCGCCGCGGCGGCAAAGGCCGCTCCGGCATGCAGACCCGCGAGGAGGATTTCGTCACCCGCCTGTTCGTGGCCAACACCCACACCCCCATCCTGTTCTTCTCGTCCCGCGGCCAGGCCTACAAGGAGAAGGTCTGGCGGCTGCCGCTCGCAGCCCCGAACGCCCGCGGCAAGGCGTTGATCAACATGCTGCCGCTCCAAACTGGAGAGCGCATCACGACCATCATGCCGCTGCCCGAGGACGAGACCTCCTGGGACAAGCTCGACGTGATGTTCTCGACCGCCTCCGGCGGCGTGCGGCGCAACAAGCTCAGCGACTTCGTGCAGGTGAACCGCAACGGCAAGATCGCCATGAAGCTCGACGAGGGCGATCACATCGTCGGCGTCGCAACCTGCCGCGAGGAGGACGACGTGCTCCTCACCACGGCGCTCGGCCAGTGCATCCGCTTCGCCGTGCCCGAGGTGCGCGTTTTCAAGGGCCGGGATTCGACCGGGGTGCGGGGCATCTCGCTCGGGCGCGAGGACAAGGTCATTTCCATGACCATCCTGCGCCACTTCGAGGCGACCCCGCTGGAACGCGCGGCCTATCTCAAGCAGTCCGGCGCGATCCGGCGGGCCGCCACCGGCGAGGATCTCGAGCCGGAGGAGCCGACGCCCGAGGCCGAGGAGGCCGCGACGGGCGATGCCTTCGTATCGCCCGACCGCTACGCCCAGATGGGCGGGGTGGAGCAGTTCATCCTGACGGCGAGCGAGTTCGGCTACGGCAAGCGCTCCTCGTCCTTCGAGTTCCGGGTCTCGGGCCGGGGCGGCAAGGGCATCCGGGCGACCGACCCGACCAAGCTCGGCGAAATCGGCCACCTCGTGGGGGCCTTCCCGGTGGAGACGTCGGACCAGATCATGCTGGTGTCGGATGGCGGGCAACTGATCCGCATCCCAGTGGACGGCATCCGGATCACCAGCCGGGCCTCCAAGGGCGTGCGGCTGTTCTCGACCGCCAAGGGCGAGCGCGTCGTCTCGGTGGAGCATGTCGAGGGCGGCGAGGGCGACGAGGACGTGCCGCCGCCGGAATCGGGCGACCTGCCGGCCGAGGCCTGACGGGGCGCCGTTGCGGCCGCGGGCGGCGATCGCGACGGCGGGCCGTTGATACCCGGGCCGGGCTCCCTTAAGCCCGGCCCATGACAGCCCGGGCCCCAGCCATCCTCTACAGCGGCTCCTTCGATCCGCTCACCAACGGCCATCTCGACGTCGCGCGCCGCGCCTGCACGCTGGCCGAGCGCGTGGTCGTCGCCATCGGCATCCATTCCAGCAAGACGCCCCTCTTCTCGACCGAGGAGCGGGCCGCCATGATCCGCGACGTGCTGGGGCCAGTCGCGGCGGATCACGGCGTCGGGCTGGAGGTGGTGACCTTTTCAGGCCTCGCGGTCGACGCGGCCCGGCAGGCCGGAGCGACCCTGATTGCCCGCGGCCTGCGCGACGGCACCGATTTCGACTACGAAATCCAGATGTCGAGCATGAACGAGACCATGGCGCCCGACATCCAGACGGTGTTTCTGCCCCCGACCCCGGCCGTTCGCCCCATCACGGCCACGCTGGTCCGGCAGATCGCCCAGATGGGGGGCGACGTCTCCGCTTTCGTGCCGGCTGCGGTGGCGGAACGGTTGCGCGCCCGCTTTCCGCGCCCGCCGCGCTGAGCGGCCAGGACGCCAGGACGCCAGGATCACGCAATCCCTCGCTCAAAGGATCAGAGGATGACAGGCTCGAAACCCACCCGCCGCGCGGCTCTGCTCGCGGGCGCCGCCGGCCTCGTGGCCGCGACCCCCGTGCTCGCCCAGAGCCAGAGCGACCGCGACAACACGGTCTATCTGGAGACCAAGGACGGGCGCGTCACCATCCGGCTGCGGCCGGACCTCGCCCCCAAACACGTGGCGCAGATCAAGGCGCTGGTGAAGCGCGGCTTCTATGACGGGCTCCTGTTTCACCGCGTGATCCCGGGCTTCATGGCCCAGACCGGGGATCCGCGCGGCAACGGCACCGGCGGCTCCGACCTGCCGAACATTCCGGCCGAGTTCTCCCAGACGCCGTTCCGGCGCGGCACCGTCGGCATGGCCCGGTCGCAGGACCCGAACTCGGCCAATTCGCAGTTCTTCATCTGCCTTGCCGAATCGACCTTCCTCAACGGCCAGTACACCGTGGTCGGCGAGGTGACCTCCGGCATGGAGCAGATCGACAAGGTCAAGAAGGGCACGCAGCAGAACAACGGCACCGTGTCGAACCCGGACAAGATCGTCCGCATGCGGCTGGCGGCCGACGCCGGCTGAACCCGCACCGGCGCACCGGGCCGGTGAACGCCTTCCCCAAACGTCCAGCAGGACGAGGAGCCTGACACGATGTCCGATCCCGAGAACACGCTGATCTTCGAAACCACCCAGGGCGAGGTGACCATCCGGCTGCGGCCGGACCTGGCGCCTGGCCATGTCGACCGCATCAAGACGCTGGTCCGCGAGGGCTTCTACGACGGCGTGGTGTTCCACCGCGTCATCGAGGGCTTCATGGCCCAGGGCGGCGATCCGACCGGCACCGGGACGGGCGGGTCGAAGCACCCGAACCTGCCGGCGGAGTTCAGCGCCGCTCCGCACAAGCGTGGCGTCTGCTCGATGGCCCGCTCGTCGAACCCGAACTCGGCCAATTCGCAGTTCTTCATCTGCTTTGCCGATTCGAGCTTCCTGGACCGTCAGTACACCGTGTGGGGCGAGGTCACGTCCGGCATGGAGAACGTCGACAAGTTCAAGCGCGGCGAGCCGGTCCGGGACCCCGACCGCATCGTCAAGGCCCGCATCGCGGCCGACGCCGCCGCCTAGTCGCGAGCCGTAGCGGCCGGATGCGCGTCGACCTGTTCGATTTCGATCTTCCCGAGGACAGGATCGCGCTTCGGCCGGCCGAACCCCGGGGGGCGGCGCGTCTGCTGCACGTGCCGCCCGCCGGGCCTTTTGCGCACCGGCGGGTGGCGGACCTGCCGGACCTGCTGCGCCCGGGCGACGCGCTGGTCCTCAATGACACCCGTGTCATCCCGGCCCGCCTGCGCGGCATCCGGGTGCGGGGCGAGGTGGTGGCCCGGGTCGAGGTGCTGCTGCATCGCCGGCTCGGCCCCGACACGTGGCTCGCCTTTGCCCGGCCGGCCAAGCGGCTCGCGGTCGGCGATCGCATCCGCTTCGGCGACGAGCGCGAAAGCACGGCCTGCCTGCTGGCGAGCCTCGACGCGGAGGTGACCGAGCGCGGCCAGGAGGGCGAGGTCACGCTGCGCTTCGCGCTGCACGGACCGGCGCTCGACGACGCCGTGCTGTCGCTCGGCGAGGTGCCGCTGCCGCCCTATATCGCGGGCCTGCGGCCGGCGGACGAGCGCGACCTCCAGGATTACCAGACGGTCTATGCGCGGGAGCCCGGCGCCGTGGCGGCCCCGACCGCCGGCCTGCACCTGACCCGCGATCTGCTGGACCAGCTCTCGGCCCGGGGCGTCTCCTGCCATGCCGTGACCCTCCATGTCGGGGCTGGCACCTTCCTGCCCGTCAAGGCGGAGGACACCGCCGAGCACCGCATGCACCCCGAATGGGGCGAGATCGACCCCGACACGGCCGAGGCCCTCAACACGGCCCGCAGCCGGGGAGGCCGCATCATCTCCCTCGGAACCACCTCGCTGCGGCTGCTCGAGAGCGCGGCCGACGAGACTGGGCTGGTCCGGCCCTTTGCGGGCGAGACCGGCATCTTCATCACCCCGGGCTACCGATTCCGGGCCGTGGACCTCCTCGTGACCAACTTCCACCTGCCGCGATCGACCCTGTTCATGCTCGTTTCCGCCTTTGCCGGGCTCGACCGGATGCGCCAGGCCTATGCGGCCGCGATCGACAGCGGCTACCGCTTCTACTCCTATGGCGACGCCTGCCTGCTCGAGCGCAGCGAGGCCGCGTGAGCACGCCCTTCGGATTCGAGGTTCTGGCGCGCGACGGCGCGGCGCGGCGCGGAGAGATCCGCACCCCGCGCGGCACGATCCGGACGCCCGCTTTCATGCCGGTCGGCACGGCCGGCACGGTGAAGGCCATGCTGCCCGAGCAGGTCCGCTCCACCGGCGCCGACATCGTGCTCGGCAACACCTACCACCTGATGCTGAGGCCCGGGGCCGAGCGGGTGGCCCGGCTCGGCGGCCTTCACGCCATGATGAACTGGCCGCACCCGATCCTCACCGATTCGGGCGGCTTCCAGGTCATGTCCCTGTCGGGCCTGCGGAAGATCGACGAACACGGCGTAACTTTCCGGTCGCATGTGGACGGCTCGGCGCACGAACTCACGCCCGAGCGCTCGATCGAGATCCAGGGCCTCCTCGGGGCCGACATCCAGATGCAGCTCGACGAATGCGTCCGGCTGCCGGCGCCGGAGGCGGCGGTCGAAAAGGCGATGCGCCTCTCCCTGCGCTGGGCGGAGCGCAGCCTTCGGGCCTTCGGCAGCCAGCCAGGCCGAGCGCTGTTCGGGATCGTGCAGGGCGGCGAAAGCGATGTGCTCCGGATCGAGAGCGCGCGCGAGCTCGTGGCGCTCGATCTCGGCGGCTACGCGGTCGGCGGGCTCGCCGTCGGGGAGCCGCAGGCCACCATGCTGCGGGTCCTTGAAACGGTGGTGCCGCACCTGCCGGAGGCGAAGCCCCGCTATCTGATGGGCGTCGGCACACCCGACGACCTGGTCGCCTCCGTGCTCCGCGGCGTCGACATGTTCGATTGCGTGATGCCCACCCGGGCCGGCCGGCACGGCATGGCCTATACCCGGCACGGCCGCCTCAATCTCCGCAACGCCCGCTTCGCGGAGGACCCGCGGCCGCTCGATCCGGCCTCCGCGTGCCCCGCCTCCTCGACCTATTCGCGGGCCTATCTGCACCACCTCGTGCGCTCGGGAGAGATCCTGGGCATGATGCTGCTGACCTGGAATAACGTCAGCTATTACCAGGACTTGATGTCACGTCTTCGCGCCGCGATCGAAGCCGGGACGCTCGACG
>NZ_JAQGKF010000130.1 GCF_028290205.1 Enterovirga sp. | reverse complement strand
CACGCGCACGCCGCTGCCGCCCGCCGCCCAGGCGGTGCCGCGCGGCCAGCGCACCTTTGCGCGCTGCAACGCGGAGGCCGTGAAGCGGCGCCTTCGGGGGGCCGAGCGGCGCCACTTCGTGCAGCGCTGCCGCCTCGGCTACGGCCTTCGGCTGTTCCGGCGCGGCCGGGGCCCGGCCGCCGGCGCCGCCACGCATTGAGCCCGCCCTTGCAACTCGTCATCTTCGACGTCGACGGCACGCTGGTCGACAGCCAGGCCCTGATCGTCGCCGCCCAGCGTGAGGCCTTCGCGGCCTGTGGGCTCGTTGCCCCGACGCGGGAGCGCTCACTCTCCATCGTCGGCCTGTCCCTGCGCGAGGCCTTCACGGCGCTGGTCGGGCCGCTCGGGCCGGTGGAGGAGCTGGCCGAGGCCTACCGGCAGGCTTTTGGGCGATTGCGGGCGGATCCGGCCTGCGAGGAGCCGCTGTTTCCCGGCATCGAGGGGATGATCCGGCGGCTGGCGGCCGAGCCCGACATCCTGCTCGGCATCGCCACGGGCAAATCCCGCAAGGGCGTTGCTCACCTGGTGGACCGGCACGGCTGGGACCGGGTGTTCACCACCATTCAGACGGCAGACGACTCACCCTCGAAGCCCGATCCCGGCATGCTGCTCGCCGCCCTGGCCGAGACGGGGCTCGGGCCCGCAGACGCCGTGATGATCGGCGACACCACCTTCGACATGCTGATGGCCAGGGCGGCCGGCATCCGGCCCATCGGCGTGTCCTGGGGCTACCACCCCGTCCCCGCCCTGTGGGAGGCCGGAGCCGAAACCGTGATCGACGATGTCGAACACCTCGCGCCCCTGATCGGGCTGCGGCAGCCGGCGGGGGCTGCGGCCCATGGCTGATCCAACCGTTTCCACCGGCAAGGCCGGTCTGCCCAAGCGCTTCTTCCGGGAGGCGCGCGCCGAGGCTGGGGAGGGCGGCTTCGTCCTGTCGCTCGACGGCCGCCCGGCCCGCACGCCCGGCCGGGCGCCATTGCTGCTTCCGACCCTCGGGCTCGGCGAGGCCGTGGCTGCGGAGTGGAACGGGCAGGGCGACACCATCGACCCGGCCACCATGCCGCTGACGCGGCTCGCGAACACGGCGATCGACGGCGTGGCCCGCGAGATGGAGGCCGTTCGCGCCGACATCGCGCGCTATGCCGGATCGGACCTCGTTGCCTACAGGGCCGGCGAGCCCGCCACCCTGGTGGCCGCGCAGGACGCGGCCTGGGAGCCCGTTCTCGGCTGGGCCCGAGAGGCCCTCGGCGCCCGCTTCGTGCTGAGCCAGGGCGTGATGTTCGTGCAGCAGCCCGACGACTCCCTCGCCCGCGTGCGAGAGCGGCTCGAGGCGGAAAGCTCGCCGTTCCGGCTGGCCGCCCTCCACGTGATGACGACGCTGACCGGCTCCGTCCTGATCCCGCTGATGCATGTCGCGGGCGCGCTCGAGGCGCAGGCCGCCTGGGAGGCGGCACATGTGGACGAGCGCTACCAGGAGAGCCATTGGGGCCAGGACGCCGAGGCGGCGCTGCGGCTCGAGAGGCGCGAGGCCGAGTTCGTGGCGGCCTCTCGGCTCTATCGGCACGTCGCGGACTAGCCGCGGGTCGCGCGCAGCACGGAGCCCGTTGGTCCCACCCGCAGCCGCGTGCTAGTGCCCGGCCACGAACGGGGACGGTTGATGAAGGACATGCTGGAACTCCTGGCGGAACGCCGGGACGAAGCGCGGCTCGGCGGCGGCGAGCGCCGCATCGAGGCGCAGCACAAGCGGGGCAAGCTCACCGCCCGCGAGCGGCTGGAACTCCTGCTCGATCACGGCTCCTTCGAGGAGTTCGACATGTTCGTGCAGCACGGCTGCACCGATTTCGGCATGGAAAAGCACAAGATCCCGGGCGACGGCGTCGTCACCGGCTGGGGCACCATCAACGGCCGCACGGTCTTCGTCTTCTCCAAGGATTTCACGGTCTTCGGAGGCTCGCTGTCGGAAGCGCATGCCCGCAAGATCACCAAAGTCCAGGACATGGCGCTTAAGGCGCGGGCCCCGATCATCGGCCTGTTCGATGCCGGCGGCGCACGCATCCAGGAAGGCGTGGCGGCCCTGGGCGGCTATGGCGACGTGTTCAAGCGCAACGTCATCGCCTCCGGGGTGATCCCGCAGATCTCCGTCATCATGGGTCCCTGCGCGGGCGGCGACGTCTATTCGCCCGCCATGACGGACTTCATCTTCATGGTCCGCGACACGAGCTACATGTTCGTGACCGGGCCCGACGTCGTGAAGACGGTCACCAACGAGGTGGTCACGGCCGAGGAGCTTGGCGGCGCCAAGGTCCACACCACCAAATCCTCCATCGCCGACGGCGCCTATGACAACGACGTCGAGGCGTTGCTCCAGGTGCGGCGGCTTGTCGACTTCCTGCCGGCCAACAACCAGGAGGGCGCGCCCGTCTGGGATTCGTTCGACGATCCGGACCGCACGGACACGTCGCTCGACACGCTGGTGCCCGACAATCCGAACAAGCCCTACGACATCAAGGAACTGATCGCGAAGGTCGCCGACGAAGGCGACATGTTCGAGATCCAGGAGAATTTCGCCCGCAACATCGTCACGGCCTTTGGCCGCATCGAGGGCCACACGGTCGGCTTCGTGGCCAATCAGCCCATGGTTCTGGCGGGCGTGCTGGACGCCGACGCCTCGCGCAAGGCCGCGCGCTTCGTGCGCTTCTGCGACGCCTTCAGCATCCCGATCGTCACCTTCGAGGACGTGCCCGGCTTCCTGCCCGGGACGGCGCAGGAATATGGCGGCCTCATCAAGCACGGCGCCAAGCTGCTGTTCGCCTACTCGGAAGCGACCGTGCCGCTCGTCACGGTGATCACCCGCAAGGCGTTCGGCGGCGCCTACGACGTCATGGCCTCGAAGCACATCGGCGGCGACGTCAACTACGCCTGGCCGACCGCCCAGATCGCCGTGATGGGAGCCAAGGGCGCGGTCGAGATTATCTTCCGGGGCATGGATGCGGACGGCATTGCGGCCAAGACCAAGGAATACGAGGACCGCTTTCTGTCGCCCTTCGTGGCGGCCGAGCGCGGCTATATCGACGAGGTGATCATGCCCCATTCGACGCGCCGTCGCGTGGCCCGGGCCCTCGCCATGCTGCGCGAGAAGCAGGTCGAGACGCCCTGGAAGAAGCACGACAACATCCCGCTGTAAGGCCGTCGTTTTCGGCCACGCAGCATGTCGCAGCCGCGCTCGGCCGGATGACAAGGCCGGGTGCGGGCTCTAGACAGAGCCGCATCGTCACCTGGGACCCCGCATGAAGGCCAGAGTTACCGTCACGCTGAAATCCGGCGTGCTCGATCCGCAGGGCAAGGCCATCGAGGGCGCACTCGCGTCGCTCGGCATCGCCGGCGTCACGTCGGTGCGCCAAGGCAAGCTGTTCGACGTGGAACTGGACGGCGCCGACCAGGCCGCCGCGGAGGCGGCGCTCGGCCAGGCCTGCGAGAAGCTCCTCGCCAACACCGTGATCGAAACCTACCGGATCGAGATGCAGCCTGGACAGGCGGCAGCCGCGCCGGCGCAGACGCCGGCGGAGGATGCCGCAGCCGAAGGCCCGGCTTCGCCGGCCGCTGTCGATCCGGCCGCCGCGACGGACATCGCGGCGCGCGACACCGACATGCCCACGGAGGGGCATCCCTGACATGCGGGCCGCCGTTCTTCTCTTTCCCGGGTCCAACCGCGACGGCGACGTCGCCCGCGCGCTGCGCGGCTCCGGCGCGCACGTCCAGACGGTCTGGCACGCGGAAACCTCTCTGCCGGCTGGAACCGATCTGGTGGTTCTGCCCGGCGGCGTCTCCTCGGGCGACTACCTGCGCGGCGGCGCCATCGCGGCGCGGGCGCCGGTGATGGATGCCGTGCGGGCCCATGCCGGACGGGGCGGGCTCGTGCTCGGCATCTGCAACGGCTTCCAGATCCTGTGCGAATCCGGGCTTCTGCCGGGCGTTCTGATGCGCAATTCCAACCTGCGTTTCATCTGCCACCGGCAGTCGGTGCGGGTGGAGCGGGCCGACACGGCCTTCAGCCGCGGCTACGAAACCGGCCAGGCCATCGACATCTGCGTCGCGCATGGCGAGGGCAATTACACGGCCGACCCCTCCACCCTGGCCCGTCTCGAGGGCGAGGGGCTCGTGGCCTTCCGATACTGCACCCGGGATGGGCGCATCACCCAGGACGCGAACCGCAACGGCTCGCTGAATTCCATTGCCGGCATCTATTCGCCCCGGCTCAACGTGCTGGGGCTGATGCCGCACCCGGAGAACTTCGTCGATCCGCTGGTCGGCGGCATCGACGGCAAGCCCATGTTCGACAGTCTGGCGGCCGAGCGCGCCGCCGCCTGACGGTCAGGTGGCGGCGGTTTTGCCGACGGTGCGCCGGCTCCTGAACACGCCGGTGCGCCTGGGATCGGCGCCGCTGCGGTCCGTCGCCGCCGTGCCGGCCTTCTGCAGATCGCGCCGGAACTCGTCGCGCCGCTCGTGGATGGAGGCGATGACCGGCCCCATCGGCACCCCGATATCGACCAGCACCGCCTCCGAGAGCTGCAGGCTCGCCTCGATGGTCTCCGGCACCGCGTCGTTCACGCCCAGCCGGTAGAGATCGCGCGCGTGCCGCGCGTCCCGCGCCCGCGCCACGATGGTCAGGTCCGGCCGGAGCTGGCGAGCAGCCTCGACCACGAGCTGGACGGCGGACGGCCGGTCGAGTGTGACCACCAGCGCCGTGGCGCTGTCGATGCCGCAGGCCCGCAGAAAGGCCGCCGAGGTGCAATCGCCGTAGCAGACGGCTGGGTTGCCGGATTGCGCACCCACCAGAGCCGGGTTGGAATCGATCGCCAGGTAGCGGATCGCGTGCCGGCCCAGCATGTCCGCCACGAGCTGTCCGACCCGCCCGTACCCGGCCACGATGACGTGCCCCTCGAGATCGCTCGGCGGCGGCTCGGGCCGCAGCGGCGGCGCGGACTGCTCGGCCACCTCGCGGCCGGCCCGGCGGGCGAGCCGGGCCAGGAGCGGCAGGGCGATCATGGAGGCGGTGGCCACTGCCACGAGCGCGCCTCCGACATCCGAGGGGACGAGGCTCGCGGCCACGGCCGCCCCGAGCAGCACGAAGGCGAATTCGCCGCCGGCGCCCAACAGCAGGCCGGCCTCGACGCCGACCCGCAGCGGCAACCGGAACACGCGGCTGAGGCCGAGCACGATGAGCGCCTTGAGGGCGATCAGGCCCACGGTCGCGGCCAGGATCGCCAGCGGCGCCGCCGCGACGACCCGCAGGTCGAGCCCCATCCCGACCGACACAAAGAAGATGCTGAGAAGGAGACCCTTGAACGGCTCGAGCATGGCTTCGATGGCGCGGCGGTACTCGGTTTCGGCCAGCAGGAGACCGGCCACGAAGGCCCCAAGCGCCATGGACAGGCCGCTCGTGGCGGCCACCAGCGCCGTGCCGAGGACGACCAGGAGCGAGGCCGCCATGAAGAGTTCCGGGCTGCTCGTGTCGCCGACCAGCTTGAACAGAGGCCGCAACGCCAGCCGGCCGGCGATCACGATCACGGCGAGCGCGAGCGCGGCCTGCACGAGAGCCAGCGAGAAGGCCGGCAGCAGGTTGCCGGACCCGGCGGTGTCCACCGCCGTGATGGTGAAGAGAACCGGCGCGACGGCCAGGTCCTGGAACAGCAGCACCGAGAAGCTGGCGCGGCCGGTCGGCGAGTTCAGCCGCCTCTGCGTCGCCAGGATCGGCACGATGATGGCCGTGGACGACAGTGCCAGCGCGATGCCGCAGAGCAGGGCCTGCCCCGGGCGAAGCCCGAACCACATGCCGACCAGTGCCAGGGCGGCGCTGGACAGCACCACCTGAGCCGCGCCGAAGCCGAACACCAGGCGCCGCAGGGCCCGCAGGCGCTCCCAGGAGAGTTCGAGGCCGATCGCGAACAGCAGGAATACGACGCCGAACTCGGCCAGGTGGGCGACCTGATCGGTCTGTGCGATGGTGAACCAGTCGAGCCAGGGCAGCGTCGGAACCAGCCGCCCGAGCCCAAACGGGCCAAGCAGGATTCCGGCCCCGATAAAGCCCAGAACGGGGCTGACCTTGAGGCGGCTGAAAACCGGAACCACGATCCCAGCCGTTGCCAGGAAGAGCATGATTTCCTTGTAGGATCCCGCGTCTATGGGTGCCGCCATCGTGTCTCCGCGTGTCGCCGCCGAATCCGCGCGCGGCCGGACAGCCTGCGGTCACTAAACCATGGTTCGGGGGGGCGTGTCGCATTCCGGGGCCGCCCCGCGGAGGCCTGCCGCCGGGGCTTGCTTGGCAGGGATCGCGGCATCGCTCTAGAACCCAAGGGCGAGAAGGAACGAGCATGCGCTTTCAGGGGACCCGAGATTACGTCGCGACCGACGACCTCAAGGTGGCGGTCAACGCCGCCATCGTGCTGGAGCGACCGCTGCTGGTGAAAGGCGAGCCCGGAACGGGCAAGACCGTGCTGGCCGAGGAGATCGCCAAGGGGCTCGGCGTCCCGCTGATGACCTGGCACATCAAATCGACCACCAAGGCCGCGCAGGGGCTCTACGAGTACGACGCCGTTTCGCGGCTGCGCGATTCGCAGCTCGGCGATCCGCGGGTGTCCGACATCGGCAACTACATCCGGCGCGGCCGGCTCTGGGACGCGTTCCAGGCGCCGGAGCGGCCCGTGCTGCTGATCGACGAGATCGATAAGGCCGACATCGAGTTTCCGAACGACCTCCTCCTGGAGCTCGACCGGATGGAGTTCCACGTCTACGAGACGGGCGAGACGATCCGGGCCGAGCGCCGGCCGATCGTGATCATCACCTCCAACAACGAAAAGGAGCTGCCGGACGCCTTTCTGCGCCGCTGCTTCTTCCACTACATCCGCTTCCCCGATCCCGAGACCATGGCTCAGATCGTCGAGGTGCATTATCCCGGCATCAAGCGCCGCCTGATCGAGGAGGCGCTGCGGCTGTTCTTCGAGGTGCGGGACGTGCCCGGGCTCAAGAAGAAGCCCTCCACCTCCGAGCTGCTGGACTGGCTGAAGCTCCTGATGTCCGAGGATATCGGGCCTGAGCAGCTGCGCGAGCGCGACCCCCGCAAGCTCATTCCGCCCCTGCACGGGGCGCTCCTCAAGAACGAACAGGACGTCTCGCTCTTCGAGAAGCTGGCGTTCATGAGCCGGCGCGAGGCACGCTGACCGGCCGGTCCCCGACGCAAAAAGGCCCGGCACACGGCCGGGCCTCAGATCCAGGTGTCTGACGCCGAAGCGCCGTCAGCACTCGACCTTGGTTTTCGTCCGGGTATCGCCGAACTCGTTGGTCTTGGTCACCGACTTCGAATCGCAGCCGACCGACCCGGTGGTCTCGGTGGTCCGCTTGGTGGTGGTCCCGATCACGTCGGAGTTCTGCTTGGTCACCGTGGTCCGGTCGCCGAGCGGGCCTTCCTCGCGGGTCACCGTGGTGCTGGTCTGCGCAATTGCGGCCGTGCTGAGCAAGGCCGCGAAGGCGGCGATGGCAACGCTTTTCATGATGTCCTCCTGCAAGGATTGTGGCCCAGCAACGCGGAGAACAGAGGCCGGGTTCCGGGGCTAAGCTTCCGCCCCGGGCCGGCCGCCGACGATCGGCTCACTGCAAGGGTGAGACGCGCGACGGCACGGGTCAGAAACGCATGCCCATGCCGGGACGGCCGGTTTCCGAGACAAAGGGTTTGGCGCGGGATCCGGGCTCGCCGCCCTGATCGAACTCGGCCGGCACATACCGCTTCGGCCGCTCGAAGTTCTGGGCCGGGGCGGCGGCTCCGGAGCGGCGCGCGCTTGTGCGGCCCGCCGCATCCCCGCCTTCGCCGGTCGCCTGCGGCCGGCTCTTGGCCGCTGCGGCCGGCTTGTCTGCCGCCGGCTTCCGCTTCGCGCCCTCCTTGGGCAGCGGGTCCGACGCGGAGGGCGGCATCGGCATCGTGGCGAGGGGCGGGGAGGACTGGGCGGAGACGGCCCCCGACAGGAGGAGGGCGCCTGCCAACGCGGAGCCGCGAATGAAACCTGACATCATGTGACCTTCTCCGGTGGCCCGTTGCGGCCCCTCGATGCGTTCCCTTGCGCCAGAACGGCGGCGCCAAGATGGCCGTCGCGCAGGCGCCGGTCCGGCCTCTACAGGATTCGCCCGAGCCCCGCCCGCCGGCTCGCCGCAACCGAAACCGGCCCAACTCCGGCCCGCCGCCACGCCGGCCGAGGCCGCCCTTCGCTGCTCCGCCCGACGCGGCGAGGCATAGCGGCGCGGCCGGGCCGACGTCCTTGTCTTCGGGGGCCGAGAACCCTAGTTTGCCGGCCAACGCAGGACGGGCGCCGCAGGGCGCGCAGGAGGGTTCGCCATGGGTGGCGCGAGCATCTGGCACTGGATCGTGGTCGGTCTCCTGATCATGGTGTTCTTCGGACGCGGCAAGCTGTCCGAGATCATGGGCGACGCGGCAAAGGGCATCAAGGCGTTCAAGAAGGGCATGGCCGAGGACGACACGGCCAGCGCGGCTCCGGCCACCGCGCCCGGCGCGACGGCCGAACCGGTCCGCACGCTGGAACACCGGAACGAGCCGGTCCCGACGTCGTCGACCTCAACCCTCGCCGACCGCAAGCTCGGCTGATTTCAGGGGCCGTCCGGCCCGTATCCGGCCGGCCGCGCGTTTCGCGGCCGGGGTGAGACCGCGTCATGTTCGACATGAGCTGGGGCGAGATCATGGTGATCGGGGGCGTTGCCCTGATCGTCATCGGCCCCAAGGACCTGCCCAAGGCGCTGCGGACCGTGGGGCAGATGACGGCCAAGGTGCGCCGCATGGCCGGCGAGTTCCAGGCGCAGTTCTCCGACGCCATGCGGGAAGCCGAGCTCGAAGACGTCCGCAAGGAGGTCGAAGGGCTCAGCCGCGGGGTCGCCTCGGCCACCTCCGCGGCCTTCAACCCGATCCAGACCATTCGGGACGAGATCAAGGGCTCGGTTGACGCGCCTGTGCGGCCGTCCGACCTGCCGGTGTCGCACACGGCTGACCTGCCGCCCCCGGACTGGAGCGCCGGAACCGAGCCGGCCTTCCCGCCCCCCGAGCCCGCCCGGCCTGCATTCCCGGAGACCCACCCCCTCGTGCCCCTGCCCGTGGATGAGCCGGCCCTGCCGGCCCTTGCGCCGCCGCCGCCGAGCCCGGCCGCTTCCGCGGGCCCAGAGCCGCTCGGCGCTCCCCTCCTGCCGGCCCGGGAGGCCCAGGCGTGAGGACCGATACGGACGAGGCCGAAGTCGAGGCATCACGCGCGCCGCTGCTGGATCACCTGATCGAGCTGCGCTCGCGCCTGATCAAGGCGCTGATCGCCTTCATCATCATGTTCTTCGTGTGCTTCGCGGGCGCGAAGCACATCTACAACATCCTGGTTCAGCCCTACGTCTGGGCAGTCGGCGGCGCCCACAACGCGCCCATGATTTACACGCACGCGCTGGAATTCCTGTTCACGCAGATCCAGGTTGCCGTGTTCGGGGCGGCGTTTCTCGCCTTTCCTGTGATCGCGACCCAGATCTACAAGTTCGTGGCGCCGGGGCTCTACAAGAACGAGCGCCAGGCCTTCTTCCCGTATCTGGTGGCGACTCCCATCCTGTTCTTTGTGGGCGCCATGGTGGTTTATTTTATCGCCATGCCGCTGGTGATGAACTTCTCGGTCGGCATGCAGCAACTCGGGGCGCAGCCGGGCGAGGCGCAGATCCAGTTCCTGCCCAAGGTGCAGGAATACCTGTCCCTCATCATGACGCTGATCTTCGCCTTCGGCATCTGCTTCCAGCTCCCGGTGATCCTGACGCTGCTGGGCCGGGCGGGGATCGTCGATTCGCAGTTCCTGAAGGACAAGCGCCGCTACGCCATCGTCGGCGTGTTCATCGTGGCCGCGGTGCTGACGCCGCCTGACGTGATCAGCCAGATCGCGCTCGCGGTGCCAACCTTGCTGCTCTACGAGGCCTCCATCATCGCCGTCCGCATGGCGGAGAAGAAGAGCGCCGCCGCGGCAGCGGCCGCCGCAGCCGCCGCGGAATAGCCGAGCGGCCGGCCCGGGCTTGTCCCGGCCGGGCCGATGTGGAAAGCGGAGCGGCTTCCGACAGGGACTGGCCGGGCCTCGGCGCGGCCGCCACAATGGAGAAGGCCGGGTGCCGCCCGGCCTCACCGCCATGCACGACATCCGCCTGATCCGCGACGACCCGGCCGCTTTCGACGCGGGGCTCGAGAGCCGCGGCCTCGCGCCCCTCTCCGCTGAACTTCTCGCGCTCGACGACCGGCGCCGCGCCGCGGTCGCGGCCGCCCAGGCCGCGCAGGAGCGCCGCAATGCGCTGTCCAAGGAGGTGGGGGCGGCCAAGAAGGCCAAGGACGAGGCGCGCGCCGCCGCCCTGATGGCCGAGGTCGCGGCCCTGAAGGAGCACGCCCCGGCGCTCGAGGCGGAAGAGAAGGCGGCCGAGGCGGCGCTGCGGGCGCGGCTGGCCGAGATCCCGAACCTTCCCGCAGCCGACGTGCCGATCGGAGCCGACGAGCACGACAACGTCCAGCGCGAGGACCACCGCTTCGAGGGCGACCGCCAGCTCGGCTCGGGCCGGCAGCATTTCGAGCTCGGCGAGAGCTGGACGGTCGGTGGCCGGCCGCTGATGGATTTCGAGGCCGCGGCCAAGCTCTCGGGCTCGCGCTTCGTGGTGCTGCGCGGCCAGCTCGCCCGGCTGGAGCGGGCGCTCGGCCAGTTCATGCTCGACCTGCACACGAGCGAGCACGGCTACACCGAGGTGTCGCCCCCGCTGATGGTGCGGGACGACGCGATGTTTGGGACGGCGCAGCTGCCGAAGTTTGCAGAGGATCAGTTCTACGCTTTGTCGTCCCTCGATCCGAAAAATCTCCGAGAGGACGTCGAACAGCTTCTGACCATGGCAGCTGCGGGGGTGGAACGTGAAAATCAGTTTGGCGACGCCGACAGGGAAATGGCGAAGCATGTTGTCGCTGCGCTTAGGACGTCCGGCATCAACAGCGCTGATCGAGAGATTTTGTCCGGTTATGTTATCAAGGCGGTCGACGGCCTGATCGTTGCAAGGAGAGAGCTCCAGAGCGATCGACTTACGACTGCTCGGTAC
>NZ_JAQGKF010000144.1 GCF_028290205.1 Enterovirga sp. | reverse complement strand
GTCGAGGTGCTTGGTGAGGCGGGCCGCCATGCCCGCTCGACGATCGGCGTGGCGGGCCTGCCGCTCGGCGCTTCGGTCGAGGTCGAGGCGACGTTCGAGGTGGCATGACAGCGCCGTCCTGGCTGGTTGCGCGGCCGATCGCGCATCGCGGGCTGCACAGCCTCGACCGGGCCATTCCCGAGAACACCGCTGCGGCGGCGGAGGCCGCGGTTGCGGGAAGATTCGCCATCGAATGCGATGTCCAGCTCTCGGCTGACGGCGACGCGATGGTGTTTCACGACCACGAGCTCGACCGTCTGACCGACCGGATGGGGCCGGTCCTGTCGCTGCCGGCCGCCGCTCTCAGCACCCTCTCCGTCGGCGGCACGGCCGAGCGCATCCCGAGCCTCGCGGCCTGGCTCGACCGCATCGCCGGCCGGACCCCGGTGGTGATCGAGATCAAGAGTCGGTTCGATGGCGACGAGCGGCTCGCCCGCCGGGTGGCCGAGGTGCTGCGCGGCCGCACCGAACCGCTCGCGGTGAAATCGTTCGATCCTGAACTGGTGCAGCTCCTGCGGCGGATCGCGCCGCACGTGCCGCGCGGGATCGTGGCAATGTCGCGCTATGTCGGCGCCGAATGGGCCCGGCTCACGGGGCCGCGCAAACGCGACATGGCGAACCTTCTGCACTGGGGCGACACGCGTCCCGACTTCATCTCCTGGCACCATGCCGACCTGCCGAATGCCGCCACCGCCCTGCCCCGCCTCCTGGCCGGCGTGCCGGTGATGACCTGGACAATCCGGTCCCCGGCCGAGGAAGCCGCCGTGCGGCCCCATGCCGACCAGATTGTGTTTGAAGGCTTCGTGCCGGCTTGAGCCGCAGCCGCGACGCCGTGGAGGTCAAGGTCGCCCAGGGCTTGGGACAGGTGGCGGCGGCCGAGTGGGATTCCTGCGCCAACCCGCCCCGCCCCGCCGCGGCGGGCGGCGATGAGACGTTCAACCCCTTCGTGTCACACGCCTTTCTGTCGGCGCTCGAGGATTCGGGCTCGGTCGGCCGGCGCACCGGCTGGTCGCCGGTGCACCTCCTGGTCAGCGGACCCCAAGGCGGGCTTGTCGCCGCCGCCCCGTGCTATCTGAAAACCCATTCCATGGGCGAATACGTCTTCGACGGCGGCTGGGCCGACGCCTACGAGCGGGCCGGCGGCCGCTACTATCCGAAGCTTCAGGTCAGCGTGCCGTTCACGCCCGTCACGGGGCCGCGCCTGCTGCTGCGCGCCGACGCGCCGGCCACGGCGCAGGACACGCTGGTCGCCGGCCTGCGGGCCCTGCGCGAGCAGATCGGCGCCTCCTCGACCCACGTGACGTTTCTGACCGAAGCGGCCGGCCAGGACCTCGCGGCGCGCGGGTTCCTGCTCCGCACCGACAAGCAGTTCCACTGGTTCGACGACGGCTTTGGCGATTTCGAGGGCTTTCTGGCCGCGCTCGCCGCCCGCAAGCGCAAGGCGATCCGCCGCGAGCGGCGCGAGGCGCTCGCCAGTGGACTCACGGTGCGTCGGCTCACCGGAACCGACCTCACGGAGGCCGTGTGGGACGCGTTTTTTGGCTTCTACATGGACACCGGCTCGCGCAAATGGGGCCGGCCCTATCTGACCCGCCGCTTCTTCTCGCTGATCGGCGAGCGCATGGCGGACCGCATCCTGCTCGTCGTGGCCGAACGCGGCGGTCGCCCGGTCGCGGGCGCCATCAACTTCATCGGCGACGTGGCCCTCTATGGCCGCAACTGGGGCTGCATCGAGGACCACCCCTTTCTGCATTTCGAGCTCTGCTACTACCAGGCCATCGAATACGCGCTGGAGCGGGGCCTGAGCCGGGTCGAGGCCGGCGCGCAGGGCGAACACAAGCTGGCCCGCGGCTATCGGCCCGTGACCACCTATTCGGCGCACGACATCGCCGATCCGGGGCTGCGCCAGGCCGTGGCAGCCTACCTCACACGCGAGCGGGCCTACGTGGCCGCCGTGCAGGGGGAGTACGAGGCGGCCATGCCGTTCCGCCGCGGCGAGCCCGAGGGGGACTAGGCGCTGCGGGCGGGCTCGCGCCACGCGGCCGGGATCGCCAGCACCAGGGCGGCCGCGGCCGCGATCCACAAGCTGCCGAGCCCGAGCCAGGGATGCACCGCGGCGCCCAGGACGGCCCCAACCACGAGCCCCAGCCAGAGCAGCAGATAGGGCATCCAGCCCCAGCGCTCGCCGCCCAGCAGGGTCGCGGCGATCCGCTGGCCGAGCTTGACCAATGTGCCGGTCATGTAGGTCAGCCCGACCTGCACCTCGCCGTCGCGCTCGAAGACGGTGTTCTCGGCCCCCATGGCCAGCACGGCGGCCGCGATGGCGGCGGCGAAGAGGCCATGGCGGTCCAGTGCAGCCGCGCCCGCCAGCAAGGCCGCGACCAGGATCAGGATGGCCGGACGGCGCCAGCGCGGCACCGTGCGGCCGAGCAAGGTGCCGGCGACCACGCCGAGCACGAACAGGAGCACCAGGGTGGCGGCCGTCAGCGCGGCCCCCGATCCGTCGACGATCCCGGTCGCAAGCCGGGTCGAGTTGCCGCTCATGAAGGACACGAACAGCCCGCCGAGCTCGATGAAGCCGACCGCGTCCACATAGCCGGCCAGCATCGAGAGGGCGGCTGCCAGGAGCCTCGTCCGGGAGCTTTGACGAATCACCTGCCGCTCCGCCCCCGGGCCCACCCGGCCCGGACGCGGCGCGCTCGCCGCCCGTCCGCCGAGCCGCTACTGTGCGGGTCCTCCCGCCTGCACGCCAGGCCGGCCACCCGGAACCCCGCATGCCCGCCTACGACCCGTCCAACGTTTTTGCCAAGATCCTGCGCGGGGAACTGCCCTGCGTGAAAATCTGCGAGGACGACCGCACCCTCGCCTTCATGGACATCATGCCCCGGGCCGATGGGCACGCGCTGGTGATTCCGAAGGCGCCGAGCCGCAATCTTCTCGACATCGGGCCCGAGGACCTCGCGGCGATTCACGTGGCGGCCCAGCGCATCGCGCGGGCGGCCATGCAGGCCTTCGACGCGGATGGCATTACGGTGCAGCAATTCAACGAGAGCGCGGGCGGGCAGGTCGTGTTCCACACCCATGTCCACATCCTGCCGCGGCACGACGGGGTGCCGCTGCGCCCGCATACGGGCGACATGGCAAAGCCAGACGTCTTGGAAGCGCATGCGGCGCGGCTGCGGGCGGTGCTGGAGCGGGTCGCCCCGTGACGGCTTCGGCGGAGCGAGGCCGCCTCTCGCCGGGACGGGCCGGGGCCCGTGGCGGAGACGAGGGGATTCGAACCCCTGATACGGCTTTTGGCCGTATAACGGTTTAGCAAACCGCCGCCTTCAGCCTCTCGGCCACGTCTCCGTCGCGCCGGATTACGGGGTCGCGTTCGGGGGGTCAACACGGGGAACGGCAGGACCGGCCTCGGAGCGCCCGCGCAGCCGGCGCTGCTCGTAGTGCTTGGCCATCCGGATATGGCGCGAGATGGCGTAGTTCATGGCGGTCAGGAAGCCGTACACGCCCCGCAGGGCGTGGCGGCGGCCGATATAGGCCTTCCAGAATCCGGCCTGGAACTCGACAAAAACGCGCCAGGTCGGGATCGTCACCCCGCGCTGGTCGAGATCGGCCGCCTGCTGGTCGGAATAGCGGTTGAGCTTGGCGAGTTGGTCGCCGAGCGAGCGCACCGAGAAATGGTGAAGCTTGCCACGCAGCCGCCCCACCCGGGCATTCTCCGCCATGTCCACCCGGTCATGCACCGGGGACGGCGAGTAGCGGCCGCGGCTGCGGCGATACAGCCGGACCGGATAGAGCGTGTAGGCGAGCGGGTGTGGCACCCTTTCGCCCGGAAAGATTTCCGCGATGCCGATGCGATAGCCGTCCAGCGGCGGAGGCGCGCCGGAGAACATCCCGCGGATCTCCGCCGCGAGATCCGCCGACACCACCTCGTCGGCATCCACATTGAGCATCCAGTCGTGCCGGCACTGCTCCTCGGCGAAGCGCTTCTGGGCACCGTAGCCGGTCCAATCCCGGTGCAGCGTGCGGGCGCCGAGTTCGGCCGCCACCTGCACCGTGGCGTCGCGCGAGCCCGAATCGACCACGACGAGGTCGTCGGTCAGGTCGCGGACCGCCCGGATCGTGTCTCCGATGCGGTCGGCTTCGTCGCGGGCGATGATGAAGACCGAGAGGCCAAGGCCGGAGCTCAAGGGCGGAGCCCGAGGGCGGCCCTCGCCTCTGCGGGCGTCGCGACCCGCCGGCCGTGCCGCTGGACGGCCTCGGCCGCCAGGCCGACGAGTTCAGCATTGCTGGCCGCCAGCCGGTCGCGGCTCGTCCGCACGTTGTCCTCGAGGCCGGTCCGGACGCCATCGGCGCCGCGGGCCAGGGCCCAGTCCATCACGACCGCCTGGTTGCGGCCGATTCCGGCCGCCGTCCAGGTCGCGTGCGGCAGCAGAAGCCGCATCTCCCCGTAAAGGATGTCGAGCAGCCGCTCCTCGGCCGGCATGGCGTTCTGCACGCCCATCACGAACTGCACGTGCGGGCGGTCGTCCATCAGGCCGCTATCCACCAGCCGGCGGGCGCCGTGCAGGTGCGACAGGTCGAAGACCTCGATCTCGGGCCGAACGTTGTGCTGCTGCATGCGGGTCGCGAGGTCGATCACCAGCCCGGGCGCGTTCTCGTAGACGATGGTCGGGAAATTGACCGACCCCGTGGAGAGCGAGGCCATGTCGGGCGCGAGGTCGAGCGAGGAGCCGCGGGCCGCCTGGTCACGGCCGCGCCCCCCGGTCGAGAACTGGATGATCATGCCCGGGCAGTGGCGGCGCACGCCCTCCTGCACGGCCGCGAATCGGGCCGGGTCGGACGATGGCGTCTCGTCGTCGTTGCGGACGTGGATGTGCACCAGCGTCGCCCCGGCCTCATAGGCCGCATGCGTCGATTCGATCTGCTCGGACGGGGTCGTCGGGACGGCCGGGTTGTCGGTCTTGCGCGGCACCGAGCCCGTGATCGCGACGGCGATGACGACGGGTTTCATGGCTCTCCTCACGTCGGCTGCTGCCTCGCGCATACGCGGCTCGTCGGGCAGCGTCTATGCGGGACGTTTGGAGAGGCGCGGCGCAGTTGATGCCGGCGGATGGGACCGCCCCTGTCAGGGTCGGCGGGGCCGACGGGGATGTGGGAGCCGGGTCAGTCCCGGAAAGATGTTGGTGCCCAGGGGCGGAATCGAACCACCGACACTGCGATTTTCAGTCGCATGCTCTACCAACTGAGCTACCTGGGCGACCCCGGCGAGGCCGAGTGAGCGGGGCTTACATCACTCCTCGCCGGTCTGTCCAGCGATCCCGGGCAGAAGGATGGGTCCGCCGTCATCCTCATCCCCATCTTCCGCCGGAACGGCATAAGCGTCGGTGAGCCAGCGGCCGAGATCGACGTCGGCGCAGCGCTCCGAACAGAAGGGCCGCAGGCGCGGCAGGCTTTTGCGGCGGCAGATCGGGCACGGCTCTGGCGCCGCCCCTTCATGGCTCTGTCGGGATCCGGCCATGCTAAGCGCCCTCCCCCCAGCCCGCCCGGACCGGAAAGCCCTCGCCCTCGAGCAGCGTCGAGACCTCGAACAGCGGCAGCCCGACCACGGCCGAGTAGGAGCCGACAAGCCCCGTCACAAAGGCGGCGGCGCGGCCCTGGATGGCATAGGCGCCCGCCTTGCCGCGCCATTCGCCCGAGCCGAGATAGCTGTCGACCTCGGGCGCCGCGAGCCGCTTGAACCCGACTCGGCTCTCCACGATCCGCTCGCGCAGACGGCCGTCGGGCAGCGACAGGCAGATCGCCGTCTGCACCCGGTGGGCGCGACCGGACAGGAGGTCGAGGCAGAGCCGCGCCAAGGCCGCGCTCTCGGCCGTCG
>NZ_JAQGKF010000109.1 GCF_028290205.1 Enterovirga sp. | reverse complement strand
GGCCTTACCCTGATCCGGGCCGCCGAATCCCTCGGGCTCCTCGACGCTCTGCGCGGCAGCCGTCTTCCGTCCGTGGCGGAACCCGTCCGCAGCGCGCCCGGGACCGTGCAGCGCTCGGCCGAACCCGTCCTCCCGGCCGGCAAGCAGGACCTCGCGCCACCCCGCCCGGACGTGCCCCGCCAGGCCCGAACGGGTTTTGCCGCCGCCAATGCCCGCGTGCAGGCCCGGCTCCGCGCCTGCCAGCAAACCTGCGCGGCCACGGCTAGTCCGGCCGGCTCGCCGGGCCAGGGTGGACGTGCCGCCCCCGGCCGAACCGTGTCGGCGCGAAACGGCGCATCCGATGCCGGGCTCGCGACCGCCTCGCTGGTCAGAGCCGGGCATCCGAGTTCCTGCCCGTGCGGCGGAGGCGGGGACATCGGCCGCAGCTTGCCGGGCGCTGCGGACCCGACGCTGCGGACAGGGGCGGTCGCGGTGCCGGCGAAGGAGAAGGCCAGGGTTCCGGCCGCAACCGGCCGCGCTGCGCCTCGCGCCCAGGGTTTCGCCCACGTGCGACCTGGCCAGGTGCCGTCCCGGGGGGACGCGACCCCGCGCCGAGCGGAACGGCGGGACACGGCTGGCCTCGAGGGCGCGTTTACGGAGGTGCTGCCCCCGGCCGGCTCAGCCGCGGGCGTGCGGGCCTTTCAGGTGCGACCCGACGCCGGGCGCCCCGACCCATCGGGGGCGCGGATCATCGTGGTCCGCTGACCGGGCCGCCGGCGGCTGTCGCCGGCGCGGCAGATCTCACCCGCGCGGGAATTCCAATCCCATCTCGCGGTAGCGGGCGGGATCGTCACCCCAGTTCTCGCGCACCTTCACGAACAGAAACAGATGCACCGGCGTTTCCGCCACTTCGGCGATGTCGCGGCGGGCCGCCTGGCCGATGGACCTGATGGTCTGGCCGCCCTTGCCCAGCACGATCTTGCGCTGGCTGTCGCGCTCCACAAAGATCGTCTGCTCGATCCGGACGGAGCCGTCCGGCCGCTCCTGCCACTGGTCCGTTTCGACGGTGGACTGATACGGCAGCTCTTCGTGCAGCCGCTCGTAGATCTTTTCGCGCGTGATCTCGGCCGCCAGCATGCGCAGGGGCGCGTCCGAGATCTGGTCCTCGGGATAGAGCCACGGACCGGCCGGCATGCGGGCCGCGAACTCGCTCCGGAGGTCGTCCACCCCGTCCCCGGTCAGGGCCGAGACCATGAAGGTGCGCTCAAAGGCGAGCCTCTCGTTCAGGGCCGCGGTCAGCGCCAGCAGCTTTTCGCGAAGCACCAGGTCGATCTTGTTCAGCACCAGCATGCGGGGCCGCCGCACGGCCGCGAGCTTGGCGATGATCGCCTCGGCCTCGTCGTCGAGCCCGCGCCGCACGTCGATCAGCAGCGCGACCACGTCGGCATCGCCAGCCCCGCCCCAGGCGGAGGTTACCATGGCCCGGTCGAGACGGCGCTTGGGCTGGAAGATGCCGGGCGTGTCCACGAACACGATCTGGGCCTGGCGCTGGATGGCGATGCCGCGGATCAGGGCCCGGGTCGTCTGGACCTTGCGGGACACGATGGACACCTTGGAGCCGACCAGGGCGTTCAGCAGGGTCGACTTGCCGGCATTGGGGGCGCCGATCAGGGCCACGAAGCCGCAGCGCGTCCCCTCCCGGGCGTCGGATGCGGAATCCTCAGACATGTGATTGTGCTCCCGCAAGGTCCTGGACCGATGCGACGTGAAGTCCTTCCCGCCGCAGCACGGCCGCGGCGGCCGCCTGTTCGGCGGCGCGGCGTGAACTGCCCTGCCCGGTCGCGTCCGGAAGCCCCTCGACCCGGGCCGCGACCTCGAAATTCGGGGCGTGGTCGGGGCCGGTCCGGTGAACGATGCTGTAGGTGGGCGGCGGCAGGCCGAGGCTCGCAGCCCATTCCTGGAGCTGCGTCTTCGGATTGGACGGCAATTCCGACTGGTCGGCGAGCCGCGGCCCGAATCCGCGCAGCACGACATCGCGCGCCGCCTCCCAGCCGCCGTCCAGGAACACCGCCCCGATCACGGCCTCGCAGGCGTCGGCCAGGATGGAAGGGTTGCGCCGCATGGCCCCGCTCGCGCCGCCGCCCAGCTTCAGATGGGGGCCGAGGTCCCAGGCCGTCGCCACCAGCGCGCAGGTCTCGCGGCGGACGAGGTCGGCGAGGCGCCGCGACAGGTCGCCCTCGCTGGCCCCCGGATAGCGCCCCATCAGAAGATCGGCAGCCGCGAGGCCGAGCACGCGGTCGCCCAGGAATTCCAGGCGCTGGTAGGTCGGTCCGCCCGTCGGGCTGCTGGCGTGGGTCAGCGCCTCGTCCGGCAGCGTCCGGTCCCGGAACGTGTAGCCGATCCTGACCTCGAGAGCGACCAGCTCCGCGTTTCGGCGCGCCATGTGTTCAGCGGATGACGTTGAGGAGGCGGCTCCAGCGCACCGTCCAGGGCCATTCCCAGACCTTCCACGCGGAGGCGTTTTCGTCGATCGAGAAGAAGATGATCTCGGCGCGGCCGACGAAATTCTCGAACGGCACGGCACCGACGCTCTGCTCGTCGCGGGAATCGGTCGAGTTGTCCCGGTTGTCGCCCATCATGAAGAAGGTGCCGGGCGCGACCGTGTAGACGTTGGTGTTGTCCCAGTAGCCGGTGTCGCCGTCGCGCTCGATCACCCGGTGGCTGACGCCGCCCGGCAGGGTCTCGAGGTATTGCGGCACGCTGGCCCGGCGCCCGTAGGGATCGGTGGTGACGTAATCCTCGACGCGGCGGCGCTCGACGGCCTTGCCGTTGATGTGCAGCACGCCCTCGATCATCTGGATGCGGTCGCCTGGCAGCCCGATCACCCGCTTGATGTAGTCGGTGGAGTTGTCCTTGGGCAGCTTGAACACGGCGATGTCGCCGCGCTTCGGCTCGGCCGACCAGATCCGGCCGTTGAACAGCGGCGGGCTGAACGGGATCGAGTGTTTCGAATAGCCGTAGCTGTATTTGGAGGTGAACAGGTAATCGCCAACGAGCAGCGTCGGAACGAGCGAGCCGGACGGGATGTTGAACGGCTGGAACAGCAGCGTCCGGACCACGAGGGCGATCAGGAGCGCCTGGACGACGACCTTGACGGTCTCGCCGAGTCCGCCTTCGTCCCGGCCTTTCACGTCCGAGCCGGTATCCGACCGCGCCATGCTGGATCCCTTCGGCCGGACCTCGCCGCACCTTTGCCGCGCTCTAGAGCATCGCCCCCCGTGCCGCAATGCGGCGCGGCTTCGCGGCGGCGGCTGCCCTCAGCCTGTCCGCGTCAGGGGCCGCGCCTCGATGACAACAAAGGCCTGCGCCAGGGGCGGATCGTCCGTGAGGGACACGTGCACCACGGCCTCGCAGCCTTCCGGCGTCATCAGCCGCAGCCGTTCGAGCGCCCCGCCGGTGAGCCGGAGCGTCGGCCGGCCGGTTGGCAGGTTCACGACCTCCATGTCGCGCCAGAACACGCCGGACCGGAGCCCCGTCCCGAGCGCCTTGGAACAGGCCTCCTTGGCGGCGAATCGGCGCGCATAGGATTCCGCCCGGCTCGCCCGGCCATCGCTGCGGGCGCGCTCCCCGGGCGTGAAGATGCGCCCGGTGAACCGGTCGCCGAACCGCTCGATCGAGCGGGCAATCCGGCGGATGTCGCAGAGGTCCGAGCCGATGCCGAGGATCATGCCGCCCCGATCCGGGCTCGGCCCCGGTCCATCGCGGCCCGCATGGCCCGCACCGCGTCCGGCAGGCCGACAAAGATCGCGGCCCCGATCAGGGCGTGGCCGATGTTCAGCTCCACCACCTCCGGAATGGCCGCGACGTCGCCGACATTCTCCTCGGTGAGGCCGTGGCCGGCGTGGATCTCCAGGCCGAGCGAGGCGCCGTGGCTCGCCGCCCGGTATAGGCGGGCCAGTTCGCGCGCCACCCGCTCGCGATCGTCCGCCAGGGCCGCCTCGGCATACGCGCCGGTATGCAGCTCGACGATGTCGGCGCCGAGGCCGGCAGCCGCCTCCATGGCGGCCGCCTCCGGTTCCACGAACAGGGAGATGCGGATCCCGGCCTCGGCGAGGTGGGGAATCACCGCGGCTAGCCGCTCGCGCCCGCCGACCAGGTCGAGGCCGCCTTCGGTGGTGCGCTCCTCGCGCTTCTCCGGCACCAGACAGGCCGCGTGCGGGCGGATGCGGCGGGCGATCTGGACCATCTCGTCGGTGGCCGCGATCTCGAAATTCAGCGGGGTCAGGATCTGCCGCTTCAGCCGCTCCACATCCTCGTCCCGGATGTGGCGGCGATCCTCGCGCAGATGCGCCGTGATGCCGTCGGCCCCGGCCATGATCGCCTCGTGCGCCGCCCGGCACGGATCCGGATAGAACCCGCCCCTGGCGTTCCGGACGGTGGCGACGTGATCGATATTGACGCCGAGGCGAAGAGGACGGGCACTCATGGGAAACTCGCGAAAGCTGGTGTCCGGCCGCGTCCGGCCCAGTTGCCCGGGCCGGCCCGCGGTCACTTGTCGTTGGTGGTGTTGAGCTCCTCCGGCCGCAGCCCCTCCTGGGCCGGACCGGCCGCGGCCGAAGCGGTCCGCACGGCGCGGGCCGCCGCGTCCAGGTGCCGGGCCGCCTCGGATGCGGCGGGACCGAGGCGGTCGGCCTCCCGCTTGGCGGCACCGATCAGGGTTGCGAGCTGGTCGAGGGTGTGCTGGGTGGTGGCCATTCGTCCTCTTAACATGCGGGCCGGGCGAGGCGAGCCTTGCGCGAACCGCCCCGCGCCGCTATGGACCCGGCTCGCGTTCGCCTCGGCTGGGGGCTGAACGGGCGGCCTCTCCCCGAATCGTCGTGGTCTGGCAGGGCTCTCGGGCCCGGCGTCCGGTGTCTCCGCCTTCGAACAACCGCTCGAGCCCTCCGGCTCGAAGGGCTTGGCGCCGACACGGACGCGCGAACCGGCTCCACCCGCCTCAGGCGGATTCCGAGCTTCCGTCGATGGTTGAACGAGGGCTCGCATGCCACTCTACGAACACGTATTCATGGCCCGCCAGGACGTGACCTCTCAGCAGGTCGAGACCATGGTGGAGCAGTATCGGGGCGTCATCGAGGCCGGCGGCGGCATCGTTGAGAAGACCGAGCTCTGGGGCATCAAGTCCCTGGCCTACCGGATCAAGAAGAATCGCAAGGCGCATTTCACGATGCTCGGCATCAACGCCCCGCCCGCGGCGGTGGCCGAGATGGAACGGCAGATGCGCATCAGCGAGGACGTGCTGCGCTTCATGACCATCAAGGTGGAGGCCTTCGAGGAAGGCCCGTCCATGATGATGCAGAAGCGTGACCGCGACGAGCGCAAGGATCGCGAGCGCCGGCGCCGCGACGAAGACGGGTACGGCGGCTACGGCGGGGCTCCGGCCGGTGCGCCGGCCGACGCCAACGAGGGAGTCTGAGCCATGGCGGCGATGGGTGGTGGTGCAGCTAGCGGCGGTGGTGCTGGTGCTGGCGGCGGCGGTGGTGGCGGCGGTGGACGCCGGCCCTTCTTCCGGCGTCGCAAGACCTGCCCCTTCTCGGGCCCGAACGCGCCCAAGATCGACTACAAGGACGTGAAGCTTCTGTCGCGCTACGTGTCCGAGCGCGGCAAGATCGTGCCGTCGCGGATCACCGCGGTTTCGGCCAAGAAGCAGCGCGAGCTGGCCCAGGCGATCAAGCGCTCGCGCTTCCTCGGCCTTCTCCCCTACGTGATTCAATAATCGCAAGCGGACCGGGCCCAGCCCGGTCCTGCCAAGACGGCCGGACGGATCCTCCGCCCGGCCGGGCGCTGGGGCGGAGCACCCGTCCCTAACCCCGTGCGGTGCACGGCGGGACAGCGAGACATGCCAGTCCACATCGCCTTGGGCCTCGGCGCGGGCATCGCGTCGGCCTTGCTGTTCGCAGTCGCCGGCGCCGGCTCGGTTCCGGCCGTCCTGCTCATGTACCTGGCGCCCCTGCCCATCCTGATTGTGGCGCTCGGCTGGCACCATCTGGTCGGCCTGTTGGCCCTGTCGGTCGGGGCGATCGCCATTTCCGTCATGATGCGACCCTCGGCCGGGCTCGCCTTCGCGCTCGGGCCTGCCCTGGCCGGCTGGGCGCTCGCCTGGCTCGCCCTGCTGCGGCAGCGCCCCGGCCCCGTGGCACCCGTGGCGTCAGAGGGCTGGCTGCCGGCCGGCCATCTCCTGTTCTGGGTCGGCATCGGCGGGGCCCTGATTGGGCTCGGCTCGCTCGCGGCCGCCACGGGCTGGGATTACGAGCGCTACCGCGACGCCCTCGAACAAACCGCCGGAGCCCTGCTGCGCCGCGAGATGCGGGGCGATCGCTCTGCGCCCCTGCCGGAGACCTTTGGCGTCGCCGGCGCGGAATTCGTGCAGGTGCTGGTTGCGCTCGCACCGGCGCTCTTGGCCAGCATGCTGACGCTGATCCTGGCCCTGAATCTCTGGCTCGCCGCGAAGGTCGTGCTGATTTCCGGCCGCCTGCTGCGGCCGTGGCCGGACGTGCCCAGCATCCGGATGCCGCTGGGCGCCCTCGGCGCCGTGGTGGCTGGCCTGGTGTTCAGCCAGTTCCAGGGCTTTCCCGGGCTGGTCGGAACCGCGGTCGCAGGCGGCCTGCTCATGGCCTTCGCGCTGCAGGGCCTCGCCCTGGTGCACGACGCGACCCGGGGCAGGCCGGCGCGCGGCCTCGTCCTGTCCCTCACCTACATGCTGACGCTCGTGCTCGGTTACCTGTTCCTGCCCGCCTTCGCGCTTGTCGGCATGCTGGACACGGCCTTGCCGATCCGGCGCGCGCTCCGGCCTCCGCCGCCCCCTCCCCCACCCTCCCGTCGAATCTGAACGAAGCTCAAGGAGTGACTCGATGAACGTGATCCTGCTCGAACGCGTGGCCAAGCTCGGCCACATGGGCGACACCGTCCGCGTCAAGGACGGCTATGCCCGCAACTTCCTGCTGCCGCGCGGCAAGGCCCTGCGGGCCAGCTCCGCCAACATGGACCGCTTCCAGAACCAGAAGGCGGAGCTCGAAGCCCACAACCTGACCCGTCGTCAGGACGCCGAGCGCGTCGGCGAGCGGCTCGACGGCAAGAGCTTCACGGTGATCCGGCAGGCCGGCGACACCGGCATGCTGTACGGCTCCGTGTCCACACGCGACCTCGCCGAGGCCGTGACGGCGGCCGGGTTCAAGGTCGGCCGTGAGCAGTTCGTCCTCAGCACGCCCGTGAAGTCCCTGGGCCTGCACACCGTGCCGGTCCAGCTCCATCCGGAGGTCGAGGTGAAGGTCACGATCAACGTAGCCCGCTCGGCGGAAGAGGCCGAGCGTCAGGCCCGCGGCGAAAGCGTTCTCGAGCGCGACGAATTCGATCTGGACGAACTCGGCCTGGAAGTCGGTGCCGCCTTGGCGGAAGCCGGCGGCGGCGACGACCGCTAACTACGCGCTCGGCGGGTCGCCTCAGGGCGGCCCGCCCGTTCCTCGGCCTCCGTCTCGCGAGGCTCCGGCGGGGCCAGGTGATTCGGGCCGCGCCCTGGTCAGGATCTCGGGCAAGGAGCCGGCCCCAGGGGCAGCGGCGCGGGGCTCTTTCCTGAGTTCACGCTATGTTCTAATGTAAAGCCCGTTCCGCCCGGGTGTTCTTTTTTCGCCCGCGGCCTGTGTGCAACGGGGAGAATGCGCCGGGGACGCGCGTGCTCCGCCGGGAATCGCGGCATGGCGGACACCGTTAACGGTTCATTCCGGACCCGAGCCCCGAGCCCATGGCCGCTGCGACCGCCCTCGTCACCCGCCTCGACACTGCGCCGCGCGAATACCGCACGCAGCCCAACAATCTCGAGGCCGAGCAGGCGCTGCTCGGGGCCATCCTGGTCAACAACGACGCCTTCTATCGCGTCTCGGACTTCCTGCTGCCCATCCACTTCTTCGAGGAGGTGCACCGGCGCGTGTTCGAGGTCGCGTCCAGCCTGATCAAGGCCGGCAAGATCGCCAACCCGATCACGCTCAAGACCTTCCTGGGTGATGTCGATCTGGGCGGCATGACCCTGCCGCAATATCTGGCCCGCCTCGCCGCCGAGGCGACCACCGTGATCAACGCGGAGGATTACGGGCGCACAATCTACGACCTCGCCATCCGGCGCAGCCTGATTGGCATCGGCGAGGAGGTGGTCAACGTCGCCTACGACGCGCCGGTGGACACCTCGCCCCGTGACCAGATCGAGACGGCGGAGCGGCGGCTCTACGAACTGGCCGAGACGGGCCGCTACGACGGCGGCTTCCAGAGCTTCTCGAACGCCCTCACGACCGCCATCGACATGGCGGCGGCCGCCTATGAGCGGGACGGCAAGCTGTCCGGCATCGCCACCGGCCTGTCCGATCTCGACCGGATGATGGGCGGCCTGCAGCCGTCGGACCTCATCATCCTGGCCGGCCGCCCCGGCATGGGCAAAACCGCGCTCGCCACCAACATCGCCTTCAACATCGCCAAGGCCTACCGGGGCGAGAAGCTGCCGGACGGCGCCACCAAGACCGTGAACGGCGGCATCGTCGGCTTCTTCTCACTCGAAATGTCGGCCGAGCAGCTCGCGACCCGTATCATCGCCGAGCAATCAGGCGTGCCGTCCTACAAGATCCGCCGCGGCGACATGCGCGAGGACGATTTTTACAAGATCACGGAAGCGGCCCGCGAGATGCAGACGCTGCCCTTCTACATCGATCAGACCGGCGGCATCTCGATCGCGCAGCTCGCCGCGCGGGCGCGGCGGCTGAAGCGCCAGCGCGGCCTCGACCTGCTCGTCGTCGACTACATCCAGCTTCTTTCGGGCTCGGCCAAGAAGGGCGAAAGCCGCGTTCAGGAGGTGACCGAGATCACCACCGGCCTGAAGGCGCTGTGCAAGGACCTGAACGTGCCGATCGTCGCCCTGTCCCAGCTCTCGCGGCAGGTGGAAAACCGGGACGACAAGCGGCCGCAGCTCTCGGACCTGCGCGAATCGGGTTCGATCGAGCAGGACGCCGACGTGGTCATGTTCGTGTTCCGCGAGGAATATTACATCAAGAACAAGGAACCGCGGATGGGCACCGAGGAGCACATCAAGTGGCAGACCGAGATGGATCTGGTGCACGGCAAGGCCGAGGTGATCATCGGCAAGCAGCGCCACGGACCCACCGGCTCCGTCGCGCTCGCCTTCCAGGCCGACGTGACGCGGTTCACCAATCTGGCCGAGGGCGATAGGCTGCCGGCGCAGTACTGATCTGAAGCAGGAGAGGCGTTTGCGGGCCGTGCTGGCGCCTGCCCGGACGAACCGTCCGGCCCCGATCCCCGGCCGCGGCCCGGCATGGTCAGCGGAGTGAACCCGCACGGGGCGGTCCTGACCGTCGATCTCGGCGCCCTGGCGGCGAATTGGCGCCGGCTGCGCGACCGTGCCGCGCCGGCGGAATGCGCCGCCGTGGTCAAGGCGGATGGCTACGGCCTGGGCATCGAGCCGGTCGGCCGCGCCTTGGCCCGGGCCGGCTGCCGCACCTTCTTCGTGGCGCATATCGACGAGGCCGCGCGGCTCCGGGCGGTTCTGGCCGAGGCCGTGATCTATGTCCTGAACGGGCTTCCGGCGGGCTCCGCCGCCCTGTACCGGGAGATCGGGGCCCGCCCCGTCCTGGGCTCCCTCGAGGAGGTGGCCGAGTGGACCGGCGGCGGCCCGGATGCGGGCCACCCTCCTCCCGCCGCCCTGCATGTCGACACCGGCATGAACCGACTCGGCTTCGACCCGGCGGGCGTGCGCGAGTTGGCACAATGCGGCCTCGTGACAGCCGGCCCCTTCGCGCTCCTCATGAGCCACCTCGCCGCGGCCGAGGATCGTCAGGACGACGTGCTCACCCGCCGGCAGGCGGCGCGCTTCGCGGAGATCCGCTCGCTCTGGCCCGACATCCCGGCCTCGCTCAGCAACTCCTCCGGCATCTTCCATCCGGACGTGCCGGGCCTCGATCTGGTCCGGCCGGGCTACGCGCTCTACGGCGGCAACCCGACCCCCGGCTCGCCGAACCCGATGCAGCCGGTGATCCGGCTGGAGGCGGAGGTGTTGCAGCTCCGGACCGTGGAGGCGGGCGAGCGCGTCGGCTATAACGGCCGCTGGACGGCACCCGGCCGACGTCGGCTCGCCACTCTCTCCTGCGGCTATGCTGACGGGTTTCCGCGCGCCAGCGGCGGCAGCGATGGGGCAGCCGCGGGCTCGGCCGGGGCCGTGCTCGCGGCCGGGCGGCTCTGCCCCGTGATCGGCCGC
>NZ_JAQGKF010000087.1 GCF_028290205.1 Enterovirga sp. | reverse complement strand
TCCGCCGCTCGCCCGCCCCCGACGCAGCGAGCCCGCGCAGCCCCGGCCAGCGGCTTCCATCCCCCGCGAGGCGCAGCCGCAGCCGCGGCCGGCGGCTTCGATGGTGCGCGAGGCGCCCCGCCGCACGCGCGGCGGCGCGCCCGAGTCCGATCCCTCCGTGGTCGGCCTCGGAGATCACGTGCCGGCCTTCCTGCTGCGCAAGCCCAAGACGAAACTGGAAGACTAGCCCCGGTTATTCTCGCTTTAACTCATTGTTTCGCTGAATGGGGCAGTCTGCTTAGGTAAAGCTTCGCCGGATGTCCACGCAGACGGCTGAGCCTGGACGTTGTGAGGGCCTTCGTGATGCACGCCGTCGATCGAACGCTGTCGATCGGAGAACGTGCGACCGACCTGATGCGCGCCTACTCACACTGCGCGTCGCCCCGAGCCTATGAGCTCTGGTACACCTATGTCACGGGCCTGAAGCCCGCTCTGAACGACGCGGTGAAGTCCCTCCTCGGGCTCCAGGACAAGCTCGGCGCGGCCGAGATCGACCGGATCTACGAGGAGCATCTGTCCGAGGGTCGGGTGGCGCTCCAGGCCTTACGCGCCGGGTCCGAGCTCGTCCTCGAGATGGACGAGGTGATGAGCCAGATCGACGCCGCGGCCGGGTCCACCGCCCAGTTTGGCGCGTCGTTGGAGGCTCTCTCGGGCTCTCTCGCTGGGCCGCTCGAGGGAGGCCGGCTACGAGGGGTGATCGAGTCACTGGTCGAGGCCACCCGGGAGGTGGCGGACAGCAACCGTTCGCTCGAGGCCCGTCTGAAGGACTCACGGGGCGAGATCGACAGCCTGCGCAAGCTTCTGGACGACGTTCGGCAGGAGAGCCTGACAGACGCGCTCACGGGCCTCTTCAACCGCAAGCATTTTGAGGTGACGCTGACGGCGAGCGTCGCGGCCGCGCGGGCGGACGGCTCCGCCTTGACCCTCGTCGTCATCGACATCGACGAATTCAAGCGCTTCAACGACCTCTATGGCCACCTCACCGGCGACCAGGTGCTGCGGCTGGTCGGGGCGGCCATGCGGGAACACGTGGATCCGACCTGCACCCTCGCCCGGTTCGGCGGCGAGGAATTCGGCATGGTCCTGCCCGGCATCGGACGCGACCACGCCTATGGCTGCGCCGAAAAGATCAGGCTCAACGTGATGGCCCGCGAGCTGCTCAAGCGCGCCACGGGCGAGTCGCTCGGCCGAATCACCGTCTCGCTCGGGATCGCGGTCCTCTCCCCGGGCGAGACCGCTACGTCGTTCCTCGACCGTGCAGACCGGGCCATGTATCGGGCCAAGCGCAGCGGCCGCAACCGGACGGTCGTGGACGAGGATCCCGCAATCCCCGAAGCGGCCTGACGCCTCAGGGCCGCGGCGAGAGCAGGTCGGGCTTGGCCGGCGTGATCGCCACCGACTCGCCGCAGCCGCAGGCCGAGGTCTGGTTCGGATTGCGGAAGGTGAAGCCTGACGACATCCGGCTCGTCTCGAAATCCATCTCGGTCCCGAGGAGGAACAGAACGGCCTTCGGGTCGATCAGAATCTTCACGCCGCGATCCTCCACCACCTCGTCATGGGGCCGGATCTCCTCCGCATATTCCATCGTGTAGGACATTCCGGCGCAGCCGCCGTTTTTCACGCCGACGCGCACGCCCGCGATGGGCCTCTCCGCCCGAGCCATGATGCTGCGAACGCGCTCAGCAGCGGCTTCGGTAAGGGAGACGACCTTGAATCCCGCCATGATGTCCATCCCGGCCCGCACGTGGCCTGCGCGTTGCTATGTAGGCGCGACAACGGGGGATTTCAAAGCGGGCGGTCGGTCCTCAGCCCGGCCAGCATCCGCTGGATGCGGCTTACGGCCTCTTTGAGGAGGGGCAGGTCGCGACCGCGGACGATGATCTGGTTCGTGAAGCCGGCCGGCGAATAGGACGGATACGAGCCGATCGAGAGCGCCGGAAAGGCGGCCGCGATCTGGCCGAGACCGGCCGCGTAGAGCCCCTCCGGCAGCCCCGCCGCGTCGATCGTTTCGGCCGTCACCGGCACGCCCTTCACCAGGCCGGGCACCACGTTGTCGAGCATGGCCTGCATGATGGCCGGCACGCCCGCCATCACAACCACGTTGCCGAGCCGAAAGCCCGGCGCCCGCGAGATCGGGTTCTCGATCAGTTCGGCGCCTTGCGGGATCCGGGCCATTCGCAGGCGCGCCTCGTTCAGGTCGTCGCGCTTGATCCGCTGCAGCAGCATCTCGACGGCGCGCGGATTGACGTCGATCGGGACGCCGAAGGCCTTCGCCACGCAGTCGGCCGTGATGTCGTCATGGGTGGGGCCGATGCCCCCCGTCGTGAACAGGTAGTCGTAGCGGATACGCAGCGCATTCACCGCGGCCACGATCTCGGACTCGACATCGGGGACGACCCGCACCTCGCGCAGGTCGATGCCCAGGCCGGTCAGGTACTCGGCGACATAGCCGATGTTCTTGTCCTTGGTGCGCCCGGACAGGATTTCATCGCCGATGACCAGAAGGGCGGCGGACACGATCGGGCTGGTCATGCGGCTTCTCCCGGCGCGTCCGGCGCGGAGGCGGACACGCGCTCGAACACGAGATTGAGCCGGGTGCTGGCGATCTGCCGATAGCCGCGCCGGATCAGAAGACGCGGCAGGTCGACCTGCCACTGCTCCGCGCCATTCTCCATGATCAGGAGCGACGGCAGCAAGCCTTCCGGGGCTTCGGCCAGATAGGGTCCGAGGACGATGTCCTCAGCTCCCTCGACGTCGAGCTTCACCGCGTCGATCCGGGAAAATCCCTCGTCGAGGACCAGATCCAGCAGCGTCCTGCCCGGGACGCGGACCGGCTCGGCGCCTCCGGCCGCCACGATCTTCACGCTCGACTCGCCGCTGTTGTTGGCGTCGATGAACAACGTCAGCTCGCCCGTCTTGTCCGCAATGGCACAGGCGATGGCCTTGATGTTGGCGAAGCTGTTCAGGCGAATGTTGTCGACCAGCCGGTCGAAGATGCCGGGCTGTGGCTCAACCGCCAGCACCCGCGCCGACGGACCGGCGCGGGCCGCCACGAAGAGCGAATAGGCGCCCACATTCGCGCCGATATCGATGAAGGTGAAACCCTCCCTCAAGCGGCCGGACAGGATCTCCAATTCCCGGGGGTCGAAGGTCTGGGGCGTGAACAGCATGCGCTTCTCGCACACGTTGTTGTACGGCCTCACCCGCATGCGGGCGCCAAGCGCCTCGACGTCCACAGGCGCGCCCCCCAGGCGCGCGACAACGAGCCGCCGGATGGCGATCACGGCGCGGCGCGCCAGCCATGTATCCGGAAACGACCGCGTCAAGTTGACCGCCCAGCGTACGAAACCGCTGGGCGCGTAGGTGCCGAAGGGCTCTGCCTCGTCCATGCCTTGTGTCGGGCGTCCAGTCCTGCCACATCGCGTCAGGGAGCGCTCTTCGCATCGCTCACCATCGGTCGCAACCCTGGGGCCCGCCGGTCGGACCCGAGGGCGAGAGGAGAAGCCGCCGAGATGCGTCGGCCGTCGCTATGACTCAGCTGCAGAAGACGAGAGCTGAAGACCCGCGCGAGTTCGAGGCGCCGCTGCACGGGCCGGAGGCCTTTGCGGGCATGCGGCGCGCTGGGCGCCTCACGGCGGATGCGTTGGACCTCCTGGTCGAACATGTGCGGCCGGGGGTGACCACCCAGGCGCTGGATCGGCTGGTGGCAACCTTCGCCCACGACCACGGCGCCTATTCGGCGACGCTGCTGTACCGCGGCTACCCGCATTCCATCTGCACGTCCGTCAATCACGTGGTCTGCCACGGGATGCCGAACGACAAGCCGCTGCGGGAAGGCGACATCCTCAACATCGACGTGACGCTGATCGTCGATGGGTGGCACGGCGATTCGAGCCGCATGTATTTCGTCGGCGAAGTGCCCCGGCGCGCCGCCCGACTGTGCGACATCACCTACGAATGCCTGGAGCGCGGCATTGCGGCGGTCGCGCCCGGCCGGACAACGAACGCCGTCGGCGGAGCCATCCAGTCGCTGGCCGAAGCCGAGCGCTGCTCGGTGGTGCGGGACTTCTGCGGCCACGGGCTCGGCCGCGTGTTTCACGACGCGCCGACGATCCTGCATTATGTCGAGCCGAGCTATGCCGTGCCGCTGCGGCCCGGCATGCTGTTCACGATCGAGCCGATGATCAATCTGGGGCGGCCACAGGTGAAGGTGCTGGCGGATGGCTGGACAGCCGTGACCCGCGATCGCTCCCTGTCGGCTCAGTTCGAGCATACGGTCGGCGTGACCGAAACCGGGGTCGAGGTGTTCACCTATTCGGCCAAGGGCTATCACAAGCCGCCGTACAACCTGGCGGCCTGACACGGTCCCGGCGGCGCAGCCCTCCATGTCCACGGACGACGCGCACCCCCACTATCACGGCCACCGCGACCGTTTACGGGCCCGGTTCGAGGAGGCCGGGGGCGACGCCCTTCCGGATTACGAGCTGCTTGAACTGCTGCTGTTCCGGTCCATCCCGCGCCGCGACGTGAAGCCGCTGGCCAAGGACCTGATCGCTCGCTTCGGGTCGTTCGCCGAGGTCCTGGCCGCCTCGCCGACGCGGCTCCGCCAGGTCAGTGGGCTCGGCGAGAGCGTGATCACCGATCTCAAGATCGCAGAGGCCGCGGCACGCCGGCTCGCCCGCGGCGCCGTTGCCCGGCGGCCGGTCCTGTCGTCCTGGAGCGCGGTGTTGGAATACTGCCGCACCACCATGGCCTTCGCCGAGACGGAGCAGTTTCGGCTCCTGTTTCTGGACAGACGCAACCTCCTCATCGCTGACGAGCTGCAGCAGACCGGCACCGTGGATCACACGCCGGTCTATCCGCGCGAGGTCGTGAAGCGCGCTCTCGAACTTTCCGCCACGGCGGTGATCCTGGTCCACAATCACCCCTCCGGCGACCCTACGCCCTCCAGCGCGGACATCCGTATGACGAAGGAGATTGTGGAGATCGCCAAGCCTCTCGGCATCAGCGTGCACGACCACATCATCGTGGCCCGCGAAGGTCACGCGAGCCTCAAGGGTTTGCGCTTGATATAAGCCGTCCCGTCCGATGGCGACGGCTTCCATTGGAATACAACTTGCCTCTAGAGTCCGCTCGAGCCCACGGACGACGCATGGCCGATACCGCTTTCGACGAGATGGACGGGCACAAGAATGGCGGACCCGGCGCCGTCCGTCCGCCCTATGCCCGCCTTCGCACGTGGCTGGACGAGACGCCCGGGGAGATCTTCGACGCGCGGCGCAGCCAGGCCGAGCTGTTCTTCCGCCGCGTCGGCATCACCTTCGCCGTCTATGGGGACAATGAAGCCTCGGAACGGCTGATCCCCTTCGACGTGATCCCGCGCGTCCTCCTGAAATCGGAATGGGGGCTGTTGGAGCGCGGATTAAAGCAGCGCGTCACCGCCCTGAATGCCTTTCTGGCGGACATCTATGGCCCGCAGGACTGCATCAGGGCCGGGATCGTGCCGGCGGAACTCATCCATCGCAATCCGCAATTCCGGCTCGAGATGATGGGTGTCCGGGTTCCGCACAACGTCTACGTGCACATCGCCGGCATTGACGTCGTGCGCGTGGCAGAAGACGAGTTTTATGTGCTCGAGGACAATGCCCGCACGCCGTCGGGGGTCTCCTACATGCTGGAGAACCGCGAAGCCATGATGCGGCTGTTTCCCGAGCTCTTCGCAAACCACCGCGTGGCCCCCGTCGAGAATTACCCGGATGCCCTGCTGGCGGCGCTGCGGTCCGTGGCGCCGGAGGGGCGCGGCGGCCACCCCGTGGTGGCGCTGCTGACGCCCGGGCGCTTCAACTCCGCCTATTACGAACACTCGTTTCTGGCCGACAAGCTCGGCGTGGAACTCGTCGAAGCGACCGACCTCTTCGTCAAGGACGAGGTCGTCTATATGCGGACTACCGAGGGTCCGACCCGGGTGGACGTGCTCTACCGGCGCATCGACGACGAGTATCTCGATCCGCTGATTTTCCGCCCCGATTCGGCTCTGGGCGTTCCGGGCTTGATGGCGGCCTATCTGGCCGGCAACGTCACCCTGGCCAACGCGGTCGGCACCGGCATCTCGGACGACAAGGCCGTCTACACCTACATGCCGGAGATCGTCAGGTTCTTCACGGGGGAGGAGCCGATCCTGCGCAATGTGCCGACGTGGCGCTGCCGCGAGCCCGACCATCTGGCGCACGTTCTCGACCGCCTGCCCGAGCTGGTCGTCAAGGAGGTGTCGGGCTCCGGGGGCTACGGCATGCTGGTGGGCCCGCAGGCAACCCGGCGCGAGATCGACGAATTCGGCCGCAAGATCAAGCATTCGCCGGAGGGCTTCATCGCGCAGCCGACGCTGGCGCTCTCGACCTGCCCGACCTTCGTGGCCTCCGGCGTTGCGCCGCGGCACGTGGATCTTCGGCCCTTCGTTCTCACCGGCGCGGACGAGATCCAGATCGTGCCGGGCGGCCTCACCCGGGTCGCCCTGAAAGAGGGCTCTCTGGTCGTCAATTCGAGCCAGGGTGGCGGCACCAAGGATACCTGGGTTCTGGACGGCGTCTGACGCCGGCGGCCCGATCGTCTGCTCCCTTCCACGTCGGATCCGATGCTTTCCCGCACCGCAGACAGCCTCTTCTGGGTCGCCCGCTACACCGAGCGCGCCGACTTCATCGCCCGCACGCTCGAGGCCACCGTCCGGCTCACGGCGCTGCCGCATGCCTATCTCGGCGAGCGGAACGAATGGGAAAGCGCCGTCGACTCGGCCGGCGACCTCACCCTGTTCCGCAGCCTCTACAGCCAGGCCAACGAGGACACCGTCCGGGATTTCCTGGCCTTCAGCCCCGTCAACCCGTCCTCCATCCGCAGTTGCCTCGAGGTGGCCCGCGAAAACGCCCGCTCCGTCCGGACCGCGCTGACGTCGGAGATGTGGGACGCCCTGAACAGCGCCTGGCTCGAGCTGAAGAGCTTCGACACGGCCATGAGCTCACAGGACTTCTCCCGGTTTCTGGACTGGGTGAAGCGCGTGGCCCTGACCTTCGACGGCTCGGCCTACCGGACCATGCTGCGCAACGATGCGTTCTGGTTCACTCGCCTCGGCAACGCGCTGGAGCGGGCCGACAACACCGCCCGCATCCTGGACGTCAAATGCCACCTGCTGCTGCCCGAAACGGACGGCATCGGCGGCAGCCTCGACTACTTTCAGTGGACCACGATCCTGCGGGAGGTCTCAGCCCTGACCGCCTATCACTGGGTCTATCGCCAGAGCATCAAACCCATGCTCGTGGCCGACCTTCTGATCCTGAACCGGCAGATGCCGCGCTCGCTGGCGAATTGCTACGAGATCCTGGTCCGTCACCTGGACCTCATTGCCGACGCCTATGGCCGTCGGGGGCCCTCCCAGCGCATCGCCGCCACGCAGCGGGCCCGCCTGTCCGGGGCCACGATCGAAGATGTCTTCGCGAGCGGCGTCCCCACCTTCATCGGAGAGTTCATTAATGACAACAACCGGCTGGGGACGGCGATCGGCGAACAGTACCTGAGCTGATCCTTCCATGCGCATTTCTGTTCTGCACCAGACCCGGTATAGCTACACGGAGCCGGCAAGGTCTGTTCTCCAATACCTCCGACTCACCCCCCGGGATCACGACGGCCAGCACGTCGTGTGCTGGCGCATCGAGCCGAGCGACGAGGGGCGGCTCGCCACCACCTACGATCACTTCGGCAACGTGGTCCACGTGTTCTCGGCCGACACCCCGCTGCGCGAGCTGACACTGGCGGCCGAGGGCGAGGTTGAGACGGTGGACACGGCGGGCGTGATCCGCAACGCGGCCGAACTCGTGCCCGACGCCTGTTTCCTGCGCGAGACGGAATTGAGCGCGGCCACCGACCCGATCCGCGCCTTCGCGGCCAGCGTCGCGGATCCGGGCGGGAGCACCTTGGCGACGCTCCATCGGCTGATGTTCGCGACCGCGGAGAGGGTCCGTTTCGATGTCGAGCCGACCGATAGCGGCACCACGGCGGACGAGGCTTTCGCGCTTCGCCGCGGCGTGTGCCAGGACCTCACGCACGTCTTTCTGGCGGCCGCCCGCCATCTCGGCATCCCGTCGCGCTACGTCTCGGGCTACTTTCGCCGGGACGACGGCGTGGTGGAGCAGGTGGCCGGTCACGCCTGGGCGGAATCGCTCGTGCCGGGCCTCGGCTGGGTGGGGTTCGATCCGACCAACGTGATCTGCACGACCGAGGCCCATGTCAGGGTGGCGATCGGTCTCGATTATCATGGGGCGGCCCCGGTGCGCGGAAGCCGACGGGGGGGCGGCAACGAGGTCCTGGAGGTGCGGCTGCGCGTGGACATTGCGCGTCGCCAGGGGCAGAGCCAGTCGCAGAGCTGAGACGTCAGGCCTGGGAGGCCCCCGTTGACCTACTGCACCGCCGTGCTCGTGCAATCCGGGCTCGTCATGATCGCCGACACGCGCACCAATGCCGGACTGGACAACATCTCCACCTATCGCAAGCTCCACCTGTTCAAGGCGGAGGGCGATCGCGTGCTGGCGCTCGCCTCCGCCGGGAACCTGTCCGTGTCGCAGGCGGTGATCAGCCTGGTGACGGAAGGGGTCGAGAACCCGGATACCGGGGATGTCGAGACGATCCACAAGGCCCCGACCATGTTCAGGGCCGCCCAGCTCATCGGGCGGGCCATCCGCCACGTGCGCAGGACCGACGGTCCTGCCCTGGAGGAGGCCGACGTGAGATTCGACTGCTCGTTCCTGTTCGGGGGGCAGATCCAGGGCGGACCGATGCGCCTCTATATGATCTACTCGGCCGGCAATTTCATCGAGTGCAGCCAGGACGCGCCCTTCCTGCAGATCGGCGAGCACAAATACGGCAAGCCCATTCTGGATCGGGCCGTCTACCACGGCACCGATCTCTACGACGCCCTGAAGATCGCCCTGATCTCGATGGACTCGACCATGCGGTCGAACCTCAGCGTCGGGCTGCCGATCGACATCGCGGTCGTGCGGCGGGATGTGATCCGGCCGGAACTCGTCCACCGCATCGAGGTCGGGGAACCCTATTTCCACGACTTGCGCGAGCGCTGGTCGACCGCGTTGAGGGCCGCTCACATGGCCATCCCGGCCCCGCCCTACGGGGGCCCGCCCGGACCACCTGGAGCGCGTTCACGAAACGCCTTCTAAACCCCTGAATGCGAGGGTCTCGGGCACACGGATCGGTCCGACAGAATGCTGAGCCTCGCTGCCTCTCCGGGCCGCTCCCATACCGTGTTGCTGTCCCGCCTGCTGTGGCCGACCGCGGTGCTGTTCGGGTCCACGCTGTGGATCGTGTTCTCGACCATCCTGTGGACGAGCGACAGCGTGAACGAGATGGCGGTTGAACGCCAGCGCGCCCAGCTTAACGCCGCCATGGAGCAAAGCCTCTCGCAGCTGGTGACGCGGCTCCTCGACCTGGCAGCCGTGCCGGCCGTGTTCGACGGGCTGGACGCAGCCTCGCCCGTCCACGGCCAGGGCTCGCGGTTCAACGAGCAGATCCTGTCGCTGCGAGATCTCGGCAGTGTCGCCCTGATCACTCCGGAATGGCGGCCCCTCGCCGGAGCGGTGGACGGGGTCCCGATCTCGCCCGAGAGCGCCGTCAAGCTGCGCCAACGCATCGAACCCGTGGTGCGGGGAGCACTCGCCTCCACCAGCTCGCCAACCGGGGCGGGCAGGACTCGGGACGCCGTGGTCACGAGCGTTCTCTTCGACGGCACCGATCCCTACGCGGCCTTCGCCGTGCCGGTCAGGATCACCTCCGGTGGCTCCGACCAACCCGCAATTCTCGTCGCGCATGAGCGGCTCGTCACGGACGATCTCCGAAGGATCGCCGCCTTCCATGAGCTGGACCAGTTCACCATCACCACCGAGCCGCCCGGTGACCTGAACGCGGCGGTGCCTCTTCGGAACGTCAGGGGCGAGGTGGCCGCCTACATGACGTGGGTGTCGAGCCGGCCCGGCGACCTCATGCGGCAGCGGCTCGTGCCCCTCACCCTAGCCGGCCTGTTCGTGGCCGTCGTGCTGTTCGGGGTGGTGGCCGGGTACCTGCACTACATCGCCCGGGACCTCGCCGCGACCGAGGCCCACTCGCGCAACCTGATCGGCCGCGACCCGCTGTCTGGGCTGGCCAACCGGCTCCTGTTCAGCGAGCGGCTGGACAAGGAGCTGCACCGCCTCCCACGGGCCGAGCAGCGCCTCGCCGTTCTGTTCATCGACCTCGACCGCTTCAAGGACGTCAACGACACCTACGGCCACCAGGTCGGGGACGATCTGATCCAGCTCGTCGCCCAGCGGCTCGTCAGTCTCGTCCGGGTCGGAGACACGACGGCCCGTTTCGGCGGCGACGAATTCGCCATCATTCAGACGGGGATCCGCAGTCGCGACGAGGCGGGAGCGCTCGCAAAGCGCATTCTCGACAGCCTGACGCAGCCCTTTGCGCTGGCCGAGACCCAGGTGATCATCGGGGCCTCGATCGGGATCGCGCTCGCGCCCGACAATGGGGCCGACCGGGAAACGCTGATGCGGCTCGCCGACACGGCGCTGTATCAGGCCAAGGGCTCGGGACGGAATCGATACAGCTTCTTTCAGAGCCGGATGGACGAGACCATCCGCATGCGGAAGATGGTGGAGGAGGACCTCCGCCGCGCCATCTCCTGCAACGAACTCGTGCTCCACTACCAGCCGCTGTTCTCGTCAGATGGAGTCACCGTCGTGGGCGTCGAAGCGCTGGTGCGCTGGCCCCATCCGACCCGCGGCATGATCTCCCCGGCCGAATTCATTCCGATCGCCGAGGAGCGCGGTCTGGTCATCCCTCTCGGCGAGTGGGTGCTGCGCCAAGCCTGCACGGATGGCAGGCGCTGGCCCGGCCTGCGCATCGCCGTGAATGTGTCGGCGGTGCAGTTCAGGCACCGCGACTTCGTCGGCAAGGTCGTGAACCTGCTGGAGGAAACCGGGCTCGAGCCGGGCCGGCTCGAACTCGAACTCACCGAAGGCGTGGTCGTCGAGGACGCCGACGCGGCCGAGAGCGCCATGATGGAGCTTCGGGCGCTCGGCATTCACCTGGCGCTCGATGATTTCGGCACAGGCTACTCGAGCTTGATCTACCTGCGGCGCTTCGCCTTCGACAAGATCAAGATCGACCGGTCCTTCCTGGAGAGCATGGAAGCGACCGGCGAGTCGGCGATCCTGGTCCATTCCATGGTTCATCTCGGACGCGCTCTCGGCCTCACCGTCACGGCCGAGGGGGTGGAGACGCCCGAGCAGCACCGGTTCCTGCAGGCCCTGGGCTGTCACCAGCTCCAGGGCTTCCTGTTCTCCCGGCCAGTGCCGGCGGCCGAGATCGACGGTCTCGTCGCCCGGCGCGAAACCCTGGCGGGAGCACCGGCGGCGGCCTGACGCCTCAGATCCGTTCGCTCTCGAGCACGGCCCGCAGGCGCCGCTGTTCCTCCGCCGAGAGCGGAGCGGAGACCGGCGCCGGGCCGCGCCGACGGGCCGGGTTGCGGGCCAGATAGACAACCGCCGCCCCGAGGATCAGGGCGGGACCGAGCCACAGCAACAGCGTATGGGCGCCGAAGGGCGGCCGCAGCAGCACGAATTCGCCGTAGCGGCGCACCACAAAGGCGCGGACGGCGTCGTCGCTGTCGCCCGCAACCAGCCGCTCTCGAACCAGAATGCGCAGGTCCCGGGCCAGCGGCGCATCCGAATCATCGATCGACTGGTTCTGGCAGACGAGGCAGCGCACCTCGGTCGAGATCGCCCGCGCCCGCGTTTCGAGGCCGGCATCGGGCAAGATCTCGTCCGCCTGGAGGGCGGCCGCAGCTCCTGCCAACATCGCCGCCGTGGCCAGACCGAGCATGATCGCCGCGCAGCCTCTCCTGCGCCAGCCGGCGGTCCGCTTCATCGCCCCGCCACCTCGGCGCGGAGCCCGAGCTCGGCGGCAAGCCGGTCCAGACGCTCGAGAGCCGCAGGGTCTCGCGCGAGGCCCGTCCTGGCCCGCGACAAACGGTCCTGCGCCTCCGGCGTCTGGCCAAGCACCATGAAGGAGCGGACCAGACGGGTCCATTCCGCCTCGCTCCCGCCCTGCGCCTTCAAGCGCTCGTCGAGCCCCGACACCATGGCGGCGATCTCGGGCGTGACGGCGGAGGGCGGCAGGGCCGCAGGGCGCGCGGGCGCCGGCGGAGAGGCGGCGCCGTCGAGCCGGGCCAGACGGCCCTGGACGAGCGGCACCCAGAGCGCGCCCGGCGGAGCTCCGGCGAGCAGCGCACGGTAGCTCGAACGCGCCGCCTCGGAATGCCCGTCCTGTTCGTCCCCGAGAGCCAGATAGTAGCGCGCGGCCGGAAGCGCCCCGTCGCGCTCCAGCGCCCGCCGGAACCGGTCGCGGGCCTCCGCGCCCACCGTGCCCTCGGCAGCGCTGACCAGGGCCTGCCCCTCGCCGAGGAGGCGCTCCGCCGTGTCGCCGCCGGCCTGCCGGGCGCGGGCATAGGCGCGGGCGGCGTCGGCGAAACGCCCGGCCCGAAGATAGATGGGGGCGACCAGATCCCAGCCGCGCGCATCGCCCGGCTGACGCGCCAGGTGATCCTCCAGGCGGATCAGCGCCGAGGCCGCGTCCGTGGGCATCGCGGCCGGCACAAGCCGGGCCGAGATCGGCTGATCCGGCAGATGCGGCGAGCCGAGGCCGCCGTAGAGCGCGAGCGCGATGATGGGGATCACGGAAAGGGCCAGGGCGGAGGCAGCGCGGCGGCGCCGCAAGGCGGGTTCCGAGGTCGCGTCGACCGTTCCCGGCGCCTCAGCCGCGGCCCGCAGCAGCCTGCGGCCGGATTCGACCCGCGCCGCCTCGGCCTCGGCGGCGGCGAGTGCGCCCCGGGCCTGATCGCGTTCGATCTCCGCGAGCTGGCTGCGGTAGAACGGAACGTCGCTTTCGGGCTCCGGCCGGGAGGTCGCGGTGCGGGACAACGGCCAGAGCACCGCCAACACGGCGGCCCCCGTCATCAGCGCCAGCAGGATCCAGAGAGCCATGTCCCGACATACAACGGCCCGCGAGGCCTCCGAAAGCGGCACGTGGCCACAGTGGCGCCCTGATCACGCGGGGCCGAGCCCAGGCAGCGCCAGTTCGGCCTGGGCGCCGCCGAGCCGGGAGGAGCCGAGCCGGAGCGAGCCGCCGTAGTGACCGGCGAGCTCCACCACGATCGAGAGGCCGAGGCCGGATCCGGGCTTCGTCTCGTCCAGCCGGCGGCCGCGTTTGAGGGCCACGGCACGCGCTCCCTCGGGCAGGCCGGGCCCGTCGTCCTCGATCACCACCCGGAGGATGTTGCGGTCGCCGTCCTCGCCCAGGTCAACTCGGATCCGCACCCGCGAGACCGCCCATTTGCAGGCGTTGTCGACGAGGTTGCCGACCATCTCCTCGAAATCCTGGCGCTCGCCCCGGAACCGCGCTCCGCTGGCCACAGACACCTCGATGGCGAGGTCGCGATCCTGGAAGATCTTGCCGAAGGTGCGGGCCAGAGCCTCGATAACGGGTGCGGCATCCGTCACGGATCCGAGAGTGCCGGCGAGAGCCGCCGTGCGGGCACGCTGAAGATAGTGCTCGATCTGCACGCGCATCAGCATGGCCTGTTCGCGCACTCGCACCGACAGTTCCACCGTCGGGCCGTCCGCCTCGTTGACGATCACGCTGAGCGGCGTCTTCAGCGCATGCGCCAGGTTGCCAACCTGGGTTCTGGCCCGTTCGAGGATCTCGCGATTGGCCTCGAGAAGCAGGTTCAGTTCCTCGGCCAGCGGGGCGACGTCGCCCGGGTAGTTGCCGGAGATCCGGTCCGCCTCGCCCCGACGCACGGCCGAGACCGCCCCCCGCAAGTCGCTGAGCGGCCGGAGGCCGAAGCGGATCTGCAGGAGGGTGGAGACGCCGAGCCCGACGCCGAGAAGCAGGAAGGTCAGGATGAGCGCGAGGACGAAGCGCCGGACGGCGCTGGAGATTTCATCCGCCGGGCCGGCCACCCGCACCACGAAGCGGCCATCCTCCCCGAGATCGATGTCGCGCTCGATCAGTCGGAGCAGGCGATCCTCCGGCCCGACCACGCTTTCCTTTCGGATTCCCCCAAAGGGCCGGTCGGCAACGGGAGGCGCCAGAGTGGGAAGCGGGTTGCCCAGGAGCGAGCGGGAGGAGCGCAGGTCCCGCGTCGCAGCATCGACGCGGCCGAGTTGCCAGTACCAGCCCGAGAGAGGGATCTCGAAACGGGGGTCGCCCAGCGACCCGGCATCGCGAGTGCCGGAATCGGTCGGCGTGACGAGGTCGGCGGCGAGGTCGTTTGCGTAGACGAGCAGGCGCTCGTCAAAGGACCGCTCGGTCGCCCGGAGATACAGCGTCGACAGGATCAGCCCGGCGACGAGGAGAACGACACCGCTCCAGAACAGGGACGAGACCGCAAGCCGGACCGCGATCGACCGCCCAGCGAGAATCTGCATGCGCAACCTCAGCCAGACGCGCCGGCCTTCTCGCCCACGCCCTCCACAAGGTAGCCGAGCCCACGCACCGTCTGGATCAGGTCCACCCCGAGCTTCTTGCGCAGGCGCCCGACGAAGACCTCGATGGTGTTCGAATCCCGATCGAAATCCTGATCGTAGAGATGCTCGGTCAGTTCGCCCCGCGACACCACGCGGCCGGACTGGTGCATCAGGTAGGAGAGCAGCCGGTACTCGTGCGACGTGAGCTTGACGACGGCGCCGTCGACGCTGACCCGCCCGGAGCGGGTGTCGAGCCGCACGGAGCCGGACACCAATTCGCTGGTCGCGTGCCCGGCGGCCCGGCGCAGGAGGGCCCGCAGGCGCGCCAGCAATTCCTCCATGTGAAACGGCTTTGCGAGATAATCGTCGGCGCCGGCATCGAAACCCTGGACCTTGTCGCTCCAGCGGTCACGCGCGGTCAGGATCAGCACGGGCATCTTGTGGCCGGCCCGGCGCCAGTTCGTCAGCACGGACACGCCGTCGAGGCCCGGAAGGCCGAGGTCGAGCACGACCGCGTCGTAGGGCTCGGTCTCGCCCAAAAACTGCCCTTCTTCGCCGTCGAACGCCTTGTCCACGGCGTAGCCGGCGTCCACCAGCGCTGCCGCGATCTGACGGTTCAGGTCCTTGTCGTCTTCGACCAGCAGCAGCCGCACCGGTGACTCTCGCGGTTAGTGCACGACGAGGACATTGCCCGAAGGCGCGTCCACCGTCACCCGCATCATGCGGCCGTCACGCCGCAACACGGTGATCCGGTATACGAGCGCCTGAGGATCACGGCAGAGAACGGCTCGCAGGACATCCGAATCCGGCACGGCCCGCATAGCGGTGCTGATCGCCTGGACGGGCCGGACGACGCGCCGGCTCGTCACGGCCTCCGCCGCGTCCCCCGACGACAGGCACGAGAGCTCGGTCACGGGTCCGGCCTCCGCAGCCGGGACGGGCGCGAAGCAGGCGCAAAGCGCGACGGCGGTGGCGATCGGGACGGCCCGCATCGAATCGAACTAACTGAGGCGGGCTGAATTGCCGGTGAACGCCCCGTGCGCGACCTGCAGCGCCGGTCGGGGCCGGCATGCGAGGAGGACCACGCGATGGACAAGGTCGTTGCCATCGTGGCGATGCTGGCCGTGCTGTTTCTGATCAGCCGGGGGCTGCCGGGCCGGGTGTGGCCGGTGATCCTGGCCGCGACCCTGGCGGTCGTGCTGGCGGTCGTGCTGGCCGAGCAATACGGGCTGTGGCCGGCCGGCTGGACCGTCCGCTGAGGCGGCTCACCGGAGCCCGCTCAGCGCGGCACCTGGTGCTGGTCGAGGAAGCGCTCGAGGGCTCGGGTGAGCCGGTCCTTGTCGCGGTCTTGATCGGCCGCGATCAGCGCCTCGATCGCGGCAGCGGCCCGGTTCACGGCCTCAGCAAGCCCCGCGAGCGCGAGCGTGTCGGCCAGCATGGCGCTCTGCCCCGAGATCCCGGACAGCACGCTGCGTGAGGCTCCCGCGAGCGCCTCCAGGGTCTGGGCCCGGTAGCGCCGGTCCTCCACGATCCAGCTCCGCAGCGGCACCAGCACGGCCATCAGCACGGCGACCGCCGCACCCCCGAGCTTGATCCAGGCCTCCGCCTCAGGAAGGTGGCTGGTCACGGACCCGCCTCCGCTGTCTGAGGCCCAGGCTGTCGCAGGCCACCGCGTCCCGGGCCGAGCGGCCCGAGGCGTGCAGCTCGGCCGCGGCCAGCACGCCGCAGATGAGCCCCGTCGGCACCGCCGCGAACGCCAGCACGAAGCCGAGGGCGAGCCCCGTGTAGAACAGGAAGCCGGTCGCGCAGCCCGCCACCCGGACCAGCGGCGAGCGGCGGCGGCCGCCGTGGCGCCAGAGCGCGCCGAGCCGGGCCGCGCCGACCGCCACACCGGCGGCTCCGGCGGCATCCTCGCCGACAAAGAAGCGGACCACCCGAAAGGCCGGGGCCGAGAACGTGTCCCCGTCGGCCAGGAGCCCTGCCCCGAACAGCGCCATCACGCAGGCGAGCCAGACCTCCGTCCAGCGCGTCTGCCCATAGCGCAGCTCCCGCTCGATGTGGGCCGTGATGGCCGGATCTGCCCGCACCAGCCGGTCGAGATGCGCCTCCGCGGTGAAGTTCTGCACGGCGCCCTCCTCAGCTTCCCACGACCTTGCTGCTGGCGGCGCGCGCCGCGACGGCGGGTTCGGTGAGAATGCGCCGCACCTCGGGCAGGGCCGCGGCGGAGGCCACGAGGCCGGCCCCGCGCCGCTCGTAGAGAGCCCAGCCGGCGCCACCCAAGATCAGCAGGGCGCCGACGATCTGGTCCAGCGTGGCGGCGTCGAACCAGCCTCGCGACACGAAGCTGCCGCCGCCGACCAGCATGATCTGACGGAGGATGGAGAAAACCTGTTCGCGCGTCATGGTGCGGCTCCCTGGGGTGAGGCCCCGGATTAGGGGCGGTGGCGAGGGTGGGATCCCGGCGGAGGAGCGGGTCGCCTCCGCTTGGCCCGACGAGGCCGGGCCGCCGGCCGCCCATGCTGCCCGGCTCAGGTCGCCAGCAGCTCGGGCTTGATCCGGAAATCCGGGCCCCGGATCGCCTGAGCGATGCGCAGGCCCTCGGCCGGCATCTTGCGCAGGCTGGTCTCGCCGTGGCCGAGATGGAGGATCCCGGGGAAGTTCTTCTCGAGTTCGACCGCGAAGGCGACCGCGCGGGCCACCTGTGCGTCCGTCACGTCCTCCGGCAGCTTGGCGTCGACCTCGCAGCCCAGCATGTTGCCGTTGCTGAGCCCGCGGCCCTTCCACGGCGCCTTGTCGACGTTGCCGGCGTGCCAGCAGGTGAACAGCTCCGGGTTGGTCAGGTACATGCGGGCGTCGCGGCCCATGACGTACTGGACGCCGAGGCCGCGCCCGTTGAGCACGCGAATGGTCCCCTCGGGCCCGAGATGGCCGGCGGTGTGGTGCCAGAGCATGGCCTTGGGGGCGCCCTTCATCCGGCCCAGGCGGACGGTGGCGAGGTGCGAGATGTCCACGTCGTGGAGCCGGCCCTGCGCGGCGCGCCGGATGATGATCGCCGGAGCGGCCGGCTTCGGGGGCGCGTGCTTCGCCTCGAACCGCGCCAGGGCGGAGCGCGTCTCGGTGCCGGCCTGGCCATCGGCGCCGTAGACCGGAAGCGTCTCCCCGGCGGCGAGCAGCAGCAATTGCACGGTGCGGTCGGCAACGTTCATCGCTCGTCTCCGGGGGACGAAAAAGCCGCCCTCGGGCGGCGGCGGGATGTCTCGGGGCAGCCGGTCAGGCGGCCGGCTGAGCTTCCAGAGCGGCCAGTCGCCCGGCGAGCGCCGTGATCTCGGCTGCCATCGCCTCCTCGCGGCGGTGCAGTTCCTGGACGGCCTTGATCAAGACCGGGACAAGCTCCTCGTAGCCGAGGCTGACGACGTCCTCGCCGCCGTTGAGGCTGTGGTCCTGGTAGCCGCCGAACTCGACCCCGAGCTCGTGCATCGCAGCCTTCACCTCCTGCGCGATCAGCCCCTGGTGGCGCCGGATGCGCGTCTTGGAACCGTCCCGGACGATGTTCGAGAGCCGGTTCGCCTCCGCCCAGGCGGCGAGCTCACGCCCATGCGCCGCCATCGCATCCGCCGCGTCGCTGGCCGGCCGGGCCGGAGGGGGCGAGCGGTAATCGTCCCGCAGGTCCCATCGGAAGTCGACGGGGCGTAGCGCCAGCAGGAACTGAAGCCCGAGCGCGGTGTCGCGGATGTCCGCCTTGTCGCGACCGTCGGAGCGGTTCTGCACCGCGCCGTAGCAGTAGGTCGTGGTCGCGGAATCTCCGAGCTGGACCTGGTTCGACCCCGTCACGGCCGCATTCGCGCCGACCCCCGTCGCGTTGTCGAACGTGGTCAGCCCCGACAGGCTGTTGTAGCCGAGCGCGGTGTTGTAGCCGCCCGTCGTGCAGGCCGAGAGTGAAAGCGCACCGACGGCCGTGTCGTTGCCCCCGGACGTCACGCCCGGCAGCGCGGAGTACCCGAGAGCGGCGTTGTTCGACCCGGTCGTGACCGCAAAGCCGGCGAAGGTCCCGCAGGCCGCGTTGGATCCCCCCGTGGTGACACCGGCGAGGGCCTGGCGGCCGAACGCGGCGTTGTAGGAGCCGGAGGTCAGGACGTTCAGGGCGCCGACGCCTGTAGCCGTATTGTTGGTCCCCGAGGTCAAGGACACGAGCGCGTTCAGCCCGACCGCCGTGTTGCCGTTGCCGTCCGCGGTGCGCAGGTTTCTCACCGCCAGCGGGGTGCCATCGGCCCGCCAGTAACCCCACACGGTCCAATTTCCCGAGCCGTCAGAGGCGGCGAGGGCCCGGTCGCCAGCCGCGGTGGTGATGTTCGCGCTTCCGGGCAGAACCAGGGAGGTGGCGTCATGGGTGAGGGTGAGCGCCCCGGCGAAGCGGATCAGCCGCAGCTTGTGCAGGCCTGATCCGAAGGACGTGATCGCAACGGTGCCGGTGATCCTCACCTTCAGCGTGGGCACGGCGCCGAGATCGGTCGTGCTCGCCGAGGGGATGTCGGTCGAGCCGGCCCGAAAGTCGACTGTGCCGGTCGCGGAGTTGATCGCGAGGGCGGTGTGCCAGGCCGCTCCGTCGCTGCTGACCTTTACGGCGGGATCGTCGGAACCGATCAGGCCGAACTCGAGCCGGCCGGAGAAGCCGGTCTGAAACAGCAGCGACACGACGTCCGCGGCCGTCTCCTTGTTCAGCATGTAGCGGAGGTCGCCGTCCCCTCCTTCGGCAACCGTCCGGGCCGTCCAGAGCGCCTTGTTGAGCTTGGCCGCAAACGGGTTCGTGGCATCCGCGTCCGTGCCGATCCCGAGCCGCTGCAGGTTCTGGATCGCCGCCAGCCCGGAGGTGAGCGAGGTCCAGCCGGTGCCGTTGAACAGATAGAGCAGGCTCTCGTTGACCACGAAGGCGATGTAGCCCGGCGAGGGCGGGAAGAAGCGCCAGCCATAGGCGTCCTGCCAGGCGGCGATCATCGCCGCCTTGCCGGCCCAGGCGCCGGACGCGCCCGGGGGCACGATGTAGCGCTGCCCCGGAGCCGGAGCCGAAGGCGGGACGGTCAGATCCTTGTCCAGCACCGCGCATTGCACGAGCGCATCGAGGGCGAGCAGCGCCTCGTTGTGGGTCACGTGTTTCTGGGCTTGCGCCGCCGCCAGGAGGGGCAGGCCGAGAACCGGGCTGTCGGGCATGGTGGGTCCGTTCAAAGCACCGGGACCGTGCGGAGGAGCTCGTGCCCCCGCCCGGCTGTCCGGCTGAGTTGTGCGATCCGCAAGGTGAGCTCCGCCTGCGGCACGCCGAAATCGGCAAGCTCGTCGGCCGCGCCGTAGAGGACCGCCGGCGCGGCGGTCGCGAAGGCGCGCTTCTCCCCGCCGAGGCTGTCGAGGATCGCGAGTTCGTAGGCCTCGACCTCCTCGCCGAGCGGGATCTCGGCCATCTCCCAGCCATCGCCGTCCAGCCGCGCCCGGCGAATCCAGGACACCGCGACTCCCCCCGCGACGCGCCGCGCCCGCGGATGCACCGGCGCGAGCGGCTTCAGGGCGCCGGCCCCGATCGTCGCGGCGATCTCGATGGCGGCCGGATCGGCATGGCCCCGATCGGCCGGGCCAATGCGGTAGGTCCAGGTCCGGCCGAGATCGGAGAGCGAGGAGGAGAGCGGCGCGACTGCTCCGTCCAGCCGGACAAGGTCGGCTCCGGCCGGGACGGTCCGGGAGGCGAAATGCTCCGTGCCGCCCAATCCCCGCAGGAACCCGGAGAGCCGGTAGCGCCGGGGGCCGATCAGGTCTGCCGACCGCGCCGCCAACACCTCCCAGCCTCCGTCCTGCCCACGAACCGCAAACACGGTTTCGCCGGCAAGCGCCGCCTCGGGCGTCACCGTCGGCCAGCCCCCCGAGGAAATCTCGACCTCAAGCCGCGTGCGTTCGTCCCAGGACCAGACCGGCCCACCGCTGAGCGCGCTCAGCGTGCGGCCCAGGATGGCCGGAACGGGCAAGACGCTGTGCAGCCCGAAGCTTTCGCCGTCGGCCGACCGCCACACCGCGACCGCGCCGGGCCAGGGGTCGGCCGCCACCGCCACATGCTGCAA
>NZ_JAQGKF010000033.1 GCF_028290205.1 Enterovirga sp. | reverse complement strand
ATCGACAGGCTGGTTGTGGCGGTCGCCGATGCCGTCCGGCTCGCATCCGGCGAGACCGAAAGCGGTCAGTTGAGGCTGACGGTCTGAAGGTCGTGCGCCCAGGCATTGGCGAGCGCGGTGTCGCGCGAATCCGTGAGCAGGATCGGCGCCCCGCTCGCGGACAGAAGGGCGAACAGCTTGAGACCGGGCGCGAGTTCGGGCGCCTGCGGGAAGATGCGCCGCACCTCGTCGGACGAGATCGGCTTGACGTAGGCGATCTGCCCCTCGCCGAGGGCCGCCAGGGCCTGCTCGGGGATCGTTCCGGTCTCGTGGGTCATGTCAGTCATCGTATGCCCTCCTTCGAGCGGCGGTTCTCGGGATCAGTCCCGTGATGTGATGTCGATGCGGCGAACCACACGCGCGGCTTCCGGCCGCACGAGGTCGATGGAGAGGAGCCCGTTCGCCAGGTCCGCGCCCAGCACCTCCATCCCGTCCGCCAGCACGAAGGTGCGCTGGAACTGCCGGGCCGCGATGCCGCGGTGCAGGAACAGGCGCTCGCGGTCCTCGGCCTGACGGCCGCGCACCACGAGCTGGTTCTCCTCAAGCGTGACCTCGAGCTGCTCGGACCCGAACCCGGCCACCGCGATCAGGATGCGGAGCCGTTCGGGGTCGGCCGCCGTGCGGGCGATCCGCTCGATGTTGTAGGGCGGGTACCCGTCGCCGGACGATTTGGCGACACGGTCGAGTGCCTGCTCGACCTCATCAAAACCCAGCAGGAACGGATGCCCGAAGGGCGATGGACGCGACATGTTTGCGAAGCCCTTCCGGCACTTCCCAGTCCGGGGAGCCCTGACGGCGCCCCTCGAACTCCTGCGCTAGATATGGAACGCCAAGCGGTCCGATCAAGCCTCGACCGGCGCGGGGGCGGCCGGGGTGGCCGGGCGATCGGGCTCCACTGGAAACCGCACCGTGAACACCGACGAGCCCGGCGGAGGCTCTTCCAGCGTGCCGCCGATCTGCTGCACCAGCTTGCGGACGATGGTCAGGCCGAGGCGCCGCTTGGCGGCGCTGTCCGGCCCGATGCCGATGCCGTCGTCGCGGATGCGCAGCAGGGCGTTGCCGTCGTCGCGGCTGACCTGGACGGTGATCTGGCCGGTGCGGCCCTTGGGAAAGGCGTGCTTGTAGGCATTGGTCAGGATCTCGACCGCGATGAAGGCGAGCGGCACGGCGGTATCCAGGGGCATCCGCATGGCGTTGGCGTCGAGCACCGACTCGATGCCGCGCTCGCCAGCGCCGAAGCCCTCCGACAGTTCCTTCAGCAGCTCCTCAAGGTAATCCTTGAAGTCGATGGAGGCGAGATCAGGGGAATTATAGAGCAGGGTGTGGACCCGGGCCATGGCGCCGATGCGGCGGACCGCGCTCTCGAACGGCTCGCGTTGTTCGGCCTGGAGATCGCGGGAGCCGAGGCGCAGGAGGCTCTGCACGATCTGCAGGTTGTTCTTCACGCGGTGGTAGATTTCGCGCAGCAGCACCTCCCGCTCGGAGGCGGCCTTGCGCTGTTCCCCGAGTGCCTCCTGGGTGGTGGCGAGCAGCCTCGCATCCAGTTCGCCCAGCGTGCGCGAGGCGGCGAGCCGCTCCTCGCTGACGCGCCGCTCCATCACCGTGTGGACGATGAACACAGCCAGAATGCCGGCCAGCAGGAGGCTGACCGCGCCGGCGGCCGTGGTGGCGAGGGCCGTCCCGGTCATGAGCCGGTCGCTTTCCCGCCGGCTGATCGAGGCGATCACGACCCAGCCTGTCAGCCGTGAACGCCGGAAGGCGCTCGCCATGGGTTCTCCGTCGAGGTCCGACTGGAACAGCCCCGTGTTGCGGCCCGTAATCGCCTGTCGGAAGGCGGGTGGGGCGTCCGTGCCGATCGGCTGCGGCGAGCTCGAATTGGCCAGGATGCGGTTTCGGGAATCGAGCACCAGGGCCGTGAACGGGGTGTTGCGCGACTGCGCCAGCACGATGTCCTGAATGTTCAGGGCGTTGAACGTCATCAGCAGCACAAGGGCGACGGCATCGTTGCGGACCACCGGGACGTAGATGTGGATGCCACCGCCGGTGCGGGCCAAGCCGGGCCGCGTCTCGATCTGCGCCTTTCTGCTCTGGACGGCCTGGCGCAGGGACTCGGGATCCGGGGCATCGGCCTCCTCGGTCCGCGTTGCCCGGACGACGCGCCCGGTCGCGGCGTCAACCAGGCTGAGCGAGGTCCAGTGCGGCATGGCCCGGGTCATCCGCCCGGCGGTCTCGTCGAACCCTTCGCTGCCGGAATCCAGAGTGGGCAGAGCCGAGAGCGCGTGCAGGGCCGAGATCTGCCGCTCCACCTCCGCCTCGACCTGGTGGAACAGGGCCGAGGCGCGGCTGTCCAGCAGCATCTCAACGTCGCGCTGGCCCTTGCCGAGTTCCGCCCGGATCCAGAACCCGGCGAAGAGCATCAGGGGCACGAGGCCTGCGAGGCCGACCGCGGCCACGAGGTAGAGGGTCTGGAGCCGCCGGCGCGTCAGGCCAAGATAGGTCGGCCGTTCCAGCAGGGATCGCATCACCGCCGCGCCGTGCGATGGGGCGCCGCCGGGCGGACGGCGACGGGACGCTGCCCACCAGCTAGCAACGCCCCGGTCTGTCCGACGCGCCGCGACGGCGGAATGTTGCGGCACGCGGACACCACTCGCTCTCTCCAGGCATACGGAGGAGAACTCGCTGTTAAGGGGCCGGTTCCGGACGAAACGCGTCCATCCGCGCCATCGCGGCAAACGGTCAGCGCGCTTCAGCGGCGAGCCAGGCCGGCAGCGGCAGCGACCTCTCCCGGAGAAAGGCGGGATTGAACAGCTTGGACGCGTAGCGCGTGCCGGAATCGCACAGCACGGTCACCACCGTGCAGCCCGGGCCGATGTCGCGGGCGAGCCGGATCGCCCCCGCCACGTTCACGCCCGAGGAGCCGCCCAGGCAGAGGCCTTCGTGCTGGAGGAGGTCGAACACGATCGGCAGCGCCTCCTGGTCCGGGATCTGGTAGCTCGCGTCCACCCTGAGCCCCTCCAGGTTGCGGGTGATCCGACCTTGGCCGATTCCCTCCGTGACCGATGAGCCGGCGGCTTTCAGCTCGCCGACCGTGTAGAAGCTGTGCAGGGCCGATCCGGCCGGGTCCGCGAGCCCGATGCGGATGTTGGGGGCGCGCTCGCGCAAACCCTGCGCCACGCCGGCCAGGGTGCCGCCCGTGCCGACCGCGCAACAGAAACCGTCGATCTGGCCGCCTGTCTGGTCCCAGATCTCCGGCGCCGTGGTGGCCGTGTGGGCGTCGCGGTTGGCCAGGTTGTCGAACTGGTTCGCCCAGATCGCGCCTTCCGGCCGAGTGGCCGCGAGCTCGGCCGCGAGCCGGCCGGAGCGCCGGACGTAGTTCTCCGGGTTGGCATAGGGCACCGCCGGGACCTCCACGAGCTCGGCCCCGGCGAGCCGTAGCGCGTCCTTCTTCTCCTGGCTCTGCGTTTCCGGGATCACGATCACGGTGCGAAAGCCGAGCGCGTTGCCGACCAGGGCGAGGCCGATGCCGGTGTTCCCGGCGGTCCCCTCGACGATCGTGCCGCCGGGCCGCAGGTCGCCCCGGCGCATCGCGTCGCGGATCATGAACAGGGCCGCCCGGTCCTTGACCGAGCCGCCCGGGTTCATGAACTCGGCCTTGCCCAGGATGGTGGCGCCGGCGAGCTCGGACGCCCTGCGCAGGCGGATCAAGGCCGTATGGCCGATGGCTTCGAGAACGCTCGAACGAATGTCCATGGCGGGTCTCCGGCGCGATCCGGGGCGCGGACCCCCGGGATGCCGGATCGCAGGGGGAAGCGCAACGGAGGCGGGAGTCGACGGCCCGCCGCGCCGTGCTATGTGGCGCCGAGCCGAGGAGTCCGGATGTCCAAGCCGCTGGTTGTCACCATCCCGCATCAACTCGGCCGGGAGGCGGCCCGCCAGCGCCTCGTGGCCGGCGTCGACACGCTCAAGGCGAAATTCGCCGACAAGATCGGGTCCATCGACGAGCGCTGGTCGGGCGACCACCTCGACGTGGACGTGAAGGCCATGGGGCAGAGCGCGTCTGGCTCGCTCGATGTGGCCGACGACCATGTCCGGGTCGAAGTCAGCCTGCCCTGGATGCTGGCCATGATCGCCGAAAAGGCGAAGAGTTACATCGAGAAGGAGGGACAGCTCCTCCTTGAAAAGAAGAGGTAGCGCGATGGCGGCGTCCGCAACCGGACTTGTTCGGGTGGAGGCGGGGCGCCTCCAAAGCTTCGTGGCCGCGACCTTCGCGGCCGCCGGCTGCTCGGCCGAGGAGGCCGAGGCCGTCGCCGCCGGCCTCGTGGACGCCAACATGACCGGGCACGACAGCCATGGCGTGGTGCGGGTTCCACGCTACGTCGACTGGATGCGGTCGGGCGACCTTGAGCCGGGCCAGACCATCGCGGTCGTGACCGACAATCCCGCCATGGCCGTGCTGGATGGCCGCTACGGTTTCGGTGCGACGGTCGGTCGCCAGGCCGTCCGCTTCGGCATCGACAAGGCGCGCCAATTCGGGGTCGCCGTGGTGGCCCTGCGTCATGCCGGCCATCTCGGGCGCATCGGCCAATGGGCCGAAATGGCGCTCGAGGCGGGGCTCGTCTCGCTTCATGTTGTGAATGTTGCCCAGTCGCGCCTCGTGGCGCCGTTCGGCGGGGTCGAGAGGCGGTTCTCCACAAACCCCATCGCGTTCGGCTTCCCGGTCCCGGACGGGCCCCCCGTGGTGCTCGACTTCGCCACCTCTGCGGTGGCCGAGGGTAAGGTCATGGTGGCATCGCAGGGCGGCAAGCCCTTGCCGGAGGGCAGCCTGATCCGGCCCGACGGGCAGCTCTCAACCGATCCCGCCACGCTCTATGGGCCCATCGAGGGCACGAGCCACCGCGATCACCGGCTCGGCACCGGGGCCATTCGGGCCATGGGCGAGCACAAGGGGTCGGGTCTGTCTCTGATGTGCGAGCTGCTGGGCGGCGCTCTGGCCGGGTCCGGCACCGCGGGGCCGCCGCGCGACCAGCGCTTCTGCAACGGCATGGTGTCCATCTACATGTCCCCGGGGGCGTTCGGCGCCGATTCAGCGATCGCGGCGGAAACCCGGGCTTTCGTCGATTATGTGCGGGAAACGGTGCCGGCCGAGGCGGGCTCGCCCGTGCTCCTGCCCGGAGACCCAGAACGCCTCGCGCGCCAGGATCGCACCGCACATGGTGTGCCGATCACGGTCGAGACGCTGGGAGCGATGATCGAGACTGCCCGGGCAGTCGGGCTTTCAGACAACGACCCGCGGATGCTTCGGATCGCGTGAGAATCATTGACTTGGCCGGGACAAATGCGACATGAGACGGTACGGCAGTCCCGAATAACGAGACCACCTCCCGTGGCGGGCCGGCCGCACCGCAACGGTTGAGGAGTTCGCCGCCATTCGCAGACCTATGAGAGCGATGCCAGTCCCGCAGAAGGACGGCCCGCGCGCCAATCGCGACATTCGGGGCGTCCGGGACGTCCAGCTGATCGATCAGGAAGGCCAGAACCGGGGCGTGGTCCCGTTCTTTGATGCCCTGAAGATCGCCGAGGATGCCGGGCTCGATCTTGTCGAGATCGCCCCGAACTCGGTGCCTCCGGTCTGCAAGCTCCTCGATTACGGCCGCTTCCGCTTCCTCGAGCAGAAGAAGCAGGCCGAGGCCCGCAAGAAGCAGAAGACGGTCGAGGTCAAGGAGATCAAGCTCCGGCCCGGCATCGACAAGCACGATTACGACGTCAAGATGAAGGCCGTTCAGCGCTTCTTCGAGGAGGGCGACAAGGTCAAGGTGACCCTGCGCTTCCGCGGCCGCGAAATGGCTCACCAGGATCTCGGGCTCAGGCTGCTGGAGCGCGTCAAGGTCGAGACCGCGGACATCGCCAAGGTCGAGAGCGAGCCGATGCTCGAAGGCCGCCAGATGATCATGATTTTGGCCCCGCGCTGAGTTTCCGGCGCCGCGCGCCCCGGGCGCGCCCTCGTCGCGCCTGCGGCACAGCAACCCAGAACCGGGTGGTGCCGCGGTCTGGGTTGCCGGAGTTCTCCGCCGGACCCCTCGGGTCCGGGGAGCCTATTGCACGGACGAGAACGAGGTCGGGCTCAGGAAGCTGCTGCTGATCGTCTCGACGATCTGGCCGTCCTTCTCGGTGCCGGCCCGGGCGGCGAGCCATTCGGGATCGGACTGGAAGGCGTTCCACTTGCGCTCCCGCTCCGCCAGCGACTCCCAGGCCAGCAGGTAGGTCAGGTCCTGGTTCGAGGGGCCGACCAGCGTGGTCCAGAACCCGGCCTGGCGGATCCCGTGCCGCTCCCACAGCGGCAGCGTGATGGTCTCGAAACGCTTGGTGAGGGCGGGAAGTCGCCCGGGCAGGCAGCGGTAGATTCTGAGCTCGTAGACCACGGTCGTCCTCCCGGCCGCCGGACCGGCGACCGGCTTGTTCGTAAGCTCATCGGCCCGCACGGAAAAGCAGGCCGGCGCGCCGTTTCCGGGAGCCGGGTCCCTGGAGAAAACGCGGCCGCTCCGCTACCGTCGCGGCCATGATCGAAGCGCCCGACCTCGCCGGAACGCGCCCGTCCTCGTTCCTGTCCGGAGCCGTGGGCCTGCTGCCGCGGCAACATATTCGCGATCTCGTCCGGCGCGATGTGCTGAAGGCCACCGAGGAGCTGCGCGAGAGCCAGTTCCAGCCGGCGAGCCTCGACCTGCGCCTCGGCCGCCGAGCCTACCGGGTCCGGGCGAGCTTCCTGCCCGGCCGGAACGCCACCGTGGAGAGCAAGCTTGCCGCCCTGCGGCCCGACGAGATCGACCTCGAGGGCGGCGCCGTGTTCGAGCGCGGCTGCGTCTATGTGGTCGAGTTGCTGGAGCATCTGGACCTGCCAGACAGCATCGCGGCCGCGGCCAACCCCAAGAGCTCAACCGGACGGCTCGACGTCTTCACGCGCCTGATCACCGATCGGAGCGAGGCCTTCGACACGGTGGAAGCGGGCTATCGCGGTCGCCTCTATGCGGAGGTGTCGCCCCGGACCTTTTCGGTGAAGGTGCGACGGGGCACGCGGCTGAACCAGATCCGCTTTCGTAAGCTCGACTCGCAGGCGGAGGAGGTGAGGGACTTCCGGATCAGCGACCGGAAGCTGCGGGACCTCCACGCGGCCTCGCCGCTCGTGAATGGCGAACTCGGCGTCCGCAACGGCCTCGTTCTGCGCATCGAGCTTGCGGGCTTCGGCCCGGACGGCCTGATCGGCTACAGGGCGCAGCGGCACACCGACGTCATCGACGTGGACCGGAGCGCCGGCTACCTGGCCGAGGATTACTGGGAGGTGATCCGGGCCCGGTCGGACAAGCGCCTGATCCTCGACCCGAATGAGTTCTACATCCTGGCTTCCAAGGAGCGGCTGCACATCCCGCCGACGCTGGCAGCCGAGATGGTGCCGATCGACCCCATGATGGGCGAGTTCCGGGTGCATTACGCCGGCTTCTTCGACCCCGGCTTCGGTTACGCGCCGAGCGGCCATCCGGGCAGCCGGGCCGTGATGGAGGTGCGCAGCCACGAGGTGCCGTTCAATCTCGAGGACGGCCAGATGGTGTGCCGGCTTGCCTTCGAGGAGATGGCGGCCGCTCCCGACGTGCTCTACGGCGCCATCGGGACGTCCAATTACCAGGGGCAGGACCTCAAGCTTTCCAAGCAGTTCCGGGCCTCCTGACCGGCCGCGCGACTGTACGCGCTCGCACCGAGCGGCCTGATCACCTATCTTGGCCTGATCCAGCTCCGTCCGCTCCCGGCGGCGGAAGCGCTGAAACGTGAGGCCCGATGAGCGTCGTCGACCCTGGGATCGAGAGCACGTCGGACAATCCGTTACCCCCGTCGCCGGTCCGCACCGCGCGGGCCTTCTTCGCTATTTCGGGGGGCTTCTGGAAGGGACGGAGCCGGCGGCGCGCCTGGACCCTGACGCTCACGCTCCTGGGGCTCGTGCTCGTCAATCTCGGCATCGCGCTTCTGATCAACCGCTGGAACAAGTTCTTCTTCGACGCGATCGAGAGCAAGGACGTGGCCAATGTGGGGCTCGGCGTCGCGATCGTGCTCGGGCTCGCGCTCATGGCGGCGGCGGTCGCCGTGGCCATGGTCCATGCCCGCATGCGTCTCCAACTCGCCTGGCGCAAATGGCTGACGCAGGGGCTGATCGAGCGCTGGCTCTCCGAGCGGCGCTTCTACCAGCTCACCATCGTGTCGGGGGAGGGCTCGCATCCGGAGTTCCGCATCGCCGACGACGTGCGGCTCGCGGTGGAGCCGCTGGTCGATTTTGCGATCGGTCTGGCGAACGCGGTGCTGGCCGCGGCCGCCTTCTTCGGCGTGCTGTGGGTGGTGGCCGGGTCGATCACGATCGGGCCCGTCACCATCCCGGGTTACATGGTGTTCGCCTCCGTGGCCTATGCCGGGCTGACCTCGACCGCGATGGTCTTGATCGGCAAGCCGCTGATCCAGCGGGTCGAGCAGAAGAACGCGGCCGAGGCGCGGCTGCGCTACGAGCTGACCCGCGTCCGGGAATCGGCCGAGAACATCGCCCTGATCGGGGGCGACGACGACGAGCGGGCCCGCCTCTCCGAGACGTTCGGCGATCTCGCCGAGCGCTGGCTCAAGGTCATCGCCAAACAGGCGCACATGACCTGGATCTCGAACGGCAACTCGGTCCTGGCTCCGGTCGTGCCGCTGCTGCTCGGAGCCCCGAAATACGTCGCCGGCGAACTCACCCTGGGCGAGCTGATGCAGATCGCGACCGCCTTCACGCAGGTGCAGATCGCGCTCAACTGGCTCATCGACAACGCCATCCGGCTCGCCGAGACGCTGGCCTCCGCCCAGCGGGTCGTGGAACTGACCGACGCGCTCGACGACCTCGACGAATCCATCGGTCGCCACGGGGCCAGTGACACGGTCGTGCTCGGCTTCAGCCCGGACGATTCGATCCACATCGAGAACCTGTCGCTCACTCAGCAGAACGGCACGGTGATGATCGAGGGGGCCTCCACCACGATCAGCCGGGGCGAGAAGGTGCTGGTCAAGGGCGAGTCCGGCACCGGCAAATCCACCCTGATCCGGGCCATGGCCGGGCTCTGGCCCTGGGGCTCGGGCCGAATCCTCACGCCCAAGCGTTCCTCGGTGGCCTTCATGCCGCAGCGGCCCTACCTGCCGCTCGGCACGCTGCGCCACGCGCTCATCTACCCGGCGGCCGACGACGGCCGCATCTCCGACGACAAGCTCCGGCACGCCTTGCGCGAATGCGGGCTGACGCACCTGACGGATCGGCTGGACGACGAGGACCAGTGGGATCAGATCCTGTCCGGGGGAGAGCGCCAGCGCGTCGCCTTCGCCCGCCTCCTGATCGACCCGCCCGACATCGTCATCATGGACGAGGCGACTTCGGCCCTGGACGAGATGAGCCAGGCCAAGATGATGGGTTTCCTGCGCAACGAACTGGCCGACGCGACCGTTCTCAGCGTCGGCCACCGGCCGGGGCTCGAGGAGTTCCACGACCGCGAGATCTACCTCGTGCGGGAGGACGGGACCGGCTCGGCCCACGCCCATCACCGCCGCTACCGCAGCCTGCGCTCGTTCTGGAACGTGTTCCGGCGCGATGCGGACTAGGCCCGGGCGAGGCCGTTAACCTTTCGTATGCTATAGCTGCGGCTCCGCCGGCGCCGCCGGCTTTCGTCGACCCGGCATGATCGACAAGCTCAGGCCCTATCTCGACCGCCGCGTCGCCCTGATGCTGGCGCTCGGCTTTTCCTGCGGCCTGCCGTTCCTGCTCGTCGGCGGCACCTTCACGGCCCGGCTGGCCACGGCCGAGATCGACATCAAGGCGATCGGCCTCTTCGCCTATCTGCTGCTGCCCTACAGCTTCAA
>NZ_JAQGKF010000030.1 GCF_028290205.1 Enterovirga sp. | reverse complement strand
GAGCTCCGGCGCCCGCAGCGCGATGTCCGTAGGCGGGTCCTCCTTGCACAGCACCGTGGCGGCGGCGCTCCGCCGCATCAGCTCGGTCAGGTGGCAATGGAGATCGAGCTCGATCCCGCTCGTGGCTCCGGGACCGACGATCTCCCGCACGCGGCTGAGCGTGTCGCCTTCGCAATCGTCGTAGCCCTCCGCCACCATGGCGCCGTGCCTGAACAGCAGCACCACATCGACCGGCATGGTGGCCCGCAGGTCGTCCAGCAGGGTGTCGCGCAGCTCTTCATAGACATGCCGCAGGGTGGTGCCGCCGGGCTGGGCGAAGGCGGAGAGGCTTTCGACCACCTCGTGGCCGTCCGCGTCCGCGAGGCCGCGCCAGACGGCGAGCGGGATGTTGGCGAAGCGCGGCGGCTCGCGGCTGCCCGAGCGGCGCGAATATTCGCGCTCGAAAAAGGCGGCCCGGCCGGTCGGCAGAGGCGCGAAGGTGTTGGTCTCGGTGGCAAGGCCGGCGATGAAGATCTTCACGGGCGGGCGGGTGCTCCTCTGGCCGAGCTTGCCCCGCCCCCTCAGGCCCCGCAAGCAGCCTCAGGCGGCGGGCGGCCGCGGGCCGTAGCTGCCGAAACGCTCCATCACGCGGCTGATCTCGTCATCCGGCAGGATGCCGGGTGCGCCGACCTGCAGGGCGATCGCGTATTGCCGGCACAACGTTTCCAGCTCGACCGCGACCCACATGGCCTTCTTCAGGGTCGGGCCGGTCGCGATGGTGCCGTGATGGGCGAGGAGGCAGCAGGTGCGGCCCTCGAGCGCGACCAGGGCCGCCCGGGACAGCTCCTCCGTGCCAAAGGTCGCGTAGCTGGCGCAGCGCACGGTGGGGCCGCCCGCGGCCGCGATCATGTAGTGGACGGCCGGGATATCGCGGCCGCAGATCGCAAAGGCGGTCGCGTAGGTCGGATGGGCGTGCACCACGGCCCCGACCTCGGGCCGGGCCAGGTAGATGTCGCGGTGGAAGCGCCATTCGGACGAGGGCCGGCAGGTGCCCTCATGCGTGCCGTCATGCCGGAGCCGCACGATCTCCTCGGCCCGCAGCTCGTCGGCCGGGATGCCGGAGGGCGTGATCAGGCAGCCTTCGCCGTGCCGCACCGACACGTTGCCGGCGGTGCCCTGGGTCAGGCCGAGCCGCTCCAGGTCCAGCATCGCCTTGACGATGGCGGCGCGGGTTTCGTCCTCGTTGGCGGCGCTCATCCGATGCGGTTCCTCCCGGCTCGGCGGAACGGTAGGGAGGGGCATGCCGGGCGGTCAACGACTGTCTGTCCCTGACCGGCCCGAACCCTGACCGATCGGCGCCGTTGACAACCATGCCGCCCAGCCCCTCCTACCGACCCTCGACCGCGCACGCGACCCTCGGCGAGGCGTTCTACGACCCGGTCGTGGCCGCGCGCTTCCCGGAGCATCGCCTGCGGTTCCGCAACCGCCGCTGGGACGCGCGCGTCGGCCTCGACGCGCTGACGGACGAGGAATGGGTCGCCCATTTCGGCCGTTTCGCGCCCCTGCCGGGCAGTTTCGAGCAGCCGCTGGCGCTGCGCTACCATGGCCACCAGTTCCGCTCCTACAATCCGGAGCTCGGCGACGGCCGCGGCTTCCTGTTCGGCCAGTTGCACGACCGGCAGGGTCGGCTGCTCGATCTCGGCACCAAGGGCAGCGGGCGCACGCCCTGGTCGCGGCAGGGCGACGGGCGCCTCACGCTGAAGGGCGGCGTCAGGGAGATCCTGGCGACCGAGATGCTGGAGGCGCAGGGCGTCGAGACCTCGAAGACCTTCAGCCTCGTCGAGACCGGCGAGCCGCTGGTGCGGGGCGACGAACCCTCGCCGACCCGCTCCTCCGTGCTGGTCCGGCTCAGCCATTCGCATATCCGGATCGGCACGTTTCAGCGCCTCGCCTACTTGGGCGAGAGCGAGAATATCGGCCGCCTGCTCGATTATGCGGTGCGGACCTACATGCCGGAGCTGTGGCGCGAGGAGACACCGGCCCGGGCCGTGGCCTTTCTGGAGGAGGTGTGCCGGCGCGTGGCCCGGATGGGCGCGGGCTGGATGGTGGCCGGCTTCGTGCACGGCGTCCTGAACACCGACAACATCAACATCACGGGCGAGAGTTTCGATTACGGGCCCTGGCGCTTTCTGCCGACCTACGATCCGGCCTTCACGGCGGCCTATTTCGACGAGACCGGCCTGTACGCCTATGGGCGGCAGCCGGATGCGCTGCTCTGGAACCTCACCCGGCTCGCCGAGTGCCTGCTGGTGCTGGCGCCGCAGCCGGAGCTGGAACGCGCGCTCGGGCTGTACGAGCCGGAATTGCAGCGGAGTTTTGCCCGCGGCATCGCCCGCCGGCTCGGCCTCGTGCCGGACGATCTGAGGGCAGCCTCCGTTCTGGCCAAGGCCAGCATCGAGTTTCTGGCCGAGAGCCGCGCGCCCTTCGAGCGCTTTTTCTTCGACTGGTACGGCGGTGAACGGAGCGCCGCCCGGGCGGCCGCGAGCCCGGCCGCTTCCGTCTACGGCTCGCCGGCTTTCGCGCCGGTCCGGGAGGCGCTGGCCGCGGTGGCGCCGGATCCGGAGGCCGATCCGGAGCATCCCTATTTCAGCCGCGCGGCGCCGGTGACGCTCCTTGTGGACGATGTCGAGGCGCTCTGGAGCGGGATCGCCGAGCGCGACGACTGGTCGGCGTTTCAGGCCTGCCTCGACGGGATCACGGCCCTGGGCGATGCTCATCGCTGGCGGCCGCTCCTGCCGGCCCCGGCCGGGTGAGCGAGAAGCCCGGGGACGGAGCGGAGGCGCCCTCTCGACCTTCGGCCAGAATCGGCGTTGCTTAAGGCTCAACAACAGGTCGTGCGGCCGCGCGGTGCCCTCCGAACCGGGCTCACGCGACCGGTCGGCCAAGGTGCAGGAGATCGCTCGACGTTGCGGACGCAATACGCCGCCCTGCCATTCCGCTACGGCGAGGGCGGGATCCAGATCCTTCTGGTCACCTCCCGCGAGACCAAGCGCTGGGTCATTCCCAAGGGCTGGCCGATGAAGGGCAAGCACCCGCACCAGGCCGCTGCCCGCGAGGCGTTCGAGGAGGCCGGCATCAAAGGCGAGGTGTCCCGCATCCCGATCGGCGCCTACACCTACGGCAAGCGCCTGCGCGACGGGACGGTCGTGCCGTGCCGGGTCGAGGTGTTCCCCCTGCATGCGCTGGAGCAGCGCCGGCGCTGGCCGGAATTCGACCAGCGTGAGACGGCGTGGTTCACGCCCCGGGCGGCGGCCGGTTCGGTTCAGGAGCCCGATCTCGCCGCCTTGATCCTGGGCTTTGCGCTGGCCCTCACGGACGCGGCCTGACCGCGCGCCCGGGCCAGCGCCCGAGCCGGCCGACAGCTCACCTGGACGGCGGTGCGGTGCGGGGCTAATGCCCAGCCTCCCCGGACCCGCCCGAATGACCGCCCAGCCCCGCCTGTCGTTTCCCAAGGACAAGATCCGCGTCCTCCTCCTCGAGGGGGTGAACGACGCGGCCGCCGACCTGATGGTGGCGGCCGGCTATCGCAATCTCGAACGCCTGCCCAAGGCCCTCGACGAGGCTGCGCTGGCCAGCGCCCTCCGGGACGTCCGCATTCTGGGCATCCGGTCCCGCACGCAGATGACCGAGGAGGTCTTCGCCGCGGCGCCGCGGCTGATCACGCTCGGCTGCTTCTCCGTCGGCACCAACCAGGTCGATCTGCCGGCCGCGCGCCGCCGCGGCATCCCGGTCTTCAACGCACCGTTCTCCAACACCCGCAGCGTCGCCGAGCTGGTGATCGGCGAGATCGTCATGCTGCTGCGCCGCGTGACCACGCGGTCCGAGGCAGCGCATCGCGGCGCCTGGGACAAGTCGGCCTCGGGCAGCTTCGAGGTGCGGGGCAAGACGCTCGGCATCGTGGGCTACGGCAATATCGGCTCGCAGCTCTCGAATCTCGCCGAAGCCATGGGCATGCGGGTGATCTTCTTTGACCACACCGACAAGCTCCGGCACGGCAACACCGAGCCTGTCGAGAGCCTGGCCGCACTGCTGAGCCAGAGCGACGTGGTCAGCCTGCACGTGCCGGAAACGGCCGCGACGGCCGGCATGATCGGCGCGGCCGAACTCGCGCTGATGCGGCCCGGCGCCTTTCTGATCAACAACGCCCGCGGCACCGTGGTGGATCTCGACGCGCTCGCCGCGGCGCTGCGGTCCGGCCATCTCGCGGGGGCCGCCGTGGACGTGTTCCCGGTGGAGCCGGCCTCCAACGCCGAGCCCTTCGTGACGCCGCTGCAGGGCATCCCGAACGTGATCCTGACACCGCATATCGGCGGCTCGACCGAGGAGGCGCAGGAGCGGATCGGCACCGAGGTGGCCCGCAAGCTCGTGGATTATTCCGACACCGGCTCGACAGTGGGGGCGATCAACTTCCCGCAGGTGCAACTGCCGCCCCGGCCCTCCGGCACCCGCTTCATGCAGGTGCAGCGCAACGCGCCCGGCATGCTGCGCCGCCTCAACGACCTGTTCGCCCAGCGCGGCGTGAACATCGCCGGCCAGTATTACCAGACGGACGACGACATCGGTTACGTGGTGATCGAGGCCGACGAGCCCGGGCCGGTGGCGGACGACATCCTGGCCGACATCCGGGCTTTGCCCGAGACGATCCGGGCGCGCATCATCTACGAGCGCCGCTGAGGCGCGGCCCGGGCCTTGTCTGGGCCCGGGTAGCCCGCGCTAGAGCAGCTTGTCGAGGGTGATCGGCAGGGAGCGGACGCGCTTGCCCGTGGCGTGGAAGATCGCGTTCGCGACCGCCGCAGCCGTGCCCACGATGCCGATCTCGCCGAGACCTTTCACGCCGATCGGGCTGATCTTGTCGTCGTGTTCCTCGACGAAGATCACCTCGATGTCGTGAATGTCGGCATTCGCCGGCACGTGGTACTCGGCCAGATTGTGGTTCATGAACCGGCCGAGGTTGTGGTCGGCCATGGTTTCCTCGTGCAGCGCCATGCCGATGCCCATGACCACGCCGCCGAGGATCTGGCTGCGCGCGGTCTTGGGATTGATGATCTTGCCGGCCGCCACCGCGACCACCACGCGGGTCACCCGCACCACACCGAGGTCCTCGTCGACCTTGACCTCGGCGAAGATGGCCGAGTGGGTGTAGCTCGCGTAGCGCTTGGTGGTGGCTGGGTCCTGCTGCGCCGTCTCCTCCCGCTCGATCACCTCGAGGCCGGCCGCCCGCATCACCTCGGAGATGGCGACCGAGCGTGACGGATCGTCCGCCACTGCGATGCGGCCGCCCCGGAACACCACCCGCTCCGGCGGTACGTTGGCGAGGGGCGACCCGTCGAGGCCGCGGGCCTTCCTGAACAACTCCTCGCGCACCGCCGTGCAGGCCACCATCACCGCCGAGCCGTTCGAGGCAGCGGTCCAGGACCCGCCTTCGATCGGGGAGGTGGGAAGCGAGGAATCGCCGATCTTGACCGAGACCTGCTCCATCCGGAGGCCGAGCGCGTCCGCGCCGATCTGGGCCAGGATGGTGTAGGTGCCGGTGCCGATGTCGGATGTCGCGGTGGCGACCTCGAGGGTGCCATCGGCCGCCAGCCGGGCCCGGGCGGAGGCCTTCTGCATGAAGGCTTCCCAAATGCCGCTCGCCATGCCCCAGCCGACCAGCTCGCGCCCCTCGGTGGTGGCGCGCGGCTCGGGATTGCGGCGCGACCAGCCGAAGCGCTCCGCGGCCTGGGCGTAGCAGGCCCGAAGTTCCTTGGACGTGAAGGGCTTGTCCTGGTTTTCGTCCTTGTCGGCGTAGTTGCGAAGACGCAGCTCGACCGGGTCGGTGCCGGTCTCCGCCGCGAGCTCGTCCATGGCGATCTCGACCGCGAACATGCCCGTCGCGGCGCCCGGCGCCCGCATGTCGGAGGGCGTGTAGGTGTCGAGCTTGGCCAGTTCGTAGGAGAAGGCGGCGTTGTCACACTGGTAGAGAAATCCCGACCAGTTGACGATGTCCTCTTGGTAATCCTCGAACCGCGACGTTCCCGAAACGGCCGCGTGGATCACGGCATTGAGCTTGCCGTTGCGGTCGGCGCCGAGCTTCACGGTCTGCAGGCTGTGCGGGCGATAGCTGAGCGTGAACATCTGGTCGCGGGTGAGGACGACCCTGACCGAGCGCTTCAGCTCCAGCGCGGCCATCACGGCCAGGAAGAGCTGGTAATGGGGCCGCAAGCCGAGGCCGAACGCGCCGCCCACATAAGCGTTCTTGACCTGGACATCGTCCGCCTTCAGCCCGAACACGGCCACTACGTAGCTGTGACTGTTCTGCGGCCCCTGGGTCTTGTCGTGGACGGTGAGCTTGCCGTCGCCTTCCCAAATCACCGTGGAGGCGTGCGGCTCCATCGGATTGTGGTGCTCGACCGCGTGCGTGTAATCGGCCTCGATCATCACCGGAGACGCCGTGAAGGCCCCTGGAGCATCGCCGCGCGGGGGTGAGGGCGGCTTGATGCCGGAGCGCTTCTTGGGCGGCACGTAGCTCTTGTAGGCCTGCGCCTCGAGACTGGTCGCGTGCTCGGCCGCCTCGTAGGTGATCCGGACGAGAGACGCCGCGTAGGCGGCCGCGTCGTAATCCTCCGCCACGACCAGCGCGACGGGCTGGCCGCTGAAATGGATCTCGGCGTCGTAGAGGGGCCGGAACGGCGAGCCGGGCGGCGCCACCTCGTCCTGGTAATTGTAGTCGAGCCAGGCCGTGCTGCGCCGGTTCTCGTGCGTGAAAACCTGGATCACGCCCGGGACGGCGAGCGCCGCCGAGCTGTCGATCGACGTGATCCGCCCGCGCGCAATCGCGCCGGACACGACGATGCCATGGGCGAGGTCGGGGGCCCGGTGCTCGGCCGCATAACGGGCCTCACCCGTGACCTTGGCAACGCCGTCGATCCGGCTTCGGGGCGCGCCGACATGGAGATCTGGATCGCGGAGCATGAGCGGCCCTCTACTTGATGCGCTTGTCGGATTGGGTCTGGGGCGTGCTGCGCGCGGCTTGGCCGAGGGCCCGGACAATGGCGCGGCGCGCGAGCTCGATCTTGAAGCCGTTGTGCTCGAACCCCTTGGCGCCCCGCAGCACGCGCTCCGCCGCGGCCTGGAAGGCTTCGGGGATCGGCGCGCGACCGCGCAGCAGCGACTCGGCGTCCGGGTCGCGCCACGGCTTGTGTGCAACACCGCCCAGCGCCAGCCGCGCGTCCCGGATCACGCCGTCCTCGATGCGCAGGGCGACCGCGACCGAGACGAGCGCGAAGGCATAGGAGAGCCGGTCGCGCAGCTTCAGGTAGGTGTGGTTGGCGGAGAAATCCTCGGCCGGAAGGTCGATCGCGGTGATCACCTCGCCGTGACGCAGCGTGGTGTCGATCTCCGGCCTGTCGCCCGGCAGGCGGTGGAATTCGGCGAACGGGATGGAGCGGGCGCCGTCCGGCCCCGTCACCTGAACGCGCGCGTCCAGCGCGGCGAGGGCGACGCACATGTCGGACGGGTGCGTCGCGATGCAGTGCTCGCTTGTGCCCAGGATCGCGTGGATCCGGTTCTGGCCTGTGATGGCCGGGCAGCCGGTGCCGGGCTCGCGTTTGTTGCAGGGCGTGCCGGGGTCGTAGAAATAGTAGCAGCGCGTGCGCTGGAGCAGGTTGCCGCCGGTTGAGGCGGCGTTGCGGAGCTGCGGCGACGCGCCGGCCAGGATGGCGCTTGTGAGCAGCGGATAGCGCTGCTCCACGCGCTCGTCATAGGCGAGGTCGGAATTCGGCACGAGCGCGCCGATCCGGAGCCCGCCTCCGGGCGCCTCCTCGATGTCCCTGAGCGGCAGCCGGGTGATGTCCACCAGCCGGGTCGGGCGCTCGACGTTGTATTTCAGGAGGTCGATCAGGTTCGTGCCGCCGGCGACGAACTTGGCGCTGGGCTCGGCCGCCAGCGCCGCCACGGCCTCCTGCACGGTGGCGGCCCGGGTGTAGCTGAAATTGTTCATCGGCCGGCCTCTCCGGCGAGCCCGCGCCGGCCGGCCGCCACCACTTCCTCGACCGCCGCCACGATGTTCACATAGGCGCCGCAGCGGCAGATGTTGCCGCTCAT
>NZ_JAQGKF010000025.1 GCF_028290205.1 Enterovirga sp. | reverse complement strand
AGCCCCGGGCGGCGGGCCGGGCGGGCCGCGCGGCCGGCCGCAGTAGCGCGCCTCCATGCGGATCGTGGGAGGCAACCGGCGGGGGCTCGTCCTGGCCGGGCCCGGACCCGGCCAACTCGCCATCCGGCCGACCTCCGACCGGCTCCGCGAGACGCTGTTCAACATCCTGGAGCACGGTCACGGCGACCCCGTGCCGGGCGCCCGGGTGCTCGACCTGTTCGCCGGCACCGGCGCACTCGGCATCGAGGCGCTGTCGCGCGGCGCGGCCCTGGCCGTGCTGGTCGACCTGGCGCCAGAGGCGCAAGGCTTGATCCGCCGCAACCTCGATCTCGCCGGCGCACTCGGCCAGAACGGCAGAGCTGTCCGGCGCGACGCGACCCAGCTCGGCCGCGCGTTCCCGCTCGAGCCGTCCACGCTCGTCTTCTGCGACCCCCCTTACGGCCAGGGCCTGGCCGAGAAGGCCCTCGTGTCGAGCCTGCGGGGCGGCTGGCTCGCCCCCGGGGCCCTGGTGGTCGTGGAGGAGACTTCGGCAGCCGCCTTTGCCTTTCCGGCGGGCTTCTCGGAGCTCGACCGCCGGCGTTACGGCGCGACCGAGGTCATCTTCGGTCTTCTATCCGGAGCTGCGCTTACCGGCAGTTAACCATCCAGGTTGTACCTCCGTTAACCATCCGGGCCGCTGCGGCACGGCGGAGGCAGCCCTGCTCTCGTCCTCGTTCCCGTCCCGCCTCGCGGCCTCCGGCGCCCCGGCCCTCGCCCTGCTGATCGGCCTCGCCGTGCCGGCGGGCGCCCAGGAGCCGGACCGCGCCGGCACGCAGCGCGCCTTCGGCGACACGGGGCAGGATCAGACCCGATCCGGCCTCGGCCGCCCCGCGGGCGAGCCGGGCCTCCGCGTCCCTCCCGGCCTGGGGGCCGGCACCCCCCGCTCCACCGCCACCAGCGGGGCCGCCCGCCAGACGCCCACGACAGGCGCGGCACTTCGGCCCGGCCCGCGCGGCAACCGCGCCCGGCGCTCGCGCCAACCCGCCTCCGACCCCGTCCAGGGCGCGTTCCGGTCGACCCTGATCGCCCCGGAGGTGGCCAGCAACGTGCAGCCGGCCCAGACCGGCCTGCCCGACCCCTCCCCGGCTCCGCGTCCGGCCTCGCCGCGCCGCCCGGCCGAGACCGATCCCTATGCCCCGATCGGGATCCGGGTCGGCAACATCAACCTGTACCCGGTGCTCGGCCAGTCGCTCGGCTACGACACCAACCCCAACCGGACCGAGCGCAACCCGCGGGGCTCGCTCGTGTCCCGGACCGAGGGTGAGTTGCGGGTCCAGAGCGACTGGTCCCGGCACGAACTCTCGGGCTTTCTGCGCGGGGCCTATGACGAATACCCGTCCAACCGGGAGGCGAGCCGGCCCGAGGGCGCGGGCCGCATCGGGCTGCGGCTGGACGCGAGCCGCGACACCCAGTTCGACGTCGAAGGGCATTACCTGATCGACACGCAGCGGCCCGGCAGCCCCGACCTCAACGCGGTCGTGGCCCAGCGGCCCATCATCTACACCGAAGGCGCCTCGGCCGGGGTCACGCAGCGGTTCAACCGGCTCATCGCGACCCTGCGGGGCAGCGTCGACCGGGCCGATTACGAGAATGCGCGGCTCAGCAACGGCCTGCTGCTCGACCAGAGCGACCGCAACCTGACCACCTACGGCACGCGGGCGCGCCTGGGCTACGAGATCCATCCGGGCCTGATTCCCTTCGTAGAGGGCCTGGCCGACACCCGCCGCTACGACCGCCGCATCGACAGCGCCGGCTTTGCGCGCAGCTCGGATGGGATCGGGGGGAAGATCGGCACCACTTTTGAGCTGAGCCGGCTCCTGACGGGCGAGATCTCCGCCGGCGCGACCCGGCGCGACTACCAGGACCGGCGCCTCAAAAGCCTGACCAGCCCGGTCGCCGACGCGGCGCTCAGCTACGCCCTGTCGCCGATCACGACGGTGCGGGCGACCGCCCAGGTCGGGGTCGACGAGACTACGATCCCGGACGCGACCGGCATCCGGACCGCCCGCGGCACGCTGGAGGTGTCGCACGACCTGCGCCGCAACCTCACCGTCACGGCGGCCCTGACGACGGCGGATTACCAGTACCAGGGCGTGCGCATCGACGAGCAGAGTTTCGGGGCCCTGTTACGGGCCGATTACCGGCTCAACCGGCAGATCGCGCTGCGGGCCAGCTACACCCACGAGACCCTGCGCAGCTCGGTCGCCGGCTCGAGCTACTCAACGGACGTGTTCCTGCTCGGACTCCGCCTGCAGCCGTGAGGCCGGGCCGCTCTCAGCCCTGCGCCCCGGGATCCAGCGTGAACAGCTCGGCCGGGCGCTCGACGCCCCGCAACGCGTAGCGGCCGACCGAGACGAGGCGGCTGCGGACCGCCGCTGAGGCGGCGTCCCGAAACCGGTCCGAGACCAGCACATCGCGGTCCGCCGAGCGGCACATCGCGGCGATGCGGCTCGCCTCGTTCACGGCCGGGCCAACCACGGTGAAGTCGAGGCGGTCCTGCGAGCCGATGTTGCCGTAGAACACCTCACCCACATGCAGCCCCAGGTAGGTGCCCGTGACGGGCAGCCCCTTGGCACTGCGCCGCTCGTTCAGGGCGGCAATCCGGCTTCGGGCCAAGGACTCGGCCTCCAGCGCGCAGGTGCAGGCCTCTGCTTGGCTGTCGGCTTTGAAGATGGCCAAGATGCCGTCGCCGATGAGTTTCAGCACGTCGCCCCCGGCCTCGTGCACGGCGGAGATCACCGCTTCGGCATAATCGTTGAGGAAGGGGATGATCTGGCCGGGTTCGGCCGCCCCGGTGATGCGGGTGAAGCCGCGCAGGTCACTGAACCACAGCGCCGCCTCGATCCGGTCGGCGACGCCGCGCTCGATCCGGCCTGACAGGACCCGCCGCCCTGCGTCGCGCCCCAGATAGGTCTCGACCAGCGTTTCGGCGATGCGGACCAGCGAAGCGCTTTTGACCGAAAGGCTGAGCGACGGCACGAGCCGCTTCAGCGCGGCGACCACGTCCTCGGAGAAGCCGGACGGGTTCGCGGTCGACCACGACGAGTAGACGCAATCCATCTCGCCGATCACGGTCTCGGGGCGGAAGCGGTCGATCAGGCCGACCCAGTCAGTCTGCCCCTCCTCGGCCAGTTCGGCGAAGAGCGGGAAGCGCTCGCCGGCGGGCTCCCCGGCCCGGTGGCGCAGAAACGGCCGGCCGCTCTGCACCATGTGGAAAAAGGGGGAGCGCTGCCAGCTCTCGGCCGCGGGCCCAGCCAGGCTGGCGCGGCCATATTCGGCGACGTGGCTCTCGCCGCCGTTGCGGCTGCTCCAGCGGAAGACCCGGCCCTCATGCACCGGGTGGAGCGTGTCGATCAGGACCACCGCCCGGTCGACCGGCAGGCCGGCCGCCACGGCCCGCTCGCAGAAGCCCGCCAGGAGCTCGGTCTCGCTCGTGCCCAGAAGGCCAGCCTTGGTGACCCAGCAGCCGAGCTCGTCGGCCGCGGCCGGGTCCATTCGGCTCAGCGCTCGCCGAGGAGTTTGCGGAGTTCGGCCCGGAACGGCTCGGCGAGGTCCTGGCGGTCGAGCGCGTAGGCCACGTTGGCGGTCAGGAAGCCGAGCTTGGTGCCGGTGTCGTAGGTCCGGCCCTCGTAGCGCATGCCGAAGAAGGGTTGCGACCCCATCAGCTTCTTCATGGCGTCGGTGAGCTGGATCTCGCCGCCGGCGCCGGTTTCCTGCGCGGCCAGAACGCCGAACACCTCAGGCTGCAGGATGTAGCGGCCCGAAATGATCAGGTTCGAGGGGGCCGTGCCGGGCTTCGGCTTCTCCACCATGCCGGTGATCTCGAAGGTCTGGCCGTGATCCTGGCCGGTGGCCACGATGCCGTATTGGTGCGTCTGGTCCTCCGGCACCTCCTCGACCGCGATGATGTTGCCGCCGTGCCGGTCGTAGGCGTCCAGCATCTGCCGCATGGCGCCGCGGCTCAGCATGTCGGGCAGGATCACGGCGAAGGGCTCGTCGCCCACGATCTCGCGCGCGCACCAGACCGCGTGGCCCAGCCCGAGCGGGGCCTGCTGGCGCGTGAAACTGGTCTGCCCGGCCTGCGGCAGGTCGGCCTTCAGGGCCTCGAATTCCTTGACCTTGCCGCGCTCCTGCAGCGTGCGGTCGAGCTCGTAGGCGATGTCGAAATGGTCCTCGATCACGGCCTTGCCGCGCCCCGTCACGAAGATGAAATGCTCGATCCCGGCCTCGCGGGCATCGTCCACCACGTGCTGGATGACCGGGCGATCGACGACCGTCAGCATCTCCTTCGGGATGGATTTGGTGGCGGGCAGGAACCTCGTGCCGAGGCCTGCGACCGGCAGCACGGCCTTGCGGATGCGCTTCATGGGCGGTCCGGCTCCTTGCGTGACCTGATGGGGGGCTTGGGCGCGCACCGAGGCTCGCGCCGCGCTACCTTGGCGCGGCCGTCGGAAATGTCAAAAGGGGTTCACGGCCGGTGAAGTGTTTCCGGACATTCTGGCTCCGGCGGAGACTCGAACGATGACGGTCATGGTGACGGGCGGGGCCGGGTATATCGGCAGCCACATGGTTCTGGCCCTGCGGGACCGCGGCGAGACGGTGGTGGTCCTGGACGACCTCTCCACTGGCTTCCGCTGGTCCGTGCCGGAGGGAGTGGCCTTTGTGCAGGCCGATATGGGGGATGCCGAGGCGGTCGGGCGCGCCATGGATGCCCACGGCGTGCAGGCGCTGGCCCATTTCGCGGCCCGAATCGTGGTGCCCGAATCCGTGACTGACCCGCTCGGCTACTACCTGAACAACACCGCCAAATCCCGCACCCTGATCGAGACGGCGATCCGCCACGGCGTGGGCCAGATGATCTTCTCGTCGACGGCGGCGGTCTATGGCGACGTCTCGGGCGAGCCGGTCAGCGAGGACGTCGCGCCGGCGCCGGTCTCGCCCTATGGCCGCTCCAAACTGATGACCGAGTGGATGCTGGCCGATGCCGCCTTCGCCCATCCCCTGCGCTACGTGGCGCTGCGCTATTTCAACGTCGCGGGCGCCGACCCGCAGGGCCGCTCCGGCCAGTCGACCCCGGCCGCGACCCACCTGATCAAGGTGGCGGCCCAGGCGGCGCTCGGGCAGCGGGCGCGGCTCGAGGTGTTCGGCACCGACTATCCGACGCGCGACGGCTCCTGCCTGCGCGACTACATCCACGTCTCCGACCTGGCGGACGCCCACCTGGTCGCCCTCGACCATCTGCGCGGGGGCGGCGGCAACCTGACGCTGAATTGCGGCTACGGCCGCGGCTATTCGGTGCTGGAGGTGATCGACGTGATGAAGCGGATTTCCGGGGTCGATTTCCCGGTCGTCCTCTCGCCGCGCCGGCCCGGCGATCCGCCCGCCATCGTGGCCCGGGCGGACCGGATCCGGGCCGAACTCGGATGGACGCCGAAGCGCGACAACCTCGACGGCATCGTGACGGCGGCCCTCGAGTGGGAGCGCCGCCTCGCCGCCGGCGACAGCCGCCCCAAAGCAGCCATGCCGTCCCGCTAACCCGAATCAGCTCCCAGCCCCGCCCCGATGATCGCCACAGCCCTCACCTCCCTCCGCCGAACCCTCCTGTGCGCCTGCGCGCTCGGCGCTGCTGCGCTTCTGTTGTGGCCCGCCCCGCCGGCTGCCGCGAAGCCCGCGGCCAAGCCCGAGGCGGCCGGCAAGAGCGAGGGTGATTTCACGCGTTTCCTCGACGGGCTGTGGCCCGCCGCCCGGGCGGCCGGGATCAGCCGGGAGGTCTTCGACGGAGCCCTCCGGGGCGTGACGCCGGACCCCAAGGTGATCGCGCTGAGCCGCAAACAGGCCGAGTTCTCCCGACCGATCTGGGACTACGTGAACGGCGCCGTGTCGGCCCAGCGCATCAGTAAGGGCCGCGCGGCCGGGCAGGAATGGGACGCCGTGTTCGACCGGGCCGAGCGGCGCTTCGGCGTCCCGCGCGAGGTCGTGCTTGCCGTATGGGGCATGGAGAGCGGGTTCGGCGCCAACACCGGCGGCATGTCCGTGATCCGCTCGCTCGCGACCCTCGCCTTTGTGCGCCACCGCGGCGACTTCTTCCGGGGCGAGCTGATCCAGGCGCTCCGCATCATCCAGGACGGCCACATCACCCGCGAGGGCATGAAGGGCTCTTGGGCCGGTGCCATGGGCCAGACCCAGTTCATGCCGTCGAGCTACGCCGCCTTTGCGCTCGACGAAGATGGCGACGGCCACCCGAACATCTGGACGTCAGTGCCGGACGCGCTCGCCTCCACGGCGCATTACCTCCACCAGAAGGGCTGGAAGGCGGGCCTGCCCTGGGTCGTCGAGGTGGCGCTTCCCGGCACCCTCGATTTCAGCGTCCCGCGGCGCGGCTTCGCGGATTGGGCTGCGATGGGTGTTCGCCGTGCCGACGGCAAGGCCCTGCCGAATTCCGGCGACGCCGCCCTGTTCATGCCCACGGGCGTGCGCGGGCCCGCCTTCCTGGTCGGGGACAATTTCGAGGTGATCCGGGCCTACAACTCGTCCGACGCCTATGCGCTGGGCGTCGGCCTGCTGGCCAACCGGATCGGCGGCGGCGGCCCCCTCGCCCGCGCCTGGCCGATCTCGGAACCGGCCCTCAGCCACCGCGAGAAGGAGGAGGTGCAAAGGCGCCTCTCGACGCTTGGTCTCTACAAGGGCGAGGCGGACGGACGGCACGGCACCATCACGCGCGACGCCATCCGGACCTTCCAGCTCCGCTCGGGGCTGGTGGCGGACGGCTATGCCGACATCGCCGTGCTGAAGGCCTTGCGGGGCAAGTAGCCGGCGGCGCCCCGCCCGAGCCGCCCGAACAGCGCGGCTCCGGCGGCGCCAAACGGGCCCTCAGCCCTTCAGCACCATCTGGGTCTGGGTGACCAGGGCGGCGAGCTTGCCGTCCGGGCGCGTGATCCGGGTCTGCCACACCATGGTGCTGCGACCGAGATGCAGCGGCGTGCACTCACCGCGCGCCACCTCGCCGACCCGGATCCCGGCAAAGAAGTTGGTCTTGCTCTCGATCGTGGAGGTCGAGGTGCCTTCCGGCAGGTGCATGAAGGAGGCGGTGCCGCCGAGGTTGTCGGCAAAGGCCATCACGGCGCCGCCGTGCAGCACGCCGTTGCGGTTGCTGTGCTCCGTGCCGACCGTGATCTCGCCGACCACCCGGTTCCGCTCGGCCGAGACGAGCCGGAACCCGATATGGCGCGCGAAGGGGGGCTGGTTCTCGGCGATGGCGCGCATGCGCGCCTGCTCCTGATCCGCGTTCATGCCGTCGCTCATGTCGCTCACCGGGGCAGCACCGAGGCGCCGGTCAGCGCCTCGTCGATGGCGCGCGCCGCCTGGCGGCCCTCGCGGATGGCCCAGACCACGAGGGACTGGCCCCGCCGCATGTCGCCGGCCGCCCAGACCTTGTCGATGGAGGTGCGATAGCTCTGCATGTCCGCCTTCACGTTGCCGCGCCCGTCCAGGGCGACGCCGAGGTCCTCGATCATGCCGGCCTTGACCGGCGACACGAAGCCCATGGCCAGAAGCACGAGATCGGCCGGCAGCTCGAACTCGGTTCCGGGGATCGCCTTGAACGAGGAATCGACCTGAACGCCGTGCAGCCGCGTGACGCGGCCGCGCGAGCCGGAAAACCGCACCGTGTTCACGGCGAAATCGCGCTCGGCGCCTTCCTCGTGGCTGGACGAGGTCCGCAGCTTCAGCGGCCAGTTCGGCCAGGTGGTGAGCTTGTTCTCCTTCTCCGGCGGCATCGGCATGATCTCGAATTGCCGCACGGACAGCGCGCCCTGCCGGACGGAGGTGCCGATGCAGTCGGAGCCGGTGTCGCCGCCGCCGATGACGATGACGTGCTTGCCGCTGGCCAGGATCGGTTCGCCGATGTCCGTGTTCTCGCCGGAGACACGGCGGTTCTGCTGGGGCAGGAAGTCCATGGCGAAATGGATGCCGTCCAGGTCGCGACCCTCGACGGGCAGGTCGCGGGGCGTCTCGGCGCCGCCGGCCAGCAGCACCGCGTCGTGGCTCTCGGCGAGCTCGCGCGCCGTCACCGTCACGCCCACATGGCAGCCGTAATGGAAGGTGACGCCCTCGGCCTCCATCTGCTTCACGCGCCGGTCGACGTGATGCTTCTCCATCTTGAAGTCGGGAATGCCGTAGCGGAGGAGGCCGCCCGCCCGGGCGTGCTTCTCATAGACATGCACCTCGTGACCGACGCGGGCGAGCTGCTGGGCGGCGGCGAGACCGGCCGGCCCCGACCCGACCACAGCGACGCGGCGGCCGGTGCGGCGGGCCGCGATCTCGGGAACGATCCAGCCTTCCTGCCAGCCCCGGTCGGCAATGGCGCCCTCGATGGTCTTGATGGTGACCGGCGTGTCCTCGAGGTTGAGGGTGCAGGCCGCCTCGCACGGGGCCGGGCAGATGCGGCCCGTGAATTCGGGGAAGTTGTTGGTCGACTGGAGGTTGCGGAGCGCCTCACGCCAGTCGTCGTTGTAGACGAGGTCGTTGAAATCCGGGATCTGGTTGTTCACCGGACAGCCGGAATGGCAGAACGGAATGCCGCAATCCATGCAGCGGGCTGCCTGGTCGCGCGTCCCCTCCTCGCCGAGCGGGATGCTGAATTCGCGATAGTTCCGGATGCGGTCGGAGGCCGGAAGATACTTCCGGTCCCGCCTGTCGATCTCCAGGAACCCCGTGACCTTGCCCATGTCTATGTCCACTCGCCGTCCTGGCGCCCGCGCGGCGGGACCCCAGCACCGTTCTGCATCGCGGGCGTGAGGCCGTCAGCCCGGCGCCCACTCTGAATGTCCACTTCGACCGGCGGCTGCCCCCCGGGCCTGCGACCCAGGGGAGGCGCGCCCCCGATCACTCGGCCGCTTGCGGCATCCGCTCGCGTTCCATCTCCCGGATGGCGCGGCGGTATTCAACCGGCATCACCTTCACGAAGCGCGGCCGGAACTCGGTCCAGCCGTCCAGGATCGCCTGGGCGCGCGTGGAGCCCGTATAGGCGACGTGGTTCTTGAGCAGGCCGAGCAGCCGCTCCTCGTCGCCGCCCGACATGTTCGACAGGATGTCGATCCGGCCCTTGGTCTCGAGGTCGCCGCCGTGGTGGTGGATGCGCTGCATCAGCTCCTCCTCCTCCTCGACGGGCTCCAGGTCGACCATGGACAGGTTGCAGCGCTTGGCGAAGGAGCCGTCCTCGTCCAGCACATAGGCGATGCCGCCGGACATGCCGGCCGCGAAGTTCCGGCCCGTCGGGCCGATCACCACCACCACGCCGCCGGTCATGTATTCGCAGCCGTGGTCGCCCGTGCCTTCCACCACCGCGATGGCGCCGGAATTGCGAACCGCGAAGCGCTCGCCCGCGATGCCCCGGAAGTAGCACTCCCCGGCGATGGCCCCGTACAGGACGGTGTTGCCGACCACGATGGACCGTTCGGCCGGCGCCTGCGAGTTGGGGGAGGGCCGGATCACCAGCTTGCCGCCCGAAAGCCCCTTGCCGACATAGTCGTTGGCGTCGCCAGTCAGGTCGAGCGTGACCCCCGCCGCCAGCCAGGCCCCGAAGCTCTGCCCGGCCGTGCCGGTGAGCCGGACGGTGATCGTGTCGTCCGGCAGGCCGGCATTGCCGTGCGCCTTGGCGACCTCGCCGGACAGCATGGCGCCGACCGTGCGGTTCTCGTTCGAGACACGGGCCTCCAGCGTGACAGGGCCGGCGCCGTCGATGGCGGCCCGGGCCCCGGCGATCAGCTCGCGGTCGAGCACCGCCTCGATCGGGTGGTGCTGACGCTCGGTGTGCCGGATGGCGACCTCCGGCCCGACCTCCGGCCGGTGGAACACGCGGGAAAAGTCGAGCCCCTTCGCCTTCCAGTGCTGGACCGCGCCGTCGCGGTCGAGAAAGTCGGCCCGCCCGACGAGCTCGGACACCGTCCGGACCCCGAGCTCGGCCATCAGCCCGCGCAGCTCCTCGGCCACGAAGAAGAAGTAGTTGATGACGTGTTCGGGCGTGCCCTTGAAGCGCTTGCGCAGCACTGGGTCCTGCGTCGCGACGCCGACCGGGCAGGTGTTGAGGTGACACTTGCGCATCATGATGCAGCCGGCCGCGATGAGCGGCGCGGTCGCGAAGCCGATTTCGTCGGCCCCGAGCATGAGGGCGATCATCACGTCCCGGCCGGTCCGGATGCCGCCGTCGGCCTGCAGCGCCACCCGGCCCCGCAGCTTGTTCAGAACCAGGGTCTGGTGCGTCTCGGCGAGGCCCATCTCCCAGGGCGAGCCGGTGTGCTTGATGGAGGTCAGCGGCGAGGCGCCGGTGCCGCCCTCGAAGCCGGACACCGTGATGTGGTCGGCCCGCGCCTTGGCGACGCCTGCCGCCACCGTGCCCACGCCGACCTCGGAGACGAGCTTCACCGACACGTCGGCCGCCGGGTTCACGTTCTTCAGGTCGAAGACGAGCTGGGCGAGGTCCTCGATCGAGTAGATGTCGTGATGCGGCGGCGGCGAGATCAGGCCGACGCCGGGCGTCGAATGGCGGACCTTGGCGATGCGGGCATCCACCTTGTGGCCCGGCAGCTGCCCGCCCTCGCCGGGCTTGGCACCCTGCGCGATCGTGATCTGCATCACGTCGGAATTGACGAGGTATTCGGTGGTGACACCGAAGCGGCCGGAGGCGACCTGCTTGATGGCCGAGCGCTTGGAGCTTCCGTCCGGCAGCGGCCGGTAGCGCTCCGAGAGTTCGCCGCCCTCGCCCGTGTTCGACTTGCCGCCGATCCGGTTCATGGCGAGGGCCAGGGTCTCGTGCGCCTCCTTGGAGATGGAGCCGAAGGACATGGCGCCGGTCGAGAACCGCTTCACGATGTCGGAGGCGGGCTCGACCTCCTCGATCGGGATCGGGGCGCGCCCGACCTCGTCGGCGGTCTTGATGCGCAGCAGGCCGCGCAGCGTCTTGAGGCGGGTCTGCTGGTCGTTGAGGAGCCGGGCGAACTCGCCGTAGCGCTCCTGCGCGTTCAGCCGCACGGCATGCTGCAGGGCCGAGACGGATTCCGGTGTCCAGACATGCTCTTCGCCGCGGATCCGGAACGCGTATTCACCGCCCACATCGAGCGCGTTGCGGTAGATCGGGGCCTCGCCGAAGGCGTCGCTGTGGCGCCGCACGGTCTCCTCGGCCACTTCGTCCAGCCCGATGCCCTCGATCAGGGAGGCGGTGCCGAAGAAGTACTTCTCCAGGAAATCAGACCGGAGGCCGACCGCGTCGAAGATCTGCGCGCCGCAATAGGACTGGTAGGTCGAGATGCCCATCTTCGACATGACCTTGAGTAGGCCCTTGTCGATGGACTTGATGTACCGGTAGACGATCTCGCTTTCCGAGACCTCCGGCGGCATCTCGTCCTTCATGGCGAGCAGCGTCTCGAAGGCG
>NZ_JAQGKF010000239.1 GCF_028290205.1 Enterovirga sp. | reverse complement strand
CCGCCGGCTGGGCCAGCGCGGCCGGGGACAGGGTGATCGTGCCCCAACACAGGGCGACAACGACCAGCGATGCGACAGACGCGACCGAGCGACGAACCAAGACGACCTCTGAACCTGGAGCGGGGCTGTTCCGACCGGCCGCCGCGCCAAACCACATGCCCGAGCCGAGCCGCCGGTTCAACTGTCCGGCAAGCAAAGATCGTATTCTTCCGAAAATGCCACAGGAGAAGCTCGCCCCCGGGGCAATGCGCCGATGCTGTTTAGAACCGATCAAAGACCTGAGGCCGATCTAGATCGAACAAACGCATTCTTACACTGGATCAATTCTTAACAGCCCGACGGACAAGGCCTCGCTCTCCGATCCGGTCCGCCGCAGCGCGACCCGGGCCTTGCCTGAGCCCCACTGCCCCGGCCCGGAGACGCCACGGGCCCGGATGTGCTAAGAATCGGACCTCTCGGCTATGATTGTCAGGATGCGCAATCTCCCCACGACCGGCGCGACGCCCCCGCCCTCCCCGGCCGAGGAGCCGCCCTTTCCCTTGGCCGATTTCGACACTCAGGTGGAGAGCTTCCGCAGGGCGCGGCGGGCGCGGCGCTCAGAGCTGGTCGACGATTACGTCGAGCTCATCGCCGATCTGATCGACGCGGGCGGGGAGGCCCGCCAGGTGGACATCGCGGCCCGCCTTGGCGTGGCGCAGCCCACCGTGGCCAAGATGCTGCGGCGGCTGGCCGAGGACGGCCTCGTGTCGCAACGGCGCTACCGTGGCGTGTTTCTGACGGAAGCCGGGCGGGAACTCGCCTCGCGCAGCCGGCGTCGCCACCAGATCGTCGAAACCTTTCTGCTCAAGATCGGCGTCGATCCCGAGGTGGCCCGGATCGATGCCGAGGGGATCGAGCATCACGTCAGCGACGAGACGCTCGACGTGTTCGAGCGCTTCATCCAGACCGACCGCCCCTAGACTGGGCAGGCGGCCCGGGCTCCTCACGTCCTCTTGTTCGCCAGGCGTTCGACAGCGCCGGCGAATGCTCCTAGACGCGGGCGGTCCCGGATTTCACGACGTGTCCGACCAGCCGTCTCCCGATCTCGCGCTCCTGATCGCAGCCTGCGCGAACCGGGATCGCGGTGCCTTGGCGACGCTGTACCGGCTCACCTCCGCCAAAGTCTTCGGTGTCGTGCTCAGGATCCTGCGGGACCGGCAGGCCGCGGAGGATGTCCTGCAGGAGGTCTATCTCCGGGCCTGGCAGAACGCCCATCTCTTCACCCCCGAAGCCGGCCGGCCGCTGACCTGGCTCGTCGCCATTGCCCGCAACCGGGCCATCGACGTGGTCCGGAACCGCCGGGCCGCGCCGCTCGCGACCCAGGCGGACCAGGATGCGGCGGATCTGGCGGCCGACCCGACGCCCTGGGAGGCCGATCCGCTTCAGACCGACCGGCTCCGATCCTGCCTCGCCACCCTCGACGAGGCGCACCGGGATTGCTTCATCCTGGCCTTCGTTTCAGGCTATTCGCGCGAGGAACTGGCGCTTCGCTTCGGCCGCAACGTCAACACCATCAAGACGTGGCTGCACCGCAGCGCCAGATCGCTCCGGAACTGCCTGGGCGAGACGGCATGACGGAGGACGACGAGACCCGCGCGGCCGAATACGCCACCGGCACTCTGCCGGGCGCGGAACGGGCCGAGCTCAGGCGCCGAATGGAGCACGATCCGGCGCTGCGAAAGCTGGTCCAAGGCTGGGAGCGGTCGCTGGCCGAGGCGGCCGAACAGGTCGCGGCCGTGGCGCCGCCCGACCGCGTCTGGCTCTCCATCGAGCGCAGCCTCGGGCAGGAAGCCGCGACGGGCCCGGCCGTGGCCGCGACGGCGGAGATCCACCGCCTGCGGCGGTCGCGGCTCCTCTGGCGCTCGGTCGCGGCGGGCGCGACCGCCCTCGCGGCCTCGCTTGCGCTGTGGATCGGGCTCGCCCCGCCGCGCGCCCCGGCCTCCTCGCTGGTTGCAGTGGTGAACCGGTCCGGCGACCTGCCGGCCCTGATCGTACGGGTCGACACACGGGCCGGCCTCGTGCGGGTGCGCTCGCTGTCGGCCGAGACGCCGGCCGGGCACTCGCTCGAATTGTGGTCCATCGTCGGCGGCGATCCGCCGCGCTCCCTCGGCACCCTGTCCGGCCCGAGCAAGGCCATCCCGGCCGCGGACCGGGCTCGGCTGGAGAACGCGACCCTGGCGGTCTCGGTGGAGCCGGCAGGCGGCTCGCCGACCGGCCGGCCGACCGGGCCGGTGGTGTATTCCGGGAAGCTCGTGGCCGACCCGGACTAGCCCGCCCCGAAACCCGCCCGGACCGGATCCGGGCGGGCGATGTCGGTCAGGGCATCAGCACGGTGTCGACGACGTGGATGACGCCGTTCTTCTGGTCCACATCGGCGATGGTCACGGTGGACATGCCGCCCTTCGCGTCCGTGAGCTGGATGGCGTTCCCGGCCATGGAGGCCGTCAGGCTGTCGCCCGACACGGTCTTCAGCACGGCCTTGCCGCCGCCCGCCTTGATGGCCTTGGTGAGGTCGGCCGCGCCCGTCTTCCCGGCCACCACGTGGTAGGTCAGGATCTTGGTCAGGGTCGCCTTGTTCTCGGGCTTGACCAGGCTCTCGACCGTGCCGGCCGGCAGCTTGGCGAAGGCCGCGTTGGCCGGCGCGAACACCGTGAACGGGCCGGCGCCGGACAGGGTGTCGACGAGGCCGGCTGCCTTCACGGCCGCCACCAGGGTCGTGTGGTCCTTCGAGTTGACCGCGTTCTCGACGATCGTCTTGGACGGGTACATGGGCGCCCCGCCGACCGTGACGGTCTTCTCCTGGGCAAAAGCCGGAGCGGCGAGGCCGACCAGCGGCGCGCCGAGGGCGGCGGCCGCGACGGCGGCCAGGAACGAAGTGCGATGACGGTTCATGAGGCTCTCCCTTCCGCGCAGCGCAGCGCTGCGGGATAGCGGCAGGTACGAGCCCCGGCCGGGGAAAGTTTCAGCTCGCCCGCGCCCGTTTCAGCCCCGCACGAGCGACAGCAGCGGGCCCGGGATGTAGGGGACGGGCACACGACGACGATACCGACGCTTGCGCCGCGAGATCCTGCGCGCCCTGCCCCGCGTGGAGGCGGAGCACGCCGACCTGTTCGAATAGCCGCCCCGGAGAGCAGCTCGCGGCTCAGCGCGAAATCAGGGTGATGCGCTGCACGTCGTCCCACACGATCGTGCCGTTCTCCTTGCGGAGGGTCGGGAAATGGCCCGGCACGATGACGTCGCTCATCTCGACGATCTCACGGATGGTGCGCGACGCCACCTCCTTCGGCGCGAAGGCGTGGTCGACGCGGCCCAGCACCGCTTCGCGCGGGAACTTGATCGCATCCCCGGCGATGGTGACGCGCGCCCCGTCCGCGTCCGTGAAGGCCAGCGCGTAGCAGCCCGGGGTGTGGCCGGGGGCCGGGAAGTAACGCAGTCCGGTGGACAATTCCCCGTGCCCGTCGATCAGCCGGAGCTGGTACTTCTGCAGCTGCTCCCGGATGCCCCAGGGCAGCCAGTCGTCCTCAGGATGGGGAGCTTCGACGTAATCCCATTCCGTGCGGCTCACGAAGACCTCGGTCGTGAACGGGAACAGGTCGATGTTCATGACGTGGTCGAAATGCAGGTGGGACAGGAACACCCGCCGGATGTCCGCCGGCTTAAGGTTCCGCTCGGCCAGACCGCGCTTCAGGCTCTCCCGGCTCGTGTGAGAGCCCGCGTCGAACAGGATCGGCCCCTCCGGCGTGTGCACGAGGGCGCAGGTGGAGACCCCGAGGATGTCCGGATCCAGCCTGAGGCTCGATCCGGCAACAATCACGTCATGACTGATCGACGACGAAGACAAGCTGAGGCTCCTCATCTGCAAGCGGCGGCAAGTGGACGCGAAGGGACGGCGCCCGTCAACGCGAAGCCCGGCCCGCGTGCCGCATGGGCAGGCAGGCCGGATCGGCTCAGCCGGCGTCGGCCTCGTCGGGATGCGCCTTGGCCCAGGCCGCCACATCGGCATGGGTGGCGAACCAGCAATCGCCCTTGGCCTTGGCCAGGCGGATCAGCTCGTCGATGATCCAGATGCGGGACCGGTAGCCGATCACGTGCGGGTGGCAGGTGAGCTGGAAGATGCCGCCCTCCTCCCAGGCCGCCTCGAATTCCCGCCGAAAGATGTCGAACACCGCCTCAGGCGGGGTGTAGGGACGCAGGCTCTGGAAGCGGTGCATCCAGAAATACACCGCGTCATCGCGCACCCACTCGACCGGCAGCTCGACGATGCCGGTGGGCGCGCCGTCCAGCAGCAGCTCGTAGCAATCCTCGTCCGCCATCAGCGACGAATCGTAGGCGAGGCCGAGCTCCTGCTCGATCCGCAGCGTGTTGGGGCTGAAATCCCAGGACGGCGTCCGCATGCCGACGGCCCGGCGCCCGGTGATCCGCTCCAGCGCGTCGGCGGCCCGGAAGGTGAGATCCCGCTCGGCCTCGTA
>NZ_JAQGKF010000231.1 GCF_028290205.1 Enterovirga sp. | reverse complement strand
GAGCCGGACACCTAGCGCCAGGCTGTGGCAATTCTGCACGTGGGCCTGCCCTGAGCCCGAGCGCCTTCGGGGCGCCGGAGTTTACGCCGTCGCTGACGGCCCATAGCTCCTGTTTGCGGATTGGAATGATGTGAAAGGCGGCGCAGTTTAGACTTACACTCATCCGCAAGTCATTGCAATTGCTTACGAACCTCTTGACCGCCCGGAGGATCGCCCGTCTACGCCAGCGCCAGAGCCGCCTCCGGGGCGGGCAGGGCGAGCGTGATGTCGAACAGGGCGAGAATTCCGGCAACTCTGCGGTCACGGCCCGGAGCGGGCCGCTTCGGGATCGGTGCAGCGACGGTCGGCTGTCTGCTGGCCGCAAGCGCCGACGCCCAGACACCCGAGGGCACGCTGCCACCCGTCACCGTCGATCCGCCGGCTCAGCGGCCCAGCCGGGCCGCGACGCAGGCGAGCCCCGCGCAGCGCGCGGCGCGCGCCGCCATGCGGCGTCGCAACCAGCAGGCCCGGACGGCTCCCGCCCGGACGGTCGCGGCTCCCGCCGAAACCGTGTCGCTGCCGATCTTCGCCCAGGCGCCGGATGCCAACCCGTATGCTGACCCGGCCGCGCCGTACAAGGCGGACCGCCTCCAGAGCGCGAAGTTCACCGAACCGCTCCTCAATACGCCGAAGACGGTGACGGTGCTGACCAAGGAATTGCTGGACGACCGCAAGCTCACGACGCTGGCGGACGTAGCCCGCACGACGCCCGGCATCACGATCGGCACGGGCGAGGGTGGCAACGCCTTTGGGGACCGCTTCTTCATCAGAGGCTTCGACGCGCGCTCCGACGTCTTCGTCGATGGCATCCGCGACACTTCGATCAGCGTCCGGGAGAATTTCTTCACCGAGCAGGTTGAGATCCTGCGCGGACCTGGCTCGACCTTTGCCGGGCGTGGCGTGGCCGGCGGCGCCATCAACATCGTGACCAAGCAGGCGGGCGATCGCGCCTTCTACAAGGCGGATCTGACCGGCGGCCTGACGGGTGATCAAACCAAACGCGTCACGCTCGACGTCAACCAGACGGTGACTCCGGACTTCTCGGTCCGGATGAACGGCCTGTATCAGGATGCCGGCATTGCCGGCCGCAACCAGGTTTTCGACAATCGCTGGGGCGGCGCCATCGCCACGAGGTGGGTGCCGGCTGACTGGCTGAAGATCTCGACGAGCTACGCCCATACCGAATTCGACATGCGTCCGGATTTCGGCGTGCCGCTCTACCGGGGCACCGTCGGCGGCCGCACGGTCGGGACCTTCCAGCCGGTCACCGAGTCCCTCGGCGTGAACCGCGACACGTGGTACGGCCAGCGCTTCCGGGACTATTACCAGGCCAGGTCCGACCTCGCGACGATCCGGCTCGATGCGACCCTGGGGAACGGCCTGACGCTGTCCAACGCGACCCGCTACGGCCTCTCCAACATCGACTATATCGGCAGCATCCCGCAGTCGGTCACCCTCACGAACCCCAATCCCACTTTGTGGACGGTGAACACGGGGGCGCAGAGCCGCAATCAGGACAACAGAAACATCACGAGCCAGACCGACCTGACCTACAGGTTCGATACGGGACCGGTGAAGCACACCACGGTCATCGGGATGGAATTTACCAACGAGCGCATCTGGCGGGCGAACTACCAGGGGCTGACCTCCGAATTGGCCGGCACCCCGCTGCTCGGCTCCCCGTCTGTTCAGAACGTCTACGCGCCGTTCAACTACAGGACGTTTGCGGAGCCGGTTCTGAACCGGAACGGTCGCACGCTGCTGAGCGCGGACACCAAATCGGCCTATCTGATCGAGACCGCCAACTACAACGACGTCCTGATCCTGACCGGCGGCCTGCGTTACGACGGATTCGACGTCAACGTCAGGACAGGCAACACCGCGAACACCGTCCGGTCTGACAACGTCAACTCGAATCTGGGGCTGACGATCAAGCCGGCGAAGAATGTCGCCCTCTACGCCGCGATGGCGACCTCCAGCAACCCGCTCGGAGCCGAGTTCGATGCGGGAGATCCCGCCTATGGCGGCCTCAGCGCCGTCTCGAACCCGATCACCGATGTGCTGCCGCCGGAGAAGAACACGGCCTACGAGGTGGGCGCGAAATACGAGCTGTTCGACGGCCGGCTCCTGGCGACCGCGGCCTATTTCGAAACCTACAAGCACAAGGCGCGGGAGCAGGGCGCCGGCAGCACGGCATGGCTGGCCACCGGTCGCTACAAGGTCAACGGCTTCGACCTCGGCCTGACAGGCAAGATCACCGACCAATGGAGCATCTTCGGCGGGGCGACCTTCTTCGACAGCGAGGTCGAGCGGTCTGTGACGGCGAACAATCGGGGCCGCCGCCTCGCGAACTTGGCCGACAGCTCGTTCGTCGTCACGTCGAAGTACCGCCTGTTCGACTGGCTCGAGGTCGGCGGCTCTGCGAATTATCGGTCAGAAATCTGGGGCGGAACTTTCGCGGCCACGACCTTCAACAAGCTGCCCGGCTACTGGCGCTTCGACGGCGTCGCGGAGGCGAAGCTCAGCAAGAACTTCAAAGTATCCCTGAATGTTCTTAACATCTTCGACAAGGTCTATTACGACGCACTCTACCGCAGCAACACGCCTTTTGCCTACATCGCGCCGGGCCGCACGGTCCTGCTGACCGGCTCGGTGAGGTTCTGAGCCATGATGGTCTGCGTGCCGCAGGTCCTCAGCAAGGCTGAGGTCACCGAGTTCCGCCGCGTCATGGGCGGGGCGGAGTGGGAGGACGGCCGCTCGACGGCCGGCGCCCAGTCCGCAATGGTCAAGCGCAACGAGCAACTGCCGCCGGCCGGCGACACCGCCCGGCAGCTCGGCGAGCGGGTGATCAGGGCCCTGACCGCCAACCCGCTCTTCATGTCGGCAGCCATCCCGCTCCGGATCTTCCCGCCGCTGTTCAACCGCTACGGCGAGGGGCACCATTTCGGGGTTCACGTCGACAACGCCATTCGGGGCGATCACCTGACCGGGATGCGGATCCGGACGGACCTGTCCGTGACGCTGTTCCTGTCGGAGCCCGACGAATACGACGGCGGCGAGCTGGTGGTGGAGGATTATTACGGCTCCCACGAGGTCAAGCTCGAGGCCGGAGACCTCGTCCTGTACCCGGCGACGAGCCTCCATATGGTCCACCCGGTGACCCGGGGCGTGCGCATCGCCTCGTTTTTCTGGCTGCAGAGCATGGTGCGCGAGGCCCATGCCAGAAGCCTGATCTACGACCTCGACACGTCCATCCAGGGGCTGACCCGAGAGCTCGGGCGTGACCACGCCGAGGTCGTGCGCCTGTCGGGCATCTACCACAACCTGATCCGCCACTGGGCGGAGGTCTGAGGCGCTACGGGGCAGAACACTGCCCCGCCTCGGGGCGATCAGCCGAGGCTGAACACCCGGTGCGGGATGAACTCGCCCTTCTCCACGTCCCCGACGGCGACCAGCGCGCCGTTATGGGTGGCGTAGACGCGGCCTTCGATCGGCGTTTCCCGTCCTCGCAAAATCACCGGCTGCCCGCGCATGAGGCGGCCGGCGGCATCGCGCGACACCGGCACGGGCACGAGATCGCACAGCGCGGTCGCGACCGGGTGCAGCAGCGGGCCGAGCCCGTCCGGACTGGCGGCCGCGCTTTCGAGGTCGCCCACCGATGCCGTGGCGGCCTCGCTGAACGGACCGACCCGCGTCCGCCGCAGCGCCGAGACGTGACCCAGGCAGCCGAGCGCTCGGCCGAGATCGCGGGCCAGCGCCCGCACATAGGTGCCCTTGCCGCAATCGGCCTCGATGACGGAACGGTCCTCGGCATGCGCCACGAGCGCCAGCCTGTCGACCTGCACCAGCCTGGATTTCAGTTCGACCACCTCGCCGTCACGGGCGAGGTCGTAGGCGCGCTCGCCCGCGATCTTCACGGCCGAGAAGCGTGGCGGCACCTGCTCGATCGTGCCCGTGAAGCGCGGCAGCAGAGCCTCGATCTCGTCGGGGCTCGGGAAGCGGTTGGTGGCCTGGATCGGCTTGCCTTCGGAATCGTCGGTATCGGTCTCGACGCCCCAGGTGACCGTGAAAACGTAGGATTTGCGCCCGTCCATGACATAGGGGACGGTCTTGGTCGCCTCGCCGAGGGCGATGGGCAGAATGCCCGAGGCGAGCGGATCGAGCGTGCCCGCATGGCCGGCCTTCTTGGCGTTCAGAGCGCGTTTTACGGCCGCGACGGCATAGGTCGAGGTCATCCCAACGGGCTTGTCGAGCACGACCCAGCCGTTGACGACGCGGCGCTTCGGCCGCTCCTGAGCCGGGCGGCGCTCGCGCCCACGGGGCTCTGCCCTGCCCTGTCCGGATGCGTCCCGGCCCTCGGCCTCGGCAGTTTCGTCGGTAACGTTCACGATGGGTCCTCTGTGGTCTCGCCGTCGGCCCCCCCGATGTCCCGCTGCACGCGCTCACTTCGCAGGAGGGCGTCGATCCGGGTGGCCTCGTCGAAGGTCTCGTCGCGGCGGAAGCGCAGGTCGGGGGCGAATTTCAGATCGACCCGGCGGGCCACCTCGTGCCGGAGCGCCTTGCGGTTCCGGTCGAGGGCCTCGATGACGGGCCGCTCGTCATGCCCGCCGAGCGGCATGATGTAGGCCGTCGCCAGCCTGAGATCCGGCGACATGCGGACCTCCGGCACGGTGATCACGTGCGAGGAGAGGACCGGATCCTGGATGTCGCCGCGCGCCAGCACTTCGGCCAGCGCATGGCGTACGAGTTCGGCCACCCGGCTCTGACGCTGGCTCGGGCCTTTGGGGTCGGTGCGCTTTTTCATGCTGTCGGGCCGGGATGGGACCGGCTCTCTCCTTGCGTCGCGGGGAACGAACGGCGACGCGACCGAGGGGCTGCCGCCTCTCGGGTCGCGTCGCGACAGTCGCAGTGACGCTCCTAGAGCGTGCGCTTCTCGGCGTGCACGAGATAGCACTCGATGAAGTCGCCAGCGCGGATCTTCTCGAAGTTCTCGAAGGACATGCCGCATTCCTGGCCGGCAACGACCTCCTTGACCTCATCCTTGAAGCGCTTGAGCGTCGAGAGCTTGCCCTCGTGGATGACGACGTTGTCGCGGATGAGCCGGACATGGGCGCCGCGCTCCACGCGGCCGTCCTCGACCCGGCAGCCGGCGACCTTGCCGATCTTGGAGACGTCGAACACCTCCAGGATGCGGGCCTCGCCCAGCCGCTCCTCGCGCAGGTTCGGCGGCAGCAGGCTCGACATCGACTCCTTCACGTCATCCACGAGGTTGTAGATGATGTTGTAGTAGCGGATGTCGACGCCGGCCCGATCGGCAGCCTCGCGGGCTTCCTTGTGGGCGCGGACGTTGAAGCCGATCACCAGCGCGCCCGACGCCTGGGCGAGCGTGATGTCGGATTCGGTGATGCCACCCACGCCTGCGTGCAGGATGCGGGCCTGGACCTCGTCGTTTCCGATCTTCTCGAGCGCCGATGAGATGGCCTCGACGGATCCCTGCACGTCGCCCTTGAGGACGAGCGCGTAATCCTTGCGGGCCGAGCCCTCCTGACGCTCGCGCATCATGTCGGCGAGCGAGGAGCGTGCGCCGGCCGTGCGGGCGGCCTGCCGCTCGCGCTTCTGGCGGGCCCGATACTCGGTGATCTCCCGAGCGCGGGCCTCGCTGTCCACCACCGCCAGGCGGTCGCCGGCGTCGGGGGTGCCGTTGAAGCCCAGGATCTCGACCGGCACCGACGGGCCGGCGTCGCGCAGCGGCTCGCCAGTGTCGTCGATCATGGCCCGAACACGGCCCCACTCGGCGCCCGCCACCACGATCTCGCCGTTGTAGAGCGAGCCGCGCTGGATCAGCACCGTGGCGACCGGGCCGCGGCCGCGATCGAGCTTGGCCTCGATCACCGTTCCCTCGGCCGAAACCTCCGGATTGGCCCGCAGGTCCATCAGCTCGGATTGCAGCTGGATGCCCTCCAGCAGCTCCTTGAGCCCGGCCCCGGTCAGGGCCGAGACCTCGAATTCGAGCGTCTCGCCGCCCATCGACTCGACCTGGATGTCGTGCTGGAGCAGCTCGGTCCGGACCCGCTGCGGATCCGCGTCGTGCTTGTCGATCTTGTTGATCGCGATGATGATCGGCGCGCCGGCCGCCTTGGCGTGGGAGATCGCCTCGACGGTCTGGGGCATGACGCCGTCATCGGCCGCCACCACGAGAATGACGATATCCGTCACCTTGGCGCCGCGGGCCCGCATCGACGTGAAGGCCGCGTGACCGGGCGTGTCGATGAAGGTGATGCGACCGCCGAGCGGCGAGGTCACCTGGTAGGCACCGATATGCTGGGTGATGCCGCCGGCCTCGCCCCGCACGACCTCGGTCTTGCGGATCGCGTCGAGAAGCGAGGTCTTGCCGTGGTCGACATGGCCCATGATCGTCACGACCGGCGGGCGCGGCTCGGCACCCTCGTCGTTGTAATCCTCCTCGAACAGTCCTTCCTCGACGTCCGATTCGGCGACGCGCTTCACCGTGTGGCCGAGTTCCTCGGCGATGAGCTGGGCGGTGTCCGAATCGATCACGTCGGTGATCTTCAGCATCTGCCCCTGCTTCATCAGCAGCTTGATCACATCCACCGCCCGCTCCGACATGCGGTTGGCGAGCTCCTGGACGGTGATCGTCTCCGGGATCACGACCTCCCGGATCAGCTTCTCTTTTTCCTCGACGCGGTGGCCCGTGAGCCGCTGCAGCCGCCGGCGGCGGGCTGCGTCGGAGCGGAACCGCTCGTCCTCGCCCGAAGTCGCCGTGGTGACGGTCAGCCGGCCGCGGCGATCGCGGTTGCCACCGCCCGGCCCGCGCGGGCTCTTGGGCGGTGCAATGATCTTGAGCGGCATGCCGGGACGGCGAATCACGACCTTGCGGTCGCTCTCCTCGTCGGCCGGGACGCCGG
>NZ_JAQGKF010000127.1 GCF_028290205.1 Enterovirga sp. | reverse complement strand
GCTGGGCCGCCGGGCGGCCGCCCCGGCCCGGGGCCGCGCAGCGCCGCCCCGGGCAGTTCGGCCCGGGCGACATCTATGCCCGCCTGCCGCCGGTGGACGATCGCGGCGAGGACCAGGTCGCCAAATTCCTCCTCTGGAACCCCGACCCGGTCGGCCGACACGCCGCCCAGGTGGCCGCGCTGGACCCGCGGCTCGCAGCCGTGGTGCGCCGGATCGAGGCCGAGAGCCCGGAATTGCGCTTCGTGGTCGGGTCCGGCCGGCGGAGCTTTGCCGAGCAGAAACAGGCCGAGGCCTGGGGCTGGGCGCCGCCCCGCCGGGCCGCCACGGCCGAATCCTACGGGGGCGGTTCGCACGGCCGCCACGTTCGGGGCGAGGCGGTGGATCTGTGGCCACTGGACAGCGAGGGTCGGGTGATCTTCGACCCCGCCGCCCAGCGCCGGCTCGCCCAGGCGGCCAAGCGTGCCGCCGCCGCGCTCGGCGTGGGCCTTCTCTGGGGCGGCGACTTTCCGGGCCGCAAGGACCCGCCCCATTTCGAGCTCACGGCCCGGTCCGGTCGCGCACCCCAGCGCTGAGAGCGCAGGCCGAGGCCGCGGACCCACACGCCCTGTTTGACTCCGCCGGGGCCACAGATAGCCTCGGGTTGAACGAGGACGGCCGTGATGTGGCGTTCAATCGCGTTGGCCTTCGCCTTGGCCGCGAGTTTCACGGCCGCCGCGCTCGGGCAGTCTCGTCCGCCCGGCTACGGGCCCGCCGAGCAGGCCTTCAACCACGGGCTTGACCTCCGGGGGCGCCTGGACATCCAGATCGACCTGATCGCGGCCGGTTATCTCGCCGCGGTGCCGACCGAGACCTTCACGCTGCGGGTGTATGAGGGGCTGACGCGGTTTCAGCGCGAGCGAGGCTTGGCGGCGACCGGCATCCTGGACCCGGCGCAGCGGCAGCGCCTCCTCGGAGAGGCGTCCGAGCTGTACCGCATGTGGCAGTTCAAGCCGGTCGCCAACCCGATGCGGGGGCGGCCGATCTGGATGCCGACCGGCATGGGGCTGCTGGCCAAGTACCAACCTCATCAGATCGCGTTTCAGACAGCCGACGAGAAGCTGGCCGTCTCTTACCGCCATCTCAAGCGTGATCTCGGGGCGACCTACAACGAACTGCTGCGCGGCTATTCAGCCGGCGGCGTCACCGTCAATTACACAGCCGCGCGGCCGAACTGGTTCGTCATCTCTACAACGAACAAGGACGGGGTGGACGGATACTTGCGGTATCACCGGGACGGCGATGGGATCACCGGGATCGCCGTGTTCTGGAACAACGACAAGGGGGTCGTGCATGGCGACCGCATCGCGGTGCTGATGTCGGCCTCGCTCGGGTCCCGCATGGGAAGCATGCCCTTCCTGGACCCGCCAGCCTTCGACGCCCCGCAGGTCGCATCCAGTGCTCAGCCGGCGCCGCAGCCCCCGGCGCCACCCCCGTCCGCCGCCGCCCCGGCACCCCCGGCTGCAGCGCCGCCGGCGCCCCGCCGGGACCTCGTCACCGCCGGGACGGGCTTCTTTGTCGGCCTGGACGGCACGGTGGTGACCAACGAGCATGTGGTGAGCGCCTGCTCATCGATCGATCTCCAGACCGAGGATCGGACGCGCGCAGCCGCAAGCGTGATTGCCCGGGACAAGACCAACGACCTCGCCATCCTCCGCACGAGCGCCACCCCCAAGCGCGTGGCCAGCCTGCGGACGGGCGCGCGGCTGGGGGAGGGGGTGGCCGCCTTCGGCTTTCCGCACAGCGACATCCTGGCCACGAGCGGACATTTCACGCAGGGCAACATCACTGCGACCGCCGGACTCGGGGACGACACCCGCTTCTTCCAGGTGTCGGCGCCCGTTCACCACGGCAACTCGGGCGGCCCGCTGCTCGACATGCGGGGCAGCGTGGTCGGGGTCGTCACCTCCAAGCTCAACGCCCTGAAATTCGCCAGCAACGCTGGCGACTTGCCGCAGAACATCAACTTCGCCGTCAAGGCGAGCCTGCTGTCGGCCTTTCTGGAATCCCACAATGTCGAAGCCGGGCGTGCGGCTCCCGATGCGCCCACGCGCGATCCGGCCGACATCGCGGACCTGGCGCGGGCCATCAGCGTGTTCATCGTCTGCCGGCCCTGATGGCCGGCCCGGGCGGCCGTCGCCCGACGGCCTGCCCGAACGTCCGGCGCCGGGCTAGCCCGGCACCTTGGCGGGCTGCCGGTCGGTCGCGGGCGCCGCCTCGTCCATCCGGTCGGGCGCGCCGGCCGCCTTGGCCTCGCGCCGGCGGCGGTGGAGAATGAACTCCGTGTACCCGTTCGGCTGGTCGCGGCCCTCGAACACGAGATCGCAGGCCGCCTGGAAGGCCGGGCCGTCGAAGGCGGGCGCCATCGGCCGGTACTCGGCGTCGCCGGCATTCTGGCGGTCCACCACCTCGGCCATGCGCCGCATGGTGGCCATGACCTGGTCGCGCCCGACCACGCCGTGATGCAGCCAGTTGGCGATGTGCTGGGACGAGATGCGCAGCGTCGCCCGATCCTCCATGAGGCCGACATCGTGGATGTCGGGCACCTTGGAGCAGCCGATGCCGCTGTCGACCCAGCGGACCACGTAGCCGAGGATACCCTGGGCGTTGTTGTCCAGCTCCTCCTGCACGGCGTCCGGCGCCCAGTTGGAGGTGGCGAGCGGGTCGGTCAGGATGTCCGAGAGCTTGGCCGGCTCCCGCTTGGCGAGCTCGCGCTGCCGGGCCGCCACGTCGACCTCGTGATAGTGCAGCGCGTGCAGGGTCGCGGCGGTCGGGGAGGGGACCCAGGCCGTGTTGGCGCCGGCCATTGGGTGGCCGATCTTCTGCTTCAGCATCTCGGCCATGGCGTCCGGCATGGCCCACATGCCCTTGCCGATCTGCGCGCGGCCGACCAAGCCGCAGGCCAGCCCGACATCGACGTTGTTGTCCTCGTAGGCCTTGATCCAGGGCGTCTGCCGCATCTCGTTCTTGCGGATCATCGGACCCGCTTCCATCGAGGTGTGGATCTCGTCGCCCGTGCGGTCGAGGAAGCCGGTGTTGATGAACACCACGCGCTCGCGGGCTGCCCCGATGCAGCTCTTGAGGTTGACGGTGGTGCGCCGCTCCTCGTCCATGATGCCCATCTTCAGCGTGTTGCGGGCGAGGCCGAGCAGGTCCTCGACGCGGCTGAAGAGCTCGGCCGCGAAGGCGACCTCCTCCGGGCCGTGCATCTTCGGCTTGACGATGTAGACCGAGCCCGCCCGGCTGTTGCGGAACGGGCCGCTGCCCTTGAGGTCGTGCAGCGCGATCAGGCCGGTCAGCAGGCAATCGACGAACGTCTCGGGGATGTCCTCGCCGCCGGCCGTCACGGCGTCGGTGTACATGTGGTGGCCGACGTTGCGGACCAGCATCAGCGAGCGGCCCGGCACCGTGACCTCGCCGCCGCCCGGCGCCGTGAAGGTCCGGTCCGGGTTCAGCCGGCGCTCGATCGTGCGGCCGCCCTTCTCTAGCGTGGCAACCAGGTCGCCGCGCATCAGGCCGAGCCAGTTGCGGTAGACCTCGACCTTGTCCTCCGCGTCCACGGTGGCCACGGAATCCTCGAGGTCCATGATCGTCGTGATGGCGGATTCGAGCGCCACGTCGGCCACGCCGGCCGGGTCGTCCCGGCCGATCGGGTGCGAGCGGTCGATCCGGACCTCGATGTGGAGGTTGTTGTGGCGGAACAGCAGGCTCGTGGGCGAGCCGGGCTCGCCCGCGTAGCCGACAAAGCTCTCCTGTTGGGCGAGCGGGAACGGGTCGCCGTCACCTCCGGTCCGCGCCACGAGCTTGCCGTCCTGCACCGCGTAGCCGCGCACATCCGCATGGCTGGCCCCGGCGAGGGGGAGGGCCTGGTCGAGCAGGGCCTTGGCCCGGGCGATCACGCGGGAGCCGCGCGCGCTGTTGTAGGGGCCGGCCCGGACGGCGCCGCCATCCTCCGGCACCGCGTCCGTGCCGTAGAGCGCATCGTAGAGCGAGCCCCAGCGCGCGTTGGCGGCGTTCAGCGAGTAGCGGGCGTTCGAGATGGGGACCACGAGCTGCGGTCCGGCGATGGTGGCGATCTCCGCATCCACGTTGCGGGTGTCGACGGTCACCGCGCCCGGATCGGCCGCCAGGTAGCCGATCTCGCGCAAAAAGGCCTGGTAGGCGGCCGGGTCGAGCGGGCGCCCGGCGCGCTCGCGGTGGAAGCGGTCGATCTCGGCCTGGAGGCTGTCCCGGCGCTGCAGCAGATCCCGGTTGCGGGGCACGAGATCGCGCACGATCTCGGCGAACCCGGCCCAGAGCCTCCCGGCATCGACCCCGGTTCCGGCCGCGGCCTCCTCTGTCACGAACCGGTGCAGCACCTCCGCGACCTGGAGTCCCGACGCTTCGACCCGCCTCATCTCGAACCTCTCCCGCTCTGCCCCCCCTTAGCAAGACGCACAGGCTGCCGACAGCCTCAATCCCGGACCGACCGGGCCGGCCCCCGACAATCTTTGCGCCGCCGCCCTACACAAGCGCTGCGGCCACCCCATCTCTCTTGCGCGGCCGCTCGACCGGCCTCCTCAAGAGGGGACCAACGTGAACGACCAGGAAAAACAGATCATCGCCGACATCTTTCACAGGCTCGAGCAGACGGCCGGGCAGGCGCGCGATCCCGAGGCCGAGCGTTTCATCAGCGAAAAGGTGCGGGCGCAGCCCTACGCGCCTTACGCGATGGCGCAGGCCCTGTACGTCCAGGAAGAGGCGCTGAAGAGCCTCAACGCCCAGATCGAGCAACTGCGCGCCGAGAACGAGCAGTTGCAGCGCCAGGGCAGCGGCGGCGGCGGCTTCCTGTCCTCCATCTTCGGGGGCGGCTCGCGCCAGCAGCCCGCCTTCGGTCGCTCCCAGCAGGGCCTCGGCCCCCAGGGCGGGCCGCAGGGCGGCTACGCTCCGCAGCAGGGCTACGCTCCGCAGCAGGGCGGGCCCTGGGGTGGGCAGCCGCAGCAGCAGGGCGGACCCTGGGGCGGCCAGCCGCAGCAGGCGCCGGCCGGCGGCGGCTTCCTCCGCGGAGCCCTCACGACGGCGGCCGGCGTGGCCGGCGGCATGGTGGTCGGCAGCGCGCTGATGAACGCGTTCTCCGGCAGCTCCCATTCGACGCTCGGCAGCCTGTCCAACGCCGACATGTCGTCCCTGGGCTTCGGTGACTCGCTGGGCGGCGGCGCCGGCGATGCCGGGTTCCAGAACGCGTCCTTCGGTGACGGCGGCAACGCCTTCGCGGATGCGGGCGGGGCTCAGGATGCGAGCTTCGACGACGGCGGCGTCGATTTCGGCGGCGGCGGCGGCGGCGACGACAGCTGGACGTAACGTCCCGCGACCGGGACGAGCGACGTCAAACGGCCGGGCATGTCCCGGCCGTTTTCGTATGCGGCGGTGCGCGCGGCTCAGATCACCCGGACGCGGGCGCCGACGCTGACGCGGCCGTAGAGGTCGATCACGTCCTCGTTCATCATCCGGATGCAACCGGACGACACGTTCTGGCCGATGGTGTGCGGCTCGTTGGTGCCGTGAATGCGGTACAGCGAGGAGCCGAGATACAGGGCGCGGGCCCCGAGCGGGTTGGCGGGCCCGCCGGGCATGTGGCGGGGCAGATCGGGCCGACGCGCCAGCATCTGCGGCGGCGGCGTCCAGTCCGGCCACTCGCGCTTCTGGGTCACCAGCTTCATCCCGGCCCAGGTGAAGCCAGGTCGCCCGACCCCGATGCCGTAGCGCACGGCCTGTCCGCCCGGCTGCACGTGGTAGAGAAAGCGCGACGGCGTATCGACCACGATGGTGCCGGGTGCCTCGGGCCCGGGATAGGACACCACCTGCCGCCGGAAGGCCGGGTCCATGCCGCGCTGTGGCCCGGAGCCGTCCGGCTCGGCGAACGGATCCGGCCCGGAGATCGGGCGGATGTTCGTCCGGGCCGCAAGCCGCCCGGCCTGGGCCGGCCGGGCTGCGGCGGTGCCCGGCTCGCGCCCGGTGATCAGGAGTTCGATGAAGCCGCCGCCATACGGGCCGGGCTGCACCTGTTGGCGCGGCGCGAACTGAGACCAGGCCGGCTGGGCCACGAAGGCGAGGGCGCAGCCGAGCGCGATCGCCTGGACGGTACGGGTCATGGCGGGATTCCGTGCGGGAGGCCGCGATCTCGTCCGCAGCGCTCGGCCGCAAGGATCTCCGGCCGGGCTGAGCGGGCGGTGAAGATCGCGGGCCCGAGCGCCCTTTGCCCCGCGCTGGACGTGAATTCGGGCGGCAGGGTTAGCGGAAGCTTTCGGGCAAGCCGACGATCCCTGTGCTGCGCCGCCGCCTGCGGCCAAGCTCTTCAGTCCCTGGCAAGCTTCGTCGCCTAGACAGGGTGCAGCACCCGATCCACCCCCACGCGGCCCCGATGAGAAAGCGTTTCCGCATCGAGGCCACCGCCGGAGTTCCGTCCGGCCCCGGTGCGGGCTGGGCCGAGGAGCCATCCGCCCGCAGCGCCGCCGGATGCCAGCCCGGGTGGGATCACGGACCGCAGCCGACCGACCTTCTGCTGGCCGAGCTGCACGCGATGCGCGAAGCCATCGCGGCGACCAAGCGCGAGATCTCCGGCCTGCAGCGCCCGCCGCTGGGCGGCGGCAGCATCCAGCGCGCCACCTGCGAACTCGACGCGGTCTCGGCCGCGACGGAGCGGGCCGCGACCACCATCCTGGGCGCGGTGGAGGAGATCGAGGTCGCCGCAAACCTGGTGCGCAGCGGGCATCCCAGCCCTGCCCTCGACACCATCCTGGAGCGCGTGCTCACGCTCTACGAGGCGTGCAACTTTCAGGACCTTACGGGTCAGCGCATCCGCAAAGTGGTGACCACCCTGCAGTTCGTCGAAGCGCGGCTCGACGGCCTGGTTGCGGCATGGGGGCGGGCGGGGCCCGCCCTCGCCGCCGTGCCGACCGGGCCCGGCGCTCCCCTCGGGCTTCTGCGCGGCCCGGCGCTGCCGGGGGAGGACGGGCACGTGTCGCAATCGGACGTGGATGCCTTCTTCAGCTGACGGGCGGCCCGGGCTCAAGCCGCCGGGCAGGCAGGACGGCTCAACCGGGTCGTGATCGCGCGCCGCAGCCCGGCGAGATCACAGGCGAGCGCAAGGGCTCCGTAGAGCCCACCCCCCAGGGCCACCTGCACCGGCAGCAGCGCGGCCGGGGGCAGCGCCCAGCCCCGGGTCGGCCAAAGCGCGGCCGCCATGACAGCCGTCAGGAGGCCGGAGAGGGCCAGGTCCCGCCAGGGAAGCCTGGCTCCGGCCGCGACCGCCATGCCGCACAGCACCGCGAGTCCGCAGGCCATGCCGGCCAGTTGGGCCGCCGCGAAGCCCTGGGCGCCGCCCAGACCGGGCCAGGCGAGAACGGCCGCGACATTGACCAGCACGGCCGCGGCCGCGGCCGCGATGACGGGTGCGGTGCGGTGCCGGAGCTGGAACACCGGATTCAGCGCGTATTGCACCAGCGCGAAAGCCGCGAGCGTCGGGATCATGAGCCCCATCGTGTCGGACAGGCGGCCCTGGAACGCGGCGGGGATGAACAGGGCCTCGAAGCTCGGCCACACGGCCCACAGCCCGGCCGCGCTTGGGAGCACGATGGCGCCCACCACGGCCGCGTTGCGGGCGACCTGGGCGTCGCCGGCTTCGCGCCCGTGCAGCTCCTCCGCCCGCACCGCGAGCTGGAACAGCACGAGGTCGAGCGCCGCGCCGAGATTCTGGAACAGCCGCGTCGCGAGTTCGCTCGCGAGGGAGAAGTAGCCCGCCTCGGCGAAGCCGTCGCGACCGGCGAGAAGCGAGCGGTTCAGCAGCGGCAGGAGCTGGTAGCAGGCCGTCGCGGCGACCAGCGGAAGGCCGTACCGGGCGAACCGCCGGAGGAGGTCGCGCCGGATCCCGGCCGGCGCCGCGCCCGGGTCGCGCAGCCGCCGGGTCACGAACAGGATGGGCAGCAGGGCGGCGAGCGCCGCGCCGCCGAGCACCAGCGCGGGGTCGCGCGTCAGCAGCGCCGCCCCGGCCGCGAACAGAAAGCCGAACAGCGCGCGCAGCAGGCCGAGCAGCCCGTAGGGTCCCTCCAGGAACCGCGCCCGCGCGAGCGCCATCCGGTACTCGCAGAAGCCATAGGCAAGGCCGCAGGCGGCGGCCGCGGCCAGCAGGCTGGCCGGGACGCCGAGATCGGCCGCGAGGCCCAAGGCCGCGGCCGTCGCGGCCGCGAGCCCGGCCCCGCTCAGCAGATACAGCCGGTCCAGCGTCTGCCGCACGCCCGGCTCAACCTGCCGGACCCGCTCGGAGTAGAACCGCGTCGTCGAGAGCCGCAGCCACTCGAACAGGACGGTGTTGATCACCAGCGTGACGGCAAGCCCGATCGCATAGCGGCCGAACCCATCCGGCCCCAGCAGCGAGGCGAGCACCAGCGAGAGCGCGAAGCTGAGCGCCGCGTTCACGAGGAAGATGGCAACAAGGATCATGCTGATGTCGCGGCTCGGCCGAGGCTAGACGGGAAGCCTTAACGACTTCGGCCCGGCCGGATATGCCAGTGCGGTCGCGGCCGCACCGTCGCGCGATTTGAAACGGCCCCCGTGCTCCCGCCCGCCTTCCACGCCGTCACCGCCATCGCGCTCCTGTCTGTCATGGACGCCATCATCAAGGCGCTGGTGGTGCGTCTGCCCGTGATCGAGGTCACGTTCGGCCGCTATCTCGTCGGTTCGCTCGCCATGGCGGTGATCGTGGCCATCCGCCGGCCGGGCTGGCCCACCCGCGAGGCGGTGCGGGCGAACAGCGCGCGCGCCGTGGTCGTGGTGGTGACCGCCACGAGCTTCTTCTACGGGCTCGGGCAATTGCCGCTCGCCGAAGCGCTGATCCTGTCCTTCATCTCGCCCGCCGTGACGGCGCTCTTCGCGGCCCTGATCCTGCGCGAACGGGCCGGCCCGCGCGTGCTTCTGGCGCTGGCGGTGGGCTTCGCCGGCATGGCCCTGATCGTGCTGTTCGGGCTGCCGGGCTCGACCGGCGGCTCGGCCCGCTCGGGCTCGCTCACGGGGGTGGCCGCGATCCTGGTCTCGGCGGTGGGCTATTCGCTGTCGAACGTGCTGTTGCGCGCCCGGGCGCAGCGCGACGCGGTTCTGACCATCGTGGCGATCCAGAACGTGGCGCCGTGCCTGATCCTGCTCGGGCCGGCGGCCTGGGTCGCGGTGGCCCCGTCCGGGGCCGACCTGATCCTGCTGGTCGTGGTCGGGGGGCTCGGCGTGGCCGGCCACCTCCTGCTGGCGCGGGCCTATGCCCGGGCCGAGGCGACCCGGCTCGCCGCGCTCGACTACACCGCCCTGATCTGGGCCGTCCTGATCGGCGCGCTTGCCTTTGGCGAGATGCCGGCGGGCGTGACCTGGCTCGGAGCCGCCCTGATCCTTCTCTCGGCGCTGATCTCGACCCGGCGCTGAGCCGCGCGTCGACAAGGCGGCCCGTGGCCGCTAAGCGCAGCCGTCCAGGAGAGCGCAGCGTGAGCCCGCACCCGCCGGGGGCCGAAACCCGTCGGGTTGCCGGCTCCGAGATCCCGTCCGACCCGGAGGGGGCGCTCGCGCCGCCGCCATCGCCGGCGGCCCTGTTCCTGGGCTTCATGCGGATTGCCGCGCTGTCGTTCGGCGGCGTTCTGCCCTGGGCGCGCTTTGTGCTCGTGGAGCGCCGGCGCTGGCTCACGGGCGACGAGTTCACCGAAACCCTGGCCCTGTGCCAGCTCCTGCCGGGCCCCAACATCGTCAACATGTCGGTGGCGATCGGAGCCCGCTTCCATGGGGCGCGCGGCTCCCTGTGCGCCGTGCTCGGCCTGGTGCTCCTGCCGCTGGTCGTCGTGCTGCTTCTCGCCACCGCCTATGACGCCTTCCGGGACGTGCCGGCCGTCGCCCGCGCGCTGAACGGCATGGCGGCCGCGGCCGCGGGTCTCGTCATCGCCATGGCGGCGAAGATGGCCTGGCCGATGCTCCGGCGTCGGCCCTGGAGCGCCGCGCCCGTGATGGCGCTCACCTTCGTGCTGGTGGCGCTGGTGCGGCTGCCGCTGCTGCCCGTGGTGCTCATCATGGCGCCGATCGCCGTCGCGGCCGCCTGGCGGGTGCGCGCGTGACCGCCGGGTTCCGCCCGTGACGATCCTGCTCGGCAAACTCGCCTGGCGCTTTCTGCTGCTCGGCCTCGTGGCGATCGGCGGCGCCAACGCCGTGGTGCCGGAGGTCCACCGCTACGTCGTCGAGGTGGAGCGCTGGATGACCGACGGAGAGTTCGCCGCGCTCTTCGCCATCGCCAACGCGGCGCCCGGCCCGAACTTCCTCATCGTCACCCTGGTCGGCTGGCACGTGGCCGGGATCCCGGGTGCCATCGTGACCACCGTTGTGACGATCGGGCCGACCGGCCTCATCGTCTATGGCGTCTTCCATCTCTGGAACCGGATGCGCAACGCGCCCTGGCGCGCTCCGGTCCAGATCGGCCTGTCCGCCGTCACCGTCGGCCTCGTCGCCGCCACGGCCTGGATTCTCACCCTCGCGACCGCGACCAGCCTGCAGCTCGCCGCGGTGGCTCTCGCGACGGCGGCCGTCAGCTATATGACCAGGCTGAACCCGCTCTGGTGCTTCGCCGGGGCGGCGGCTCTGGGCGGGGCGGGGCTGCTGTAGGGCGCGGCACGGGGGCCGCCGCCAAGTTGCGCCCCGGGCCCGGCCGTGGTCTAGCCCTCTGAGCCCAGGCCGAGCCGGGCCTCCCCCGCCAGCAACGTGCTTGACGCTAGCCGTCCCCTGGCCTATCTCCGGCATCAGCTTAGCACTCGCCTTCGTGAGTGCTAACGCGAGGCCCGCGACCTCCTCGCCGGCCGACCGAAACATTCAAACGAGGTACGCATGAAGTTCCGTCCGTTGCACGACCGCGTCGTCGTCCGCCGCATCGAGAGCGAGGAGAAGACGAAGGGGGGCATCATCATCCCGGATACCGCCAAGGAGAAGCCGCAGGAGGGTGAAATCGTTGCCGTCGGCCCGGGTGCACGTGACGAGAGCGGCAAGATCAACCCGCTCGACGTGAAGGCTGGCGACCGTGTCCTGTTCGGCAAGTGGTCCGGCACGGAAGTGAAGATCGACGGTCAGGAGCTCCTCATCATGAAGGAGAGCGACATCATGGGCGTGGTGGCCTGATCGGCTTCGGCCGATCCAGCGCCTTCGTCCAGATCCCGAGGGCCGGCCCCGCCGGCATCTCAACCCCGTCTCCACCCCGCAGGCTTCGAGACGCGCTCTCGCGCTCCTCAGCCTGACGGGCTCACAGCAAAGGTAGACATCACATGGCAGCCAAAGACGTACGCTTCTCTTCCGACGCGCGCGACAAGATGCTCCGCGGCGTCGAGATCCTTGCCGATGCGGTCAAGGTCACGCTCGGCCCCAAGGGCCGCAACGTCGTCATCGAAAAGTCCTTCGGCGCGCCCCGCATCACCAAGGACGGTGTGACGGTCGCGAAGGAGATCGAGCTCGCCGACAAGTTCGAGAACATGGGCGCCCAGATGGTGCGCGAAGTGGCCTCGAAGTCGAACGACGTCGCCGGCGACGGCACCACGACCGCGACGGTTCTCGCCGCCTCGATCGTCCGTGAGGGCGCCAAGTCGGTCGCCGCCGGCATGAACCCGATGGACCTGAAGCGCGGCATCGACCTCGCCGTCACGGCCGTCGTGAAGGACATCGAAGGCCGGGCCCGCAAGGTCGCGTCCTCCGAGGAAGTCGCCCAGGTCGGCACGATCTCGGCGAACGGCGACAAGGAAATCGGCCAGATGATCGCCCAGGCGATGCAGCGGGTCGGCAACGAGGGCGTCATCACCGTCGAGGAGGCCAAGACCGCCGAGACCGAGCTCGACGTCGTCGAGGGCATGCAGTTCGACCGCGGTTACCTGTCCCCGTACTTCATCACGAATGCGGAGAAGATGGTCGCCGAGCTCGAGGACCCCTACATCCTCATCCACGAGAAGAAGCTCACCTCGCTCCAGGCCATGCTGCCGGTGCTCGAGGCCGTCGTTCAGACCGGCAAGCCGCTCCTGATCGTGGCCGAGGACATCGAGGGTGAGGCTCTCGCCACGCTCGTCGTCAACAAGCTGCGCGGCGGCCTGAAGGTCGCGGCCGTCAAGGCGCCGGGCTTCGGCGACCGCCGCAAGGCCATGCTGGAGGACATCGCCGTCCTGACGGCCGGCCAGACGATCTCCGAAGACCTCGGCATCAAGCTCGAGAACGTGACGCTCCAGATGCTCGGCCGCGCCAAGCGGGTTCGCATCGAGAAGGAGAACACCACGATCATCGACGGCGCCGGCGACAAGGGGGCCATCGAGGCTCGTGTCGGCCAGATCAAGGCGCAGATCGAGGAGACCACCTCGGATTACGACCGTGAGAAGCTCCAGGAGCGCCTGGCCAAGCTCGCGGGCGGCGTCGCGGTGATCCGCGTCGGCGGCTCGACCGAGGTCGAGGTGAAGGAGAAGAAGGACCGCGTGGACGACGCCCTCCATGCGACCCGCGCGGCTGTCGAGGAAGGCATCGTCCCGGGCGGCGGCGTCGCGCTGCTGCTCGCCAAGAAGGCCGCGGCTGCCGTGAAGAGCGACAGCCCGGACGTGCAGGCCGGCATCAACATCGTGCTCAAGGCTCTCGAGGCGCCGATCCGTCAGATCGCCACCAACGCGGGTGTCGAAGGCTCGATCGTCGTCGGCCGGATCCTGGACAACGGCGGCGCCACCTACGGCTTCAACGCGCAGACCGAGGAGTATGTCGACATGCTCCAGGCCGGCATCGTTGATCCGGCCAAGGTCGTCCGTGCGGCCATCCAGGGCGCGGCGTCGGTCGCCGGTCTCCTGGTCACCACCGAGGCCATGATCGCCGAAGCGCCGAAGCGCGAATCGGCTGGCGGCGGCGGCATGCCGGGCGGCGGCGGCATGGGCGGCATGGGCGGGATGGATTTCTGATCCATTCGTCCGGCTCTCAAGCCAGACATATCGGGAAAGGGTCGGCGCAAGCCGGCCCTTTTTCGTTGCGGCCGCCGTGGCGGGGACCCGCGCCCTGGCCGCCCCGGTGCGGCTCGACCCGTTCCGCGCCGGCAGGAAAGAAGCTAATCTGCCTGCTTCGGGCGGCTGCCACCCCCCGCCCGACACGGAAGGGGACGGCTCATGGCGAAGGGTCAGCAGAAATCGGGACGTGAGGCCAAGAAGCCCAAGAAGGAGGTGCCGAAGACCATCGCGGCAAATCCGACCACCAAGGGCATCATCACGACCAAGAGGTAGTCGGGGGCACTCAGCCGACCACCAGGACCGGGGACCCGTCCACGGCGCGGCCGAACAGGTCGATCACGTCCTGATCGATCATCCGCACCGAGCCGGATCTGGTCTGGGTGCCGACCGTGTCCGGCGCCGCGGTGCCGTGGATGGACAGGCCCGTATCCCGTCCCCGCGCCGTGACGAGCAGCAGGCGCGCGCCGAGGGGAGGGTGCCCCGGCGCGCGGGCCGAGGGGCCCCGGCCGATCTGGGCCGTGGCGGCGCTGCGGTCCGGCCAGCGTTGCCGGCCGCGGATCTCACCGGTGCCCCGGACGGTCGCACCCTCCGGGCCGACGCCGATGCCGTAGCGCGTGGCCCGCTGTCCGGGCTCGACACGGTGGATCAGCCTGCGGGCGAGGTCGACCACCACGGTCCCGGGCCGCTCGTTGCCGCCATACGGCACGTTGGCCCGCAGAAACAGCGGATCCATGTTGGTGTAGTCGAAGGCCGGCACGGCCACGGGCTCGCCCCGCACGGCCGCATAGACCCGGTCGTAATCCGGTGTCCGGACCGGGCCGCCGGCCTCTTGCGGCCACTCGCCGAACAGGGTGCCGAAGACCGGCAGGTGCTGCACCGCCGCGCATCCGGCGAGGGGACCTGAGCCGGCGAGACCGGCGAGCATTAGGGCTCGCCGTGTAAGGGGACGCATCCACGCACTCCGAAGGGACATAGGGGGGCGGGATGTAGGTCGATGTGGTTGACGGGTGATGAGCGAGGCGGCTGACGGCGACGGGTGCGGCTGCTAGCGTGTCGGCACGCACGCGTTTCCCGGGAGCCCGCCTTGTCCACCGACATGCCGTCGTCACGGCCGCCCTCGCGCGCCGCGCGCGTGTTCGCGCCCGGGCCCGTCACCTGCATCGAGGATCTGCGCCGGCTGGCGGAACGGCGGGTGCCCCGCATGTTCTACGACTACGCCGATTCCGGATCGTACTCGGAAGGGACGTACCGGGCGAACAGCGCCGATTTCGCCAAGATCAAGCTGCGGCAGCGCGTCGCCGTCGACATGACCGACCGGACGCTCGCCTCCACCATGGTGGGCCAGAAGGTGGCGATGCCCGTGGCGCTCGCGCCGACCGGCCTCACCGGCATGCAGCACGCGGACGGCGAGATCCTGGCCGCCAGGGCGGCTGCCAGGGCCGGCGTGCCCTTCACGCTTTCCACCATGTCGATCTGCTCGATCGAGGACGTGGCCGCGCATACGGACCGCCCCTTCTGGTTTCAGCTCTATGTGATGAAGGACCGCGACTTCATCCATCGGCTCATCGACCGCGCCAAGGCGGCGGAATGCTCGGCCCTGGTGCTGACGCTGGACCTCCAGATCCTCGGCCAGCGCCACAAGGACGTCCGCAACGGCCTCTCGACCCCGCCGAAGCCGACCCTGCGCAACCTGCTGAACCTGGCCACCAAGCCGCGCTGGTGCATGGGCATGCTGGGGACGAAGCGGCGCCAGTTCGGCAACATCGTCGGCCATGTAAAGGGGGTCGGCGACATGACCTCGCTGTCGTCCTGGACGGCGGACCAGTTCGACCCGGCGCTTTCCTGGGACGACGTGGCCCGGATCAAGGAGCGCTGGGGCGGCAAGCTGATCCTGAAAGGCATCCTCGACCCCGAGGATGCGGAACTCGCCTGCCGCAGCGGCGCCGACGCGCTCATCGTGTCCAACCATGGCGGCCGCCAGCTCGACGGCGCCATGTCATCGATCTCGGCCCTGCCGGCGATCGTGCAGCAGGTCGGAGACCGCATCGAGGTGCTGTTCGACGGTGGCATCCGGTCGGGGCAGGACGTGATCAAGGCGCTGGCCCTCGGCGCCCACGGCACCTTCATCGGCCGCGCCTTTCTGTACGGGCTCGGGGCGGGCGGCGAGGCCGGCGTGACCCAGTGCCTCGACATCATCCGCAAGGAGCTCGACGTCACCATGGCCATGTGCGGCCTGCGCGACGTGCGCCGGGTGGACGCGACCATCCTGGCCGACACCGACGGGCTCCTGCCGCGGGCTCAGCGCGCCTCCCTCGACCCCACGCCGGACCTGGGGGCGGCGGAATAGCCCGGCGGGCCCGCTACCCGGCGGAACCGCAGAGCGCGGGGGCGACGCTCCGATAGGCGGCCCGCAGGCCGGACACGTGCAGGCCGTCGCGAGAGGTTCCCTCCCGGCCGCGCCAGAAGACCTCGGAGCGGGCCGCCGCGTAGGGATCCACGAAGCGGCAGGCGTGGCGTGCGCACGCGTCGCGCAGCACGTCGCTCAGGAGCTTGAAGGCCGGGGGGTCGAACACGGTCTCGAGCGCCGCCGGAATGGGCGGCACGGCCGCCACCACCAGCCGGGCTCCGGTTGCGGCGAGCCGGCCAACCAGGGCCTCGGCGTCGGCCCGCAATCTGGCCAGCGCCTCGGGGCGGGACGGCTCGTGCTTGCGCAGGAGATCGTTGGTGCCGATGGCGAGCAGGATCGCGGCCGGCGGAGTTTCGAACCTGATCTTGTCCAGGGCGGCCAGGTAATCGGCCGTCTTGTATCCGCTCAGCCCGCCATTCACGACGTCGAGTTCGCAGGGGGGACGCTCGGCCGGGTGCAGTTCGATGTAGCTGTCGCCGGCCAGGAAGGCATAGGGCGACGAGACCTCGCGCAAATGCGCGTTGATGATGCCGACCCGGAACGCGCCGAAGCCGAGCGCATTGGCCGGCGCCCCGGGGTTCGCCGCCCAGCCCGCTGCGAAGGCCCCGGCCGCAAGCGCGAAACTCGCCGCGCCGACCAGGAGCCGGGTTCGCAGCGACACTCCGCGAAAGGCCTCACGAAAGCTCATGGCCGATGTCTCCTCGCTTCGGCGCTTCGGCCGGCCGCCATGGCACGGGCGGGGCCGCCCGGGGAGTGAGACGGGCCCCGGCGCTGCCCGGATCGTGATAGACCGGAGTGTGGTCTCGCGCGTTGTTCGTCGATTCCTGAGGAGGTCACCCGTGACGCCATCCATCCATCGCCGCGCCCTGTTTGTCGGCGCGAGCGCGCTTGCTGTCGCTTCGACCATGCGGGAGGCGGTTGCCCAAAGCCCGGCGGCGGGACCCTACAGGCTGGACCCGCTTCCCTATCCGGCCAACGCCAACGAGCCGCATATCGATGCGAAGACGATGGAAATCCACCATGGCCGCCACCACCAGGCCTATGTCACGAACCTGAATGCCGCGCTGGCCAACCACGCCGACCTCGCCAAGACGCCGCTGCCGGACCTGCTGGCCGGGCTCGACAAGGCGCCCGAGGCGATCCGCACCGCGCTCCGCAACAACGGCGGCGGCCATGCCAACCACACCATGTTTTGGCAGATCATGGGCGGAAAGGGCGGCGAGCCGACGGGCGAGCTGAAGGCGGCGATCGACCGCGACCTCGGCGGGTTCGAGAAGATGAAGGCCGATTTCAACGCGGCCGGCGCGCGCCAGTTCGGCTCCGGCTGGGTCTTCGTCACCGTGACCCGCGACGGCAAGCTCGCCATCACCTCGAAGCCCAACCAGGACACGCCGCTGATGGAGGGCGGCCGCGTGCTGCTCGGCAACGACGTCTGGGAGCACGCCTATTACCTGACCTACCAGAACCGCCGCCCCGATTACCTCGGCGCGTGGTGGAACGTGGTGGACTGGGCCAAGGTCGCTGAGCGCTACGCGGCCGCCAAGGCCGGCACGCTGACCATCTGACGGGGGAGGCGGCCGGGAGCCGGTGCGCCGGCCCCGGCCGTCAGACGTGGAGATAGCGGTCCTTCACGGCCGGGTCGGCCAGGAGATCGGCGCTGGTCCCGGTCCAGACGACCCGGCCCTTCTCCAGCACCACATGCCGGTCGGCGAGACGCGCCAGCGCGTCGATGTTCTTGTCGATCACCAGGATCGACAACCCCTCGCCCTTGAGCCGGGCGAGGACCGACCAGATCTCCGCCCGCACCAGCGGCGCGAGCCCCTCGGTCGCCTCGTCCAGGATGAGCAGGCGAGGATTGGTCATCAGCGCGCGGCCGATGGCCAGCATCTGCTGTTCGCCGCCCGAGAGCTGCGAGCCGAGATGGCCGCGGCGCTCGGCGAGGCGCGGAAACAGCCCGTAGGTCTCCGGCAGCGTCCAGCGCGGCGGCCCGCGGCGCGCGGCCGCCGTGGCGACCAGATTCTCCTCCACAGACAGGGTCGGAAACACCTGCCGGCCCTCCGGCACGAGGCCGATCCCGGCCTTGGCGATGCGGTAGGGGCGGCGGCCCGCGACGGCCTCGCCCGCGAACTCGATCCGGCCCCGGGAGGGCAAGAGGCCCATGATCGACTTCACAATCGTGGTCTTGCCCATGCCGTTGCGGCCGAGCAGGGCGACGACCTCGCCTGCACCGACCGTGAGAGAGACGCCGAACAGCACGGGCGCCGGCCCATAGCCCGCCCTGAGGTCCTCCACGCGGAGCATGTCAGGCCGCCTCCTCGCCGAGATAGGCCGCCCGCACCTCCGGGTCGGCCCGGATCTGGTCGGGCGTGCCCGTCGCGATGACGCGGCCATAGACCAGCACGGAAACGCGGTCGGCGAGCGCGAACACCGCTTCCATGTCGTGCTCGACGAGCAGGATGGTGAGGCTGCCCCGAAGCGCCTGCAGGCGCTCGACCACCTCGCGGGATTCCGCGTGGCTCGTGCCCGCGAGCGGCTCGTCGAGGAGCAGCAGGCGCGGGCGGGTGGCGAGCGCCACAGCGAGTTCGAGCTGCCGCTTCTCGCCGTAGGAGAGGAGGCCGGCCGGCAGCTCGGCCCTGTGCGCGAGGCCGAACCGGGCCAGCAGTTCGGCGGCGGGCTCGTTCAGCTCCGGCTCCCGGGCGGCGTCGCGCCAGAACCGGAAGCTCGACCCGGACCGGGCCTGCACGGCGAGCGCCACGTTGTCCCGCACGGTGAACCCCGGCAGGATCGAGGTGACCTGAAAGGAGCGCGCCAGCCCGAGCCGCACGCGATCGGGCATCGCGAGCGCGCCGATGTCGCGGCCGTCCAGCAGGATGCGACCGCTGTCGTGCCGGGCGAGGCCCGAGACCTGGTGCACCAGCGTCGTCTTGCCGGCGCCGTTCGGCCCGATCACGGCCCTGAACTCGCCGGGCTCGATCGCGAGATCGACGCCGTCGGAGACCTTGAGGGCGCCGTAGCTCTTGCACAGCCCCTGGAGGCGCAGCGCCGCGCTCACCCGCGCCGTCCTCCGACCAGGCCGGCGATGCCGCCGCGGGCGAACAGCACGGCCAGAACCAGCAGCGGCCCGAACAGGATGCGCCAATGCTCGGTCCAGTGCGACAGCACCTCCTCGAGAAGCAGAAAGGCGGCCGCGCCCGCGACCGCGCCGTGCAGCGTGCCGACCCCGCCGAGAACGACCATGAAGATCAGGTCGCCCGAGCGCTGCCAGCTCATGGTGGCCGGGCTGACGAAGCCCGTCTGGTTGGCGAACAGAAAGCCGGCGAGCCCGGCGATGAGCCCGGCCATCACATAGGCGACGAGCTGGAAGCGGAAGGGCTGGAAGCCGATCGCCTCCATCCGGGTCCGGTTTTCCCGCGTGCCCGACAGGACGCGGCCGAAGCGTGAGGCGGTCAGCCGTCGGCACAGCAGGTAGCACAGCAGCAGCGCCCCCAGGCTGAGGCCGTACAGCGCCGCGTCGCTGCGCAGAAGGTCGTGGCCGAGGATCTGGCTGCGGCTGGACAGCGTCATGCCGTCGTCGCCGCCATAGGCCGCGAGCGAGGTCGCCAGGAAGAACAGCATCTGGCCGAAAGCCAGCGTGATCATGATGAAATAGACGCCCTCCGTGCGGAGCGCGATCAGGCCCGTGAGCAGCCCGAACAGGGCCGCGCCCGCCAGCGCGGCGGCGAGCTGCAGCAGCGCGTCGTCGATCCCGTGGCTCGACAGGATGCCGACCGCATAGGCGCCGATGCCGAGAAAGGCGGCGTGGCCGAAGCTGACGAGCCCGCCATAGCCGATCAGGAGGTCCAGCGACATGGCGGCGAGCGCCAGGATCACGAGCCGGGTGGCGATGGCCAGGATGAAGCTTTCCGGCCCGAGCTTGGCGAACACGGGAACCAAAGCGAGGGCCAGGAACAGGGAGACGGGCAGGAGAGTCCCGCGGAGGCGAGCGCTCACCGTGCGTCCTCCCGCGCCGGGGAGGACGGATCCGCGGCCGCCCACCTCACCGCCGGACCGGGAACAGGCCGGAGGGCCGGGCGAACAGGATGGCGGCCATCAGGATGTAGATCAGCATGGGCGCGAGGGCGCGGCCGGTTTGGCTCGCCGCCGCGGGATCGAGCAGGGCCCGCAACAGGGTCGGGGCGATGAAGCGGCCGAGCGTGTCGACCAGCCCGACCAGGAGCGCGGCTAGAAAGGCGCCCCGGATCGAGCCGATTCCGCCGATGACGATCACCACGAAGGCCAGGATCAGGACGTTGTCGCCCATGCCGGGCTCGACCGACAGGATCGGCGCCACCATGGCGCCCGCAAAGCCGGCCAGCATGGCGCCAAAGCCGAACACCACCGTGAACAGCAGCCGGATGTTGATGCCGAGCGCCGACACCATGGCGGCATTGCTGGCCCCGGCCCGCACCAGCATGCCGATGCGGGTGTGGTTCACGAGCCCGTAGAGCAGCGCCGCGACGCCGAGCCCGGCCGCGATGATGGCCAGCCGGTAGACCGGGTAGCTGATGCCGCCGAAGAGCGGGATGGAGCCGGACAGGCTCTCCGGCAGCGGCACCGAGAGGGGGGCGGAGCCCCACAGGAGGCGCACGCCCTCGTTCAGGAAGATGATGATGCCGAAGGTGGCCAGCACCTGGTCCAGATGCGAGCGCTCGTAGAGGTGGCGGAAGATCAGCACTTCCAGCAGCAGCCCGAAGGCGAGCGCCGTCGGCATGGCGAGAAGCAGGCCCAGCCCGAACGACCCGGTGGCGGCCGTGAACCAGGCCGCCAGATAGGCGCCCACCATGTACTGGACGCCGTGGGCCAGATTGATGAAGTCCATGACGCCGAAGATCAGCGTCAGCCCGGCCGCGATCAGGAACAGGATCAGGCCGAACTGGAGGCCGTTGAGAGCCTGGAGGGCGAGAAGGGTGAGGGACATGGTGTTCTCAGCCCCACCGGGCGGAAGCCGGGCGGGGCCCGGGTTTCGCGACGCGGCAGGGCTCTCGTGGGACGTCCCGGTTCAGGCAGCCGGGGGCAGGGCGGCGCGGCTCACTTCGCGAGCCCGCAATCCTTCACGTAGGGATCGGCGTAGTTCGAGAAGATCTTTTCCTTGATCTGCGTCTCGAGCTTGCCGTCGGCCCGCTTGCCGACCTGCGTCAGGTAGAAATCCTGCACCGGGTAGCCGTTCGCGCTGAACTTGAAGGCGCCCCGGAGCGAGGTGAACTCGGCCTTGCGGAGGGCCGCCCGCACGGCGTCCTTGTTGGCCATGTTGCCGCCCACAGCCTTGGCGGCCGAGTCGATCAGCATGGCGGCGTCATAGGCCTGGAAGGCGTAGGTCGCCGGCACAGCGTTGTGGGCCGCCAGATAGGCATCGACGAACTTGCGGTTCTGCGGGTTGTCGAGGTTCGGCGCCCAGTTGGAGCCGTTCCACATGCCCAGCGCCGCCTCGCCCTGCGCCGGCAGCGTCGCCTCGTCCACCGTGAACGACGACAGGACCGGAATGGTGAGTCCGGCCTGCTTGAACTGTTTGACGAGGTTCACGCCCATGCCACCCGGCATGAAGGTGAACAGCGCGTCGGGCTTCAGGGACGCGATCTTGGCCAGTTCAGACTGGAAATCGAGGTTGTTCAGGGGGACGTAGGATTCCTCCACGACCTCGCCCTTGTAGTCGCGTTTGAACCCGGCCATCGCGTCCTTGCCGGCCTGGTAATTGGGCGCCAGCAGGTAGACCCGCTTGTAGCCGCGGTCCTGCGCGACCTTGCCCGAGATCTGGTGCACCTGGTCGTTCTGGTACGAGGTCGAGAAGTAGAAGGGCGAGCAGTTCTTGCCGGCCAGCGCCGAGGAGCCGGCATTCGGGCTGATCAGGAAGGTGCCGGAATCGGTGACCGGCTTCACGATGGCGCCGAGCACGTTCGAGAAGATCGGGCCGACCACGAAATCGACCTTGTCGCGCTCGAGCAGGCCCTTGACCTTGGTCACGGCGACATCGGGCTTCAGCTCGTCGTCCACGATCACGATCTCGGCCTCGCGCCCGCCGAGCTTGCCGCCCAGGTCCTTGACCGCCATCTCGAAGCCGTTGCGGGCCTGCTGCCCGAGCACGGCCGAGGGGCCGGACAGGGTCAGGATGATCCCGACCTTGACCTTCTCCTGCGCGACGGCCGCGCCCGCCACCAGCGCCAGCGCGCCCGCGAGCCCGAGTGTTCTCTTTCCCGTCGTCATCGAGAGCTCCCGTTGCGGCTCGCTGCCGGTCCGTCCGGCCGCCGCACGTTGTCCACGCCCCGCCGGCGTTGTCCATCCCCGTACGGCCGCCGTCGGGCGCTGCTCCGAAGATGTTGGCAAACGCGGGGGCGGCCGGCGGATCACATGCCGCGCTTGACCCGGCTCAGCGCCGCCCCGAACGCATCGGCGAAATCGGCCCTCTCGGCCGGCGACAGCTCGCGGCCGATGACGATGCGCTGTCGTCCCGACACGAGAGCGAGGCGCTGCAGGCCGAATTCTTCGTGCGTCTCGCGGACGAGCCGGGTCCAGAGCGGGTTGAAGCGCCACTCGCGGGCCTGGCCGCGATGGGTGACGCTGCGGAACAGGATCTCGACAGGCGTGAGCGACACCTCCTCGAAGGCGCGCGCCCGGCGGTAGCTGATCCGGAACGCCACATAGAGCGCCAGGACGTCCAGGCCGAGAAAGCCCGTCACGGGCCAGAAGCCGAGCGCCACGAATCGCAGCGCCAGTGCGGCCGCGACCACGGACAGGACCACCATGAGGACGCGAAAGCCCTCGGGGCCGAGCGAGCGGTGCGGCTTGATGACGGCCGCGAAGACGGGCTGTTCCGCCCTGTCCTCCGCCGTCGTGAGCTTGCCGGTGCTCATGGCCCGAATATAACGCGGCGATGGCCGACAGGAAGCCGCCTCCCACCACGACGAGCGGCAGGTCCGGGCCGCGCCGGCTCGGGCTTGTGCAGCCGGTCGACGATGGAACGCTGGTCGAGATCATGCGCCGCTTCCAGGAGCGCGAGCCCGATCCCCGCGGCGAACTGGACCACACCGACCCCTACACGCTGCTGGTCGCCGTGGTGCTGTCGGCGCAGGCGACTGACCGGGGCGTCAACCTGGCGACCGCGGGTCTGTACCGGGCGGCCTCGACCCCGGCCGCCATGGTGGCGCTGGGCGAGGAGCGGGTGGCCGAACACATCCGCACCATCGGCCTGTTCAGGACCAAGGCCAGGAATGTCGTCGCGCTGTCGCAACGGCTGCTGGCCGAGCAGGGCGGGGTGGTGCCGCCGGACCGGGCCTATCTCGAGAGCCTCCCGGGGGTGGGGCCGAAAACGGCCTCCGTGGTGCTCAACGTCGCCTTCGGCGTGCCGACCATCGCGGTGGACACCCATGTGTTCCGGGTCTCGAACCGCGTTCCCATCGTGATCGCCGGAACACCGGACGAGATGCAGGCCGGGCTGGAGCGACGCATCCCGCCCCAATTCCTGGTTCACGCCCACCACTGGCTGATCTTGCACGGCCGTTACACCTGCAAGGCGCGGGTGCCGGACTGCCCGGGCTGTTCGATCCGGGATCTGTGCCGCTTTCCTGGAAAGACGGGCGTGTGACCGGCCGGGCGCCGCCGCCCGCTAGGCGCCGTCCGGCACCTCCTCCGTGACGACCTTGAACCCGGTCAGGGTGCAGTCGCCGAAGCTCGTCACGATGGCGACGTCGGTGGCGTCGCGGCCCCGCGCCATCACCACGCGGCCGATGCGCGGGACGTTGTGGCGAGCGTCCATCGTGTACCAGCGCCCGCCGAGATAGACCTCGAACCAGGCCGAGAAGTCCATCGGGTCATCCACCGGCGGCACGCCGATGTCGCCGAGATAGCCGGTGGCGTAGCGGGCCGGGATGTTCATGCAGCGGCACAGCGTGACCGCCAGATGGGCGAAGTCGCGGCAGACGCCCTTCTGCTCCTGGTGCGCCTCGAAGGCGGTCTTGGTCGGCCGGGCATGCTGGTAGCCGAAGGCGATCCGGCTGTGGGCGTAGTCGACGATGGCCTGGACCAGCGGCCAGCCCTTGGGCACCTGGCCGAACAAGGACCAGGCCTGGTCGGAGATCCGGTCCGTTTCGCAATATCGGCTGCCGAGCAGGTAGACGAGCACCTCGGAGGGAAGCTCCTGGACCGGGTGCTGGACGGCCTGGGCGGCCACCTCGTCGGGGAGGCCGCTGTCCCGCACCACGAAGTCGTTGCTCATCACGAGTGGCCCGGGCGGCGCCAGCAGGCGGACGCAGCGGTTGCCGAACAGGTCGCGGTACTCGCTATGCTCGACCGGCCGCGAGAACCTGACCTTGTCCTCCCCTTCCACGATGTCCCCGGCGCGGTCGGGCGCGAGGTTGAGGAGCAGGATCATCGGCGAGGGCGAGCCAATGTCGTAGGCGATCTCGTAGCCGCAACGGATCTTCATCGGGCGCTCCTCCCCGGCCGCTCACGCCGCTGCGGCCGGTCTCTGTGTCTCCGCCCGCCTGGGCCTTTCGCCCGCGACGCTGACCGAGACGGTCATATCGATGAAATCGCTCGGAAAGCCGATGAAGCTTCCGGAAACGGGGGAGGCCTGGGCGGGATCCCTGACCACGGCCACGCGGACCAGTTCGCCGTTGCCGACTTCGCCGCTGGTCGGGTCGAGGTCGATCCAGCCGCCGCCCGGCAGGTAGGCCTGGATCCAGGCGTGGGTCGAGCCCCCCGCCTGGCGCACGACCTCGTCCCCCCCTCGGACCTGCAGGTAGCCGGACACGAACCGCGCCGCGATGCCCTGGGTGCGCAGCCCCTCGGCCAGGAGCACCGCGAAATCGCGGCAGGAGCCGGCGCGCAGGCGCAGCGTGTCGCTCGGGGCCTGGATCCCGGCCTCCTCCCGGCGCAGATAGCAGAACTCGCGCCGGATGGCGGCGTTCAGCCGCTTCACGAAGCTCCAGGTGGCCCGGTCGGGATCCTCCGCCAGGATCGCCCGCGCCCAGCCGTCCACCGCATGTTGCCCGTCGGGGTGCTGGCGCTCGATGAAGCGGGCGAGATCGGGCATCTCCTCCGCCCCATAGGAGAACGGGCAGGTGCGGGCGTGCTCGGCGATCGACAGGGCGGCCTCCCGGAACGCCGTGTGCTCCACCGTCATGGTGGCGACCAGCGACAGGTCGCGCGTGCGCCGGCTGAACCCGATCGTAGTGATGAGATTGCCGGACGCGTCCTCGGCGGAGGTGACGCTCGCCGGCTCGGGCCTGATGTCGAGGTCGTATTCGACCAGGCGCTGGTCGTAGGTTTCGCGCGGCCGGAGCATCAGTCGATGCTCGCCCAGCGCCACCGGCGAGCGGTAGCGATACCGGGTCTCGTGCCTGATCCGAAGCAATCCCATCTGCCCCCCAGGGTACGGGCTAGCAGGTTCCGAGCCAATTGCGCTAGATCGCCCCCGGTCGCCCCGGCTGGCGGCAGAGACGGACCGGATGGATAGCGGCACGAGCCTTCTCGGACCGGGCGACCCGCCCCCGGTGGACCTGCACAGGCCCCGCGGCAGCTCCCCCTTTCTGCTCGCCTGCGACCATGCCGGCCGGCTGGTTCCGCAAAGCCTCGGACGCCTCGGCCTCGCCGAGTCGGAGTTCGAGCGGCACATCGCTTGGGACATCGGCGCCTCCGCAGTGGCGCGGCGCGTCTCCGAGGCCCTGGATGCGACGCTCGTGGAGCAGCGTTATTCGCGCTTGGTGATCGACTGCAACCGGCCGCCGCAGGTGCCGAACTCGGTGCCGGCGATCAGCGAGGCCACCCCCATTCCGGGCAATGAAGGACTCACCGAGCCGGACCGCGAGCGGCGCATCCGGGAGGTGTTCCGGCCCTATCACGAGCGCCTCGCGGCCGAGATCGACCGGCGCGCAGAGGCCGGACAGGAGACGGTGCTGATCGCCCTGCACAGCTTCACCCCGGTGTATCTCGGCGAGAGCCGCCCGTGGCATGTCGGCACGCTGTATGGGCGCGACGCCCGTCTCGCCGGACCGCTCCGCCGGGTGCTGGCGGGCGAGGCCGGACTCGTGGTCGGCGACAACGAGCCCTATGCGGTGAGCGACGAGACCGACTGCACCATCCCGCTGCACGGCGAGCGGCGCGGCCTCGTTCATGTCGGGATCGAGATCCGGCAGGATCTCGTGGGTGACGCGGCCGGCCAGGCGGAATGGGCCGACCGGCTCGCCCGGTCTCTGCCGCGGGCGCTCGGGGAGGCCAGGCCATGAAGGTGTCCGACCACCGCACCATCCTGGAATCCTTCGAGCACCGCCCGGACGGGGCGTGGTGCTGCACGGCGGCCGTCGTGATCGAGACTCCGGAGGGCCCGTTGGCCGTCGAGCCCGGAACCGTTTTCGTGTTTGGCGAGAAGGTCGGCCAGCTTGACCTGGCCGAGTATCTGGAGCGGCTCGGGGCGCAATTCGGCTCCTGACGGGACGTCTTGCCGAATCTGCTCCGTTTGCACACATTGGGAACATCCGAGGGGTGCCCTGTCGGGCTGAGACGGCCAGCCGAACCGGTGGTTCGGGCCGAACCCTTTGAACCTGATCCGACTCACATCGGCGGAGGGACGGAGATGCGGAACAGCGACGAGGCATGGGCGAGGGCGGGCTCGCAAGAGGTGGCGGTGATCGGCGCCGGCATCTGCGGCACCTGGACGGCCCTGATGCTGAGCGAAGCCGGCGTCCCGGTCGCCCTGCACGAGCGCGACGGGCCCGATCTCATGGGGTCCACCAGCCGGTGGGCCGGCGGCATGCTGGCGCCGGGCTGCGAGAGCGACGGCGCCGAGCCCGTCGTGATCAGGCTCGGGCGACGCTCGATCGACCTGTGGCGGCGCCACCTGCCGGAGACCGCGCTGCTCGGCTCGCTGGTTGTGTCCCATCCGCGCGACCGCGGCGATCTCGACCGTTTCGCGCGCCAGACCAGCGGCCACCGGCAGGTCGGCGAAAGCGAGATCGCCGAGCTCGAGCCGGCGCTCGCGGGCCGCTTCCGGACCGGCCTGTTCTTTCCCGACGAGGGCCATGTCGAGCCGCGGGCCGTGCTGCCGGCGCTTCATGCCGAATTGCAGCGCCGCGGTGTGCCGATCCGGTTCGGGGCTGCCGTGGATCCGGCCGCCGCCGCGGGGCCGCTCGTGGATTGCCGCGGGCTCTCCGCGCGGGCCGACCTGCCGGAGCTGCGCGGCGTCAAGGGCGAGACCGCTCTGGTTGCGACCGACGAGGTGACCCTGCGCCGACCCGTGCGGCTGATGCATCCGCGCTGGCCGCTCTATGTGGTGCCGCGGCCCGGCGGCCGCTTCCTGATCGGCGCGAGCACGATCGAAAGCGAGGACGTGTCCGGCGTCAGCGTCCGGTCCGCGCTGGAGCTGCTCACGGCGGCCTATACGCTGCACCCGGCCTTCGGCGAGGCCCGCATCCTGGAACTCGGCACCGCGCTGCGGCCAGCCTATCCGGACCACGCGCCCCGGATCGCGGTGAGCGGCTCGAAGATCAGCGTCAACGGCCTGTACCGGCACGGCTTCCTGCTCGCGCCGGCGCTCGGCGAGGTGGTCGCGAACTACGTCGCGTCCGGGCTGCGCGACAACGAGGTGATGCGATGGTCGTGACAGTGAACGGCGAGCGGGCAGAGATCGGCTCCGCCCGCATTCCGGAGCTCCTGGCCGAACTCGGCTACGAGGGCGGCTTCCTGGCCGTGGCCGTGAACCGGGAAATCGTCCGGCGGGCCCGCTGGGCCGAGGTCGAAGTCACCGAGGGCGACGAGATCGAGATCGTCACGCCGCGGCAGGGCGGCTGAGAGGAACGGCCATGCAGCTCTATGGACAGGAGGTCGCCTCGCGGCTCCTCGTCGGCACCGCGCTCTATCCGTCGCCCGCCGTCATGGAGGCCGCGATCAGGGCCTCCGGGGCCGGCATCGTCACGGTGTCGGTGCGGCGCGAAGCGGCCGGCGGACGGGCCGGCGATGCGTTCTGGCGCATCATCCAGGGGCTCGGCGTGAAGGTGCTGCCGAACACCGCCGGCTGCCGCACCGTGAAGGAGGCGGTCGCCACGGCCGAACTCGCCCGCGAACTGTTCGGCACGCCCTGGATCAAGCTCGAGGTGGTGGGCGACGACGAGACCCTGCAGCCGGACGTGGTCGGGCTGGTCGAGGCCGCCGGCATCCTGCTCCGCGATGGGTTCGAGGTGTTTCCCTACACGACCGAGGACCTCACGGTGGCGCAGCGCCTGGTCGAGGCGGGCTGCCGCGTGGTGATGCCCTGGGCCTCGCCCATCGGCAGCGGCCAGGGCATCACCAACCGGGCCGCGCTCCGCACGCTGCGTCAGCGCCTGCCGGAGGTGACGCTGATCGTGGATGCCGGCCTCGGCGCGCCGTCGCATGCCGCCGACGCCATGGAACTCGGCTATGACGGCGTCCTGCTCAACACGGCCGTGGCCAAGGCCGACGACCCGGTCGCCATGGCCCGGGCTTTCGCGCTCGCGGTCGAGGCGGGCCGGGTCGGCCACGAGGCCGGCCTGATGCCGGCCCGGGACTTTGCCACGCCCTCGACGCCGGTGGTCGGCACCCCGTTCTGGCACGCCGCAGGATGAGACCCTATCCGGACCGCTTCTACCCCGTCGTCGCCACGCTCGACTGGGTGTCCCGCCTGACCCGCCTCGGCGTCGGCACCGTGCAGTTGCGGGCCAAGGACGTCCCGGCGGGCGAGGCCCGCGCGCTGGTCGCCGAGGCGCTTGCCCGCACAGCCGGCACGGCCACCAGGCTCGTGGTCAACGACCACTGGCAGGCGGCCATCGAGGCCGGGGCCGCCCATCTCCATCTCGGCCAGGAGGACCTGGCGGACGCCGACATGCCGGCCATCCGCCGGGCGGGCCTGACGCTCGGCCTCTCGACGCATGACGAGGAGGAGCTGGAGATCGCGCTGCGGCAGGACCCGGATTACGTGGCGCTCGGGCCGATCTACCCGACCACGCTCAAGGCGATGCGCTTTGCCCCGCAGGGGCTCGACCGGATCGCGCAGTGGAAGCGCCGCATCGGCGCGGTGCCGCTGGTCGCCATCGGCGGCATCACGCTGGAACGGGCGCCGGGCGTCTACGGGCAGGGGGCGGATTCGATTGCTGTGGTGAGCGACGTCACCCAGGCCGC
>NZ_JAQGKF010000108.1 GCF_028290205.1 Enterovirga sp. | reverse complement strand
TCCGCCTCAGCAAGCCGTTCTTCCAGGAGGACCTGGAGCGGGCCATTGCCCGGAGCGTGAAGACCGCGGACGAGGGGCGGGTGTTGCCCTTCCGGGCCAGATAGCGGGCGGCGGCGCGGCTCGGCGCTGCGGGAAACCGGCTCTTCAGGGCGAGCGAGGGGGCCCGGCTACGGCTTGGCGAGGGGGTGGCGCACCCGACACGATTCGAACGTGTGACCTTTGCCTTCGGAGGGCAACGCTCTATCCAGCTGAGCTACGGGTGCCTGACCGTCACCTAGCCTGCGACGGGCGGTCCGGTCAACGGCTGCCTGATCGGATCGGCGGGTTCGGCTCGGCGCGACGGTGGCTCCGCCTGGCCCACCCGTGCCGGGGCAGACCGCCCCATGCGACATGCCGCACCATCGCCGGATCTGGACTTGCGCATCGGTCCAATGAGAAGAGACCGGGGACGCCGGGCGCAGGGCCGGCGCAGAGCGGGTGGAGCGGATGGGGCGCGACGAGGAGCGTGACCTGCGGGAGGGTCGGGCCATGAACTACGAAGCGTTCTTCAAGCGGAACCTGGACGAGTTGCGACGGGAAGGCCGCTACCGCGTCTTCGCCGATCTCGAGCGGCAGGCCGGCGCCTTTCCGCGGGCCAGCCACCGCGGCGAGCGGGGGCCCGGCGAGGTCACCGTGTGGTGCTCCAACGACTATCTCGGCATGGCCCAGCACCCGCTGGTGCTGGAGGCCATGCACGGCGCGCTCGACCGCTGCGGCGCGGGCGCCGGCGGCACCCGCAACATCTCGGGCACGACCCATGCCCACGTGCTGCTCGAGGACGAACTCGCCGACCTGCACGGCAAGGAGGCGGCGCTCCTCTTCACCTCCGGCTATGTGTCGAACTGGGCCACCCTGTCGACGCTGGCCGCCCGCCTGCCCGGCTGCGTCGTGCTGTCGGACGCCATGAATCATGCCTCCATGATCGAGGGCATCCGGCATTCCCGGGCCGAGGCCCGCATCTTCGCCCACAACGATCCCGAGGACCTGGCCCGCAAGCTCGCGGGGCTCGATCCGTCCCGGCCGAAGCTGATCGCCTTCGAGTCGGTCTATTCCATGGACGGCGACATCGCGCCGATCGCCGAATTCTGCGACGTGGCCGAGGCGCACGGCGCCATGACCTATCTGGACGAGGTGCACGCGGTCGGCCTGTACGGGCCGCGCGGCGGCGGCATCGCCGAGCGCGAGGGGCTGTCCGACCGGCTCACCGTGATCGAGGGCACGCTGGCCAAGGGCTTCGGCGTGATCGGCGGCTACATCGCGGCCTCGGCCGCGCTGTGCGACTTCGTGCGCTCCTTCGCGTCCGGCTTCATCTTCACGACCGCGCTGCCGCCGCATGTGGCGGCCGGGGCCCTTGCCTCCGTGCGCCACCTCAAGGGCTCGGCGGCCGAGCGGGAGCGCCAGCAGGAGCGCGTCGCGACCCTGCGGGCGCGGCTCGACGCGGCCGGGATCCCGCACCTCGCCAACGACAGCCACATCGTGCCCGTGATGGTCGGCGACGCAGTCCGCTGCAAGGAGATCTCGGACCTCCTGATGTCGGCCTATGGCATCTACGTGCAGCCCATCAACTACCCGACGGTGCCGCGCGGCACCGAACGGCTGCGCATCACGCCGTCGCCGCTGCACACGGACGCCGATATCGACAAGCTCGTGGCGGCGCTGACGGCGGTGTTCTCGGACACGGCTTCCGCCCGCGCGGCCTGACAGCCGCGTCCGCGCCGGGCTAGACCGCGCCGGCGGCCAGGTAGCCGCGGTTCCAGGTCGGGCTCATCAGGATCTCGTTGATGCAGACCGAGGCCGGCAGCCGGGCCACGAAGAGCACGGTGTCGCCGAGGTCCTCGGGTTGCAGCATGCGGCCGCGGTCCTCCGCGCTCACCGGCACGGGCCGCTGATCGAGGATCGGTGTCGCGACCTCGCCGGGGCAGAGGCAGCAGGACCGGATGCCGGAGCCGCATTCCTCCTGGTTCAGGCTCTCGGACAGGGCGACGAGGCCGTGTTTGGCGGCCGCGTAGGCGGGCCCGCTCAGCCGGGACACGTGGCGCCCGGCCCAGGACGAGATCTGGATGATCAGGCCGCCCCCCTGCGCCCGCATCACGGGCAGCACGGCCCGGGAGGTGTAGAAGGGCCCGTTGAGATCGGCGGCGATCACCTGGTCGATGCCCCGGGTCTCGATCTCGCTCCAGCTCCGCTTCGGCACGTTGAGCCCGGCCGCGTTGACCAGGATGTCGCAGCGGCCGTGTTCGGCCTCGACTTGGCCGAAGGCCCGCTCCACCTCGGCCGCGACCGCGACGTCGGCCGGCGCCACCGAGGCCCTGCCGCCGGCCTCCCGGATCCGCGCCGCACTGTTCTCCAGCGCTTCGCGGCGGCGCCCGGTCAGCACCACGGCGACGCCCGCCCCGGCGAGCGCCAGCGCCGCCGCCTGGCCGATGCCCGATCCGGCCCCGGTGATCCAGGCAACCTGCCCGTCGATGGACCGCAGCATGGCGCTCTCCCGTCAGATTCGGCTGAAATCGCCGCCGCGCCCGAGCCCGCCGGCGAAGCGGCCCGCACCGGCCGCGCCCTCCCGCAGATGGGCCAGGATGCCGTTGTGCCATTCCTGCTCAAGGGCGGTCCGCGCCGGCAAGCCGTGGCCGGTCAGCACGCTGAGGCGGTCGGCCCGCACCGCCTCCTGCGGGAAGCGGGCGATCTCCCGGGCCATCGCTTCGGCGGCCTCGCGGGCCTGCCCGGGCGCGACCACCGTTTCGCACAGCCCGATGCGGAGCGCCTCCTCGGCCGAAACCTTGCGGCCCGTCAGGATGATCTCCAGCGCCCGCCCCTGCCCGACCAGCCGCGGCAGCCGCACCGTGCCGCCGTCGATCAGCGGAATGCCCCAGCGCCGGCAATAGACGCCGAAGAAGGCGGTCGCGGCCATCACCCGCACGTCGCACCAGAGCGCGAGTTCCATGCCGCCCGCCACGGCCGCGCCCTCGACCGCCGCGATCACGGGTTTCGACAGTTGCAGGCGCGACGGGCCCATCGGGCCGCGCGGGGCCGGGCCGCCCTCGGCCGGAAAGGCCAGGCCCTCCGCCACGCTTTCGCGAAACCTCTCGGGATCGCCGAGCTCGGCGGCGTAGGTCAGGTCCCAGCCGGCGCAGAAGGTGCCGCCCGCCCCCCAAAACACCGCCACCCGGGCCTCCGGATCGGCGTCGAAGGCGAGAAAGGCCGCCTGCAGGGCGTCCGAGGTCTCGGGGTCGCAGGCGTTGCGGGCCTCCGGACGGTCATTGATCACCGTGGTGACCGGGCCGTCCCTCTCCACTCTGACCGTCATGTCCCCTCCTCCCTGGCGCGCCGGCGGGTGCGGGCCCGCCCGCCGCCGCTCACACCTGGGCCGGCCCGATATGGTCGGCCATGGTGGCGCCGCGCTCGCCGAGCGGCCTCTCCGGGCCGGTGGTGGTGTCGCGCGCCGTCTGGTGCTCCATCTCGGCGTTCAGCTCGGCGCCGATCAGCACGATCACGACCGAGATCCAGATCCAGACCATGAAGCCGACACCGGCCCCGAGGGAGCCGTAGACCTTGTTGTAGCTGTCGAAACTCGACACGTACCAGGAGAAGCCCATGGAGACCGCGATCCAGAGGAGGGCCGCCGCGGTGCTGCCGACCGAGACCCAGCTCCAACGCGCGTCGGCACGGCTCGGGCCGAAGCGGTACAGAGCGGCGAGGCCGAGCACGACCGCGACCAGAAGAACCGGCCAGCGCAGGATGGACAGGACGGCTTCGGCCGGCAGCGAGAACCCGACCACCCGGAGCGTCACGGGCATGACCACCACCGCCAAAACCGCGAGCAGCACGAAAGCCACGGCCCCGAGCGTGAACAGGAACGTGGTCGTATAGAAGCGCAGCAGCGAGCGCTTCTCCTTTTCGCCGTAGACGACGTTCAACGCATCGAACAGCGCCGCCACCCCGCTATTGGCGCTCCACAGGGCCACCGCCAGGCTGCCCGCGAAGGCGACGGACAGCGTCTTCGCCTCCTTCGAGATGATCAGGGCGATCTGATCCCGGATCAGGGCGATGACGCCCTCCGGCAGGATGCCGGCAAGCAGGGCGAGGTGGTCCCCGATTGTCCGGACGTCGGCCACGATGCCGTAAAGCGACACCACGACGGCCACCGCCGGGAAGAAGGCCAGCAGGGCGAAGAAGGCCACGCTGCCGGCGGTCGCCAGCACCCGGTCCTCCGGGACGGCCAGCACCACGCGCCAGCCGATGTCGCGCCAGCCACGCCAGGGGATGTCGGGCGGTGCCATCGCCCCTCGTCCGCGGCCCTGTTCGGAGGCGCGGACGAAGTCGCCGCGGGAGGGCTCGGCCTCGTCCCGGCGCTCGACGTCGGCGCGCCAGTCGCGCCGCTCCGGCGCGGTCGCCGTCTCGTCCGCCATGGTACCGCTGAGGCTCCCGGCCCGGCTCGCTGAGGCGGCCGCAACCTCTTCATGCCATTGTGCCCCAGTGTTGCGAAGGGGCCATAGGCCCGGCGGAACGTCCCGGGGCGCGTGGCGAGGGGGCCATCTGGGGCGTATGTTCGCCGGATCTGGGCGGTAGCAGCGAGGGCCGCAACGAGGGTTGTGCTCGCCAGAGGCGACACGGGAAGGTCGGAAGCTGGATGCCGCGTGCGTATAGGTTCGGAGCCGACAAGGCGCTCCTGACTTTCCTGGTTCTCCTCTGCCTCACGGTGGCGGGCGGCGGCCGAGCGGTGGCGTTCGACCTCTTCGGCCTGTTCGCCGAGGAGGCGCCGGAGCCGAGCGCCAGCACGCTTCCCTACGAGGTCACCTTCGAGGCCCGGGGCGACGACAGCGTCGAGGGCGCCATGCAGCAGGTCTCGAACCTGTACCGTCTGCGCCAGGACGCGCCTCCGGACGGGTCGAGCCTGGTGCAGCGCGCCCAGGCCGATTTCGCGCCGCTCATCGACGCCCTGTGGAGCCAGGGCTACTACAACGCCCGCGTGGTCATCTCGGTGGCCGGCCAGCCGCTCGAAATCGGCCTCGACCGGGAGGGCGCGGCCGCCCGCGCGGCCAACGGCTACCGGGGCCGGGCCCGGGTGCCGGTGACGGTGCTGGCCGAGACCGGGCCGCTGTTCAGGCTTCGGACGATCGAGGTGCTGGATGCGGAGACGCGCCGGCCCTTTTCCGAGGACACCCTGCCGTTCCGGGTTCTGAAGCTGTCGCCCGGCGACCCGGCCCGCTCGGCCGACCTCCGGGCCGCCGTGGCCCGGATCAGCGATTGGCTGCGGGACCGCTCCTACCCGCTCGTCAAGGTGACGCCGCCCGCGCCGGTGGTGGACCACGCCGCCCTGACCATGGACGTCGCGTTTCTGGTTTCCCCGGGGCCGCAGGCCGGCATCGGCGCGGTCGCCATCGAGGGGCCGCGCACCTTCCCGCAATCCGTGGTGCGGTCGTTCATCTACCTGGACGAGGGCGAGCCCTACCGGCCGAAGCGGCTCGAGGACACGCGCAAATCGGTCGCCACCATCCCGGCCGTCGGCTCGGTCCGGGTCCGGGAAGGGACGGCGCTGGACGCCTATGGCAACCTGCCCATTTTCGTCGATGTCACCGACCGCGCGCCGAACCTCGTCGGCTTCGCGGCCGCCTATTCCACCGTGGACGGGCCGACCGGCCGGGTGTTCTACGAGAACCGCAACCTGTTCGGCGAGGCCGAGCGGCTGAGGCTCGAAGGGGCGGCCTTCCTGGCGCCCCGCAACGACGGCACCCGGATCAAGAAGCCCGGCGACCTCAAGCCGTCGGACCTCGGCGCCCGCTTCACGGCGAGCTTTCTGAAACCGGCCCTGTGGGGCAGCCGCTTCGATTACACCTTCGACGGCATCGTCGAGCGCAACCGCGTCGGCAGCCCGCGTTTCGGCGGCTACACCTACCGGCTCGGCGGCGCCACGACCGGCTTCCGCTACCGCGTCGACGAGACGCTGTCGGCGACCTTCGGGCTCAAATACGAGCGGGGCCAGACCTCGGACGTGATCTCGAATGTCGATTACCAGCTCGTGGGCCTGCCCCTGACGGTGAAGTTCGACAACACCGACCGGCCGCTGGATCCGAGCGAGGGCGTGCGCATCAATGCGGCGGTGACGCCCTACCCGACCTTTCTGGGCTCCTCCGTGGGCATGACCCGCGCCACGGCGGACGCCTCGACCTACTACGCGCTGGACGAGGACAGGGACTACATCCTGGCCGGGCGCATCGGCGTCGGCAGCCTGCTGGATGCGCCCTCCGACCTCCGCGAGATCCCGTCCAATTACCGCTTCTATGCCGGCGGCGGCGGCTCGATCCGGGGCTACCGCTATCAGACGGTGGCGCCGCGGGGACCGTTCGGCTTCATCGTGGGCGGGCGCTCGCTGTTCGAGGCCAATATCGAGGCCCGGATCAAGGTCACGGACAGCATCGGGGTCGTTCCCTTCTTCGACGCCGGCGGAGCCTTTTCCGACCGGGTGCCGGACATCCGCCTCAAGGACGCCGTGCAGATGTCGGCCGGCATCGGGCTCCGCTACTACACCGGCATCGGCCCGCTCCGGCTCGACGTGGCCTTCCCCATCAACCCGCGCCGCGGCGACCAGCCGGTGGTTCTCTATGTCTCCATCGGGCAGGCGTTCTGATGCGCGCCGTCCGCTTCCTCGCAGCCTGTCTTGCCGTCCTCCTCCTGCTCGGAGGCGCGGCGCTGGCGCAGTTCGGCGGCTCCGGCGACGACGAGCGGGGCGTGCTGGCGAGCCTGATCTCGCGCGCCCTGTCCACGCCGGCGACCCGGGTCACGATCGGGGCCGTGGAGGGCGCGCTGTCCTCCGACGCGACCATCCGGGACATCGAGATCTCAGACCGGGACGGCGTCTGGCTTCGGCTGGACCGTGCCCGGATCGTGTGGCGGCGCCTTGCGCTGTTGCAGCGCCGGCTGGAGATCGACCGCCTCGAGATCGGAGTGCTGGACATCCGGCGCCGCCCGATTCCGGCGGAGGGTCAGGTTCCTGGCGAGAACGACCCGATCCTGCCGGAACTGCCCGTGAAGGTGCAGATCGAGGCCTTTCAACTCGCCGAACTCAAGCTGGGCGAGCCGCTGATCGGCACCGATGCCCGGGTCACGGCGAATGGCCGGGCGCGCCTCAGCAACAACACGAGCGAGGGCCTGGAGCTGACGCTGGACGCCCGCCGGCTCGACCAGCCCGGCACGGCCGCGATCCGGCTAGGCCTCGTGCCGCAGGGCCAGCGCCTGACGCTCTCGGTCGTCGTCGACGAACCCGCCGGCGGCATCGTGGCCCGGGCCGCGAACCTGCCGGGGCAGCCGCCCGTGAAGCTCGAGGTGACGGGCGAGGGCACGCTGGATGCCTTCGCGGCCCGGCTCGCACTTGACGCAGGCGAGGGTCTCGGGGCCACCGGCTCGGCGACCCTCGCCCGCGACGGGGCGGCGCGACGCTTGGCACTCGACCTGCAGGCCCGCCTCGAGGCTCTCCTGCCCGGTGCCGTCTCACCCGTCTTCGCCGGCACCACCCGGCTCACGGGCGGGCTCCTGTTCGGCGATGATGGCGCGATCGGCGTCGAGGCCGTGCATCTCGTGGCCGCGGCCGCCCGCGTCGACGTCGCGGGCCGCATCGGCCCGGACGGCATCGCCGACCTCACGGTCGCGGCCGCAAACCTCCAGAACCGGCCCGGCAGCACGGGCGCGGGTGCGACCGAAATCCGCCGCCTGAGCTTTCAGAGCCGGGTCACCGGGCCGCTCACCGCTCCCAACATGGACGCGACGCTTCAGGCCGAGGACGTCCGAACGGAGGCCGGCCGGCTGGCCGGGCTCGACGCGACCTTCAGGGCGAGTGCGGCCGGCACCACGCCGGGCGGAGCGACCCAGCTCGCCATCACGGCCGACGCCCGGGCGACCGGGCTGGTCCCGTCCGACCCCGGCCTTGCCCGCGCGCTCGGGGACACGCTCACCCTCGCCCTCCGGGGCACGGCGACCACCGGTGGGGTGGTCGAGGCCGAGTCGCTCGTCGTCACGAGCCCGACCTTCACGGCGCGCTATGCCGGCCGGCTGGGCTCGGACGAGGTCCGGGGCCGGGTCGCGTTCGAGGCCGCCAGCCTGCGGCCGTTCGGCGACGTCGCCGGCCTCACCCTGGCCGGCCGGGCCGCGGTCGCGGCCGAGATCGAAGGAACCCCCCGCGCCCGGCGGCTGAACGCCACGCTGGACGGTGAGATTACCCGCTTTGCCACGGGCATCGCGGCCGTGGACGGGGCCTTTGCGGGACGGCTCGCGCTCGGCGGCACCCTCCGGGTCGAGCCGACCGGCGGCTATCGCTTCGAGGCGCTGCAGCTCACGAGCGGCAATGCCCGGGCGGAGGTGAACGGCCTCCTGGCCCAGGACAGCGCCGACCTGCGGGTTTCGGCGACGCTCCCGGACCTCCAGCGCCTCGACGCCCGCGTCCGCGGCCGGGCCGGGCTCACCGCCACCGTGACCGGCGGGCTGCAGCGCCCGAATGTCGTGGCCGAACTCGCCATCGCGGACGCGGCGGCGCTCGGGCGGCCGATCCCGCGCCTGACGCTCGGGCTCGACCTCAAGGACGCCACCGGCGCACTCGAGGGGACCGTGCGGCTGGATGGCATCGTCGACGGCAAGCCGGCCCGAGGCGGGTTTCGCGTGGCGCGGCCGGCCGGCGAGTACCGGTTGGACGGACTGGAGCTCCGGGTCGGCACCGTGTCGCTGCGGGGCGACGTCGCCCTTGATGCGGCCAGCATTGCGCGCGGGCGGCTCATGCTCAGCGCGCCGAATCTCGACGACCTGTCACCCCTCCTTCTGACTCGGGCCGTCGGCACCGTGGAAGCCGACATCACGCTGGAGGGGAGCAACGGCGGGCAAGGCGCCCAGGTGAAACTGGATGCGACGCGGGTCAGCGTCTACGGCGTGACGGTGAACCGGGCCGAGGCCGACCTGCGCCTCGCCGACATCTACCGCCGGCCGGTGATCGACGGCCAGATCCGGATCGACGAGGCGAGCTATGGCGGCGAGAGCCTGTCCCGGCTCCGGCTGGTCGCCAAAGGCACGGCCCAGGCCTCCGACGTCACGCTGTCCGCCGCGGCCCGCGGATTCGATCTGGAGGGCCGGGCCAGAGTGATCCCGGGCGAGCGCATCCGCATCGAACTGGCGCAGCTCACGGCCACACGGGACGGGCAGCGGCTCGCGCTCGCAAACCCGGCCACGGTTACGGTCCTGCCGGGCGGGGCCGGGGCCGACATCCAGAACCTCGCCGTGGCGCTCGGCTCGGGGCGCCTGTCCGTGAGCGGGGCGGTGGGCTCCCGCCTCGATCTGCGGGTCGAGGCCCGGGCCGTGCCGCTCGCCACAGCCGAGATCCTGTCGCCCGGCCTCGGCCTCTCGGGCACGCTGGAGGGCGAAGCCCGCATCGCCGGCACGAGTTCGGCCCCGACCGGCGAATACAGGGCGCGCATCGCCAACCTGTCCGCGCCGCAGATCCGCGGCCTCGGCCTGCCCCGGATCGACATCGCGGCGTCCGGCCGCCTGGCCGGGGGCCGGGCCACCCTCGAGGCCGACATCCGGGCCGGCCGGGCCGGCAACCTGGCGATCACGGGCTCGGTGCCTGCGGACGGGACCGGCGCGCTCGACCTGGCGATCCGCGGCGGGGTCGATGCAGGGGCGGCCACCAGCGGCCTCCTGGCCTCGGGCGGACGTCGGCTCACCGGCCGCATTGCCGTGGACGCCCGCGTCACCGGCACGCTCGCCGCCCCGGAGGCGACCGGCTCGGCGACGCTCGCGGGCGGCAGTTTCTCGGATGCCCAGCAGGGCATCGCGCTCACCGGCATCACGGCCCGCCTTGTGGCGCGGGGCCAGGAGGTCACCGTGGAGAACGCCCGCGCGGCCACGCGCAACGGCGGCGCCATCACGGCCTCGGGCCGGGTTCGCGTCGATCCGGCCGCCGGCTTCCCGGGCGAGATCCGGGTCGTGGGCCGGAATGCCGAGCTGGTCCGGAGCGGGCTGGCCACCGCGGTCGCCAATCTCGACATCACCCTGTCCGGCCCGCTGGCCCGCGATCCCCGGGTAGCCGGCCGGGTCGACCTGATCTCGGCCGACATCACCGTCCCGGAGAGCTTCTCGGCAACGCTCCGCCCCCTGCCCAACACCCGCCACATCCACCCGACGCGCACCACCCGGGCCCGCCTGGCCCAGGAGAGCAAGGCCAAGGGCAAGGGCGGCCGGGCGGCGCCGCCCTTCGACGCCCGGCTCGACCTGGTGCTGAACGCACCCGGCCGCATCGTGGTGCGGGGCCGCGGGCTCAACGCGGAGCTCGGCGGCGCGCTGCGGCTCACCGGAACACTCGCCAAACCCGTCGCGAACGGCGCCTTCGATCTCCGGCGCGGCACATTGCAGATCGTCACCTCGCGGCTCGAGTTCAGCCGCGGCCGCCTGACCTTCACGGGGGACCTGACGCCGGAGCTCGATTTCGTGGCCAGCACCAATGCCGGCGGGGCGGCGATCCAGGTGGCCGTCACCGGACCCTCCAGCGACCCCCGTTTCGAGTTCACGTCGAGCCCCGCCCTGCCGCAGGACGAGGTTCTGTCGCGGCTCCTGTTCAACTCGCCCTCGGGCCAGCTCTCGGCCTTTCAGGCGCTCGCCCTCGCGCAGGCCGCGGCCCAGCTTTCCGGCGGCGAGAGCGGTGACGCCTTCGAGGGGCTGCGGCGCTCGCTCGGCCTCACCGGGCTCGATATCGGGCTCGGCTCCTCGGGCGGGATCGGCCTCGGCCTGCAGCGGGCGCTGGGCGACCGGGTCACGGTCGGCATCAAGGGCGGCTCCTCGGCAGCCGATACCGGGATCGGTGTGGATGTCCGCATCACCGACGAGATTCGCCTCCAGGGCGAGGTCGGCGCGACCGGCAAGTCCTCCGTCGGGATCGGGGCGCAATACGAGTGGTAGGCGGAACGGCCGAGGGCCCGCGCGCCGGACTCGCCGCGCCCCCAGCACGGGTCTAGGCTCGGCCGGCACGGAGGTCGCCCGATGGCCCGTCTCGTCGAGACCCTGGAGGATCTGGTCGCCCCGATCCGGGACGGCAGCGTGGTGGCCCTGCCGCCCGATTATTCCGGCTGCGCCATGGCGGCGATCCGGGCGCTGATCGGGCGCCGGCCGCGCCGCTTGCATCTGGTCGGGGTGCCGAGCCTCGGTTTTCAGGGCGACATGCTGATCGCCGCCGGCGCGGTCGCCATCGTGGAGGCCGCGGCGGTCGGGCTCGGCGAGCGCGGCGGCGCGCCGCATTTCGAGCGGGCGATCCGGGAGGGCGCGATCGAGATGCGGGACGCGACCTGCCCGGCCATCCATGCCGGGCTGCAGGCCACAGAGCGCGGCGTCGGGTCGATGCCGGTCGCCGGCATCCTCGGATCGGATCTCCTCCTGCACCGCGCCGCCGACTGGATCGTGGCGCCGGACCCGTTCACGGGCCGGCCCACCGTCCAGGTGCGGGCGATCCGGCCCGACGTCGCCCTGTTCCACGCAGCCGAGGCAGACCCGGCCGGCAATGTCTGGGTCGGGGTGCGGCGCGAGTTGATGACCATGGCGCATGCGAGCCGCCGCACACTCGTCACCGTGGAGCGGATTGTGGAGCGCGACCTGCTGGCCGACGACCGGACCGGCGCCGGCACCCTGCCGTCGCTCTATGTGGACGCGATCGCACTCGCCCCGGGCGGCGCGCGCCCGCTCGGGCTGCGCGGCGAATACGGGCCGGACGAGGCGGACCTCTCCCGCTATGTCGCCGAGGCCCGGCTTGCCGTCGGCCGGCGGGCGGCCTGACCGTGGCCGGCGACGCCCCGGAGCGCGCCGCGGAACGGGCCCGCCAGGATTTCATGATCGGCCGCATCGCCCGCATGCTGGACGGCGCGGGCCATGTGGCGGTCGGCTCGACATCGCCGGTGCCGGCCGCAGCCGCCCTCCTGGCCCGGCGCCGCGATCCCGGCATGCGGGTGTCGCTGCTGGGCTCGGAACGCCACAACGTCTTCACGGACGGCAACCGCGAGCTGTTCGATTGCGCGGCCCAGGGCCGCATCGACGCCTTCTTCCTGTCAGGCGGTCAGATCGACGGGCAGGGCCGCATCAACCTCGTCGGCACCGGGGCCTATCCGGGCCGCGGGAGCCGGTTTCCAGGGTCGTTCGGCTCGGCCTTCCTGTATCCGATGGTCCCCCGGGTGATCCTTTTCCGGGAGGCGCATGGCCCGCGAACCCTGGTCGACACGGTGGATTTCGTCAGCGCGGCCCCGGGCTCGCCGGAGCGCGGCGACCGCAATGCCGGACCGCACGCGCTGGTGACCGGCCGGGCCGTGTTCGGCTTCGCGCAGGGGCGGTTCGAACTCGCCGCGCTGGCGGCCGGGGAGACCCCGGAGGGGATCGCGACCCTGACCGGCTTCGGCTTCGCCTGCCGCACGCCGCTGGAGCGGGACCTGGCTGATGCGGCGCTCGGGGCCGAGATCGATGCGGTGGTGCGGGCCGATCTCGCCGACGACTACCCGGCCTTCGCGCGCCGGCGGCTCGGTCCCTAGCGGGTCAGGGCTGCGACCACTGCTTGAAGGCGTCCGCGATCACGCGCTCGCCTGAAACGCCCTTTTCAAACAGCACGGTGGCCCGCAGCCCGGTGTTGAACCGCACCGGCAGCTCGAACCAGTTCCGGTTCAGCAGCGCGTCCGTGTTGCGCTCGATGTCGCCGCGCAGGTCCGACAGGCCGATCAGGAACAGGTTCTCCTTGACCGGCACGGAGAGCGCGGCGAGCCGCACCCCGGTCGAGGCGTCGTCACCCCTCAGGCGCGGCGGCTCGACATCACGCACCACTCGGGCCCCGTCCCCGGATCGGGCCGTGGTGAAGGTGAGCTCCATGGTGTGCGAGGCCGGCAGCGCCGGGTCCCGGTTCCGGCGCAGCACCATCTGCATGGACACGTTGGCCTCGGGCAGGTCGACGATGGCCCGCACCACGGTCTCGAGCGGCTGGCCCTGGCCGCCGCTTTGCGTGTCCAGGCGCCACAGCGCCCGGCCGGGGGTCACCTTGGGCTGCTGCGGATCGGCCAGATTCTCCTCGAAGATGGCCGCCCTCTGGGCCACGGCGAGATCGGGCGCGGCCGGAGCCGTTCCGCCCGCAACCGGGGCCACGGGAGCGGCCGGCGCGGCCGGGGTGGGCTC
>NZ_JAQGKF010000105.1 GCF_028290205.1 Enterovirga sp. | reverse complement strand
AGGCTCGACAGGAAGATGCCGAGGATTGGGTAGATCAGGCCGATGAAGACGAGGTGGCTCGGCATGGCCATGAAATCGGCATAGCCGTCCCGCAGCGCGGCCGTGAGATCGCCTGGTCCAATCTGCCGGATCTGCACGGGCGCGGCGCCCGAGAGGCTATTTCGGCTGGAAAGCGGTTCGGTGATCGCGGCCATGGCCAGCGCCTCCGGCCCGGCCCAGGCCGGACCAACCCGTGATGGAACGCTCCGTGCGGGTTTTGGTTGCAGCCTATTCCGCCGCGGCGAGCCGCCCGGTGCCGACCCGGCTCGGCGCCCCGAGCCGAAGGGTCCTGTCGCTCAGCGACAGCGCCCCGCCGGCCGCCATCACCAGCGCGCCGAGCCAGATCAGCAGGATCAGCGGCTTGGCGTAGAGGCGCAGGCCGACCGCGCCGTCGGAAGAGACCTCGCCCAGGCTGGCGTAGAACTGGCTCGCCCCCACCGTCAGCAGGCCGGCCTCGGTGGTGGTCATCTCGCGCGCCGGATAGGTGCGCTTCTCGGCGTCAACCGTGCCGAGGCCCGTGCCGGCCCGGCTGACCTCGAGCGTCGCCACCTGGGCGGTGTAATTCGGGCCGGGCCGCGTGCTGAGCGACACGAGCTTGGCCTGGTAGCCGCCGACCTCCAGAACCTGACCCACCCGGGCGGACGCGATGGTCTCACCGCTCCAGGCCTGCGCGGCGAGGCCGATCACCGTGACGCCGATCCCGGCATGGGCCAGCACGCCGCCCCAGGTCGCGCGCGGCAGGCCGAAGGCGCGCCGCAGGGCGAGCTTCGCCCCCCGGCCGGGCGCCCAGGCGCGGCTCCACACCTCCGTGGCCGAGCCCAGGATCAGAAACACGCCGAGGCCGATGCCGAGAGGCGCGGCCACCGGTCCGCCCCAGCGCAGCGCGAGCAGCCCCAGCCCCACGGCCAGGGCGGCCGCAAGGGCCGCCAGCAGCCGTTGCCCGGCCGCGAGCGCGTCGCCGCGCTTCCAGGCGAGGCGCTGTCCGAAGGGAACAAGCAGCAGGAGCGGCACCACCAGCGGCACGAAGGTGAGCATGAAATAGGGCGGCCCGACCGAGATCTTGGCGCCCGTGACGGCCTCAAGCGCCAGCGGATAGAGCGTGCCGAGCAGCACGGTGGCGCAGGCGCTGGCGAGAAACAGGTTGTTGAGGATCAGCGCCCCCTCGCGGGAGATCGGCGCGAACAGGCCGCCGTGGCGCAGCAGCGGCGCTCGCCAGGCGAACATGGCGAGGGAGCCGCCGATGAACACCCCCAGGATGGCCAGAATGAACACGCCCCGCCCGGGATCGACCGCGAAGGTGTGGACCGAGGTCAGGATGCCGGAGCGGACCAGGAAGGCGCCGAGCAGGCTGAGCGAGAAGGTCAGGATGGCGAGCAGAATGGTCCAGACCTTCAGGGCCTCCCGCTTCTCCATCACGACCAGGGAATGGATCAGCGCCGTGCCGGCGAGCCATGGCATCAGCGAGGCGTTTTCGACCGGGTCCCAGAACCAGAACCCGCCCCAGCCGAGTTCGTAATAGGCCCAGTAGGAGCCCATCGCGATGCCGAGGGTGAGAAAGCTCCAGGCCAGCAGTGCCCAGGGCCGCACCGTCCGGGCCCACACGGCATCCACCCGGCCGTCGATGAGCGCCGCCATGGCAAAGGCGTAGGTCATCGAGAAGCCGACATAGCCGACATAGAGAAGCGGCGGGTGGATCGCGAGGCCGAGATCCTGGAGGATGGGGTTCAGATCCTGCCCCTCAAGCGGCGCCGGATCGACCCGCTGGAATGGGTTCGAGCTGAACAGCACGAAGAGCTGGAAGGCGCAGACGATGGAGGCCTGGACGGACAGGGCGTTGGTGCGCAGCCGGAGCGGCACGGAGCGGGGGTTCGCGGCAACCAGCGCGCCGAACAGGGCCAGGATCAGGACCCAGAGGAGCATGGAGCCCTCGTGGTTTCCCCAGACCCCCGACACCTTGTAGATCAGCGGCTTCAGTGTGTGGGAATTCTCCACCACGTTCACGACGGAGAAGTCGGACGTGACGTGGGCCACAGTCAGGGCCACGAACGAGAAGGCGATCAGCCCGAACACCCCGAAGGCGGCCGGCCGGGCCGTGGCCATCAGCACGGGGTCGCCGGTGCGCGCGCCCCAGAGCGGCACGGCGAATTGCAGCACCGACAGGCCGAGGGCCAGCGCGAAGGCGTAATGTCCGGCTTCGACCAGCACCGCGCTACCTCTGCGTCGTCTGGCGAAGGCCGGAGCCCTCCTGCCAGCGGCCCTGGGCCTTGAGCGCGTCCACGACCTCGCGCGGCATATAGGTCTCGTCGTGCCGGGCCAGCACGGTGTCGGCCATGAAGGTGCCGGAGGCGGTCAGCACGCCTTCAGCCACCACGCCCTGCCCTTCGCGGAACAGGTCCGGCAGGATGCCTTTGTAGCGCACCGGAACGCGGGCCCCGCCGTCCTCCACGGCGAACTCGGCCACCTGGTCGGGGTTGCGCCGGACGGAGCCCGCCTCGACCAGCCCGCCGAGCCGGATCCGGGTACCGACCGGCCCGGAGGCGACCACCTCGCTCGGCGCCCGGAAGAACACGATCGTGTCCCGCATCGCCACGAGCACCAGCGCCAAGGCTGCCACCAGCACGAGGCCGGAGACGCCGATCATCACGAGGCGGCGGCCCTTGCGGGTCATGTCGGGACCTCGCCGATGCCGGTGGCCGAAGCGGGAATGAAGGGGGCGGCCGGACGCGGCATGGGGGACGGAGCTGTGCGAAACCGGACCTTGGGGGAGCCGCGAACCTGTGCCAGGCCGGGGGCGAGGTCAACGGCAAAGGAGCCCCGGCGCCCGCTCTGCGACGACATGCGTCGGCCCGATCGGCAGGGTCGCAGCTCCGCCGACCTCCCGGGCGTGCTCCGGGCCGGCTGCCCCGACCGCCTCTCAGACGAGGCGCTCGTCGGGCACGCGGCGGCAATCCATCTCGAATTCGAGGCCCCGCACCGGCGGTCGGCAGTAATGCCAGGTGAGGCCGCCGGCCGCAGCCCCTCGGCGCACGATGTCGGAGCCGAGAAACGGATGGAGGTCGTGCACCGTGTAGACCTGGCTCGAGCCCACCTCCGCCCATGACTGGCCGAGCAGGCGGAGGCGCCGCTCCATCTCGCCGAGCACGAACTGGGCCTTTTCGGCGATCGCGTCCGGGCTCGTCTCCCCCAGCCGGACGGTGGCGTCCCCGTAGCGGGCGCCGCCCTCCCGGGCCTCGCCGCTGCCGGCGATCACGAAGCTCGGGCGAGGCTCGTCCGCCACCACCGTGAACGAAAAGGCGTGGAACGAGGGCTCCGCGGGCGGGTCGATCTCCGGGCAGACGTTGCTGCGGGCGACCGGGTTGCGGTCGCCCTCGACCAGCCCCCAGCGCCGCAGGGGTTCGACATAGGCCTGATTGAAGGCGCGAAACCCGTCGTCCGTGAAGGGTGCCGGGGAGCGGAGTTCGCAGGCGCAGAAGGCGGCCGGGGGCCGCCCCGCCGCCGCAATCATGCGCTCGACGACCCGGAAACCCTCGTCCAGCGGCACCGGCCGAAGAAATCGGACCCGCCGGATGGAGAAGCCCGGCAGAGCCGCGACGCCGCCGGAATACTGAAACACTGCCGGGATCCAGCGAAAACCCCCGGCCACGAAATCAAGCGCACTCATCGTCTCGCCCCCTGTTCTTGCACCGAAGATGACGTGCGGCATTGACAAGCGTTCGACCTCTTCATCACACTTCCGTCAAACAGGGAAAAGGCGTCCGCTTGCGGCGTCGGGAGGAACGGATGAAGCATCTCTTGACCGCCTGCATGGCGGGTCTCGCGGCGATGCTCGTGGCGGCTCCGGCCGCGGCCGACATCAAGGTCGGCGTCATCTACGACCTGACCGGCGCCTTCGCGGGTGGGGGCTCCAAGGCAGGGTCCATCGGCAACAAGATCGCCATCGACATGATCAACGAGCGGGGCGGCGTCGCGGGTCACAAGATCGTTCCCTTCTATGCCGACGCGCAGTCCAAGACCGATGTCGCCATCAACGAGGCCGAGCGCCTGCTCAACGACACCAAGGTGGACGTCGTGATGGGCCTGTTCTCAAGCGCGCAATGCGTGCCGATCTCGGCGAAGGTCGACGCCGCGAAGAAGTTCATGTGGCTCAACATCTGCGTCGCCACGGCCGTGATGAAGGACAAGAACCTGCAATACGTCTTTCGGGCGCAGGTTCATTCCGACCAGTACGGCGAAGCTTCCTGCCAGTTCGTCTTCGATCATGCGAAGGCGAAGTTCGGCAAGGAGGCCAAGGACATCAAGGTCGCGGTGATCTACGAGGACGGGCCGTACGGATCGGGCATCGCGTCCACCAACGAGCAGAAATGCAAGCAGCTCGGCCTGCAGCTCGTGCACAAGGAAGGCTATGCGGCGACCTCCGGCGACCTCTCCGCGCTGGTGACCAAGCTCCGCCGCGCCCAGCCCGACGTGATCCTGCACACGGGCTACAACCCCGACATCACCCTGTTCCTGCGCCAGGCCAAGGAATCCGGCCTGAAATGGGGGGCGCTGATCGGGCACGGCGCGGGCTTCGCCCAGATCGACAAGCTCTACGAGACCTTCAAGGGCGACGTGGATTACCTCTACAACGTTGACCCGGTGGCCGCGCAGCTGCTGGACGCCAAGACCCTTGCGCCCGGCATGGGCGACCTCACGGCCGAGATGGTGAAGCGTTACAAGGCCGAGACCGGCGGCTCCGAGGTCCCGACCCACGCCTCGAGCGGCTTCAACCAGGCCTGGATCTTCTTCGCAGACGTGCTGCCGCGCGCCATCAAGAGCCATGGCGGCTTCGATCCGGAGGCGCTGCGCAAGGCTGCGCTGGAGACCGACATCCCGGTTGGCGGCACGATCCAGGGCTACGGCGTCAAGTTCTACGGCCCCGGCACGCCGCTCTCCGGCCAGAGCGAGCGCTCGACGCCGGCGATCATGCAATACGTGAAGGGGGAGACCAAGGTCGTGGCCCCCGCCGCCATCAAGACGGCGGACCCGGTCCTGCCGCTGCCCAAGGGCCACGCCTACGCCCGCTGAGTGCGGCGCGGAGCGCGACGCCCCGGTGACGACGATGCTGTCCGTCTCCGGCCTGACCAAGCGCTTCGGGGGGTTCACGGCCGTCAAGGATGTGAGCTTCTCGGTCGAGGAAGGTGAGATCCTCGGCCTGATCGGACCCAACGGCTCCGGCAAGTCGACCACCTTCAACTGCGTGGCGGGCCTGTATGGGCCGAGTTCGGGCTCGATCCGGCTCGAGGGCCGCGAGATCGGCGGTGAGCGGGCCGACCGCGTCTGCCACCGCGGCATCGGCCGGACGTTCCAGATCCCGCGTCCCTTCCGCAACCTTACCCTGCTCGAGAACGTCGCGCTGTCGGCCTATTTCGGCCAGGGCGGAAAGGTGGACCGGGCCCAATGCTGGCGCCTGGCCGAACAGGCGCTCGACCTCGTCGGCCTGCCGGTCGATCCCCGCGCCGGCACGGACGGGCTCGGCGCCGCCGCGCTGAAAAAGCTCGAACTCGCCCGCGCGCTCGCCACCCAGCCGCGCCTGCTCCTGGCCGACGAGAGCCTGAACGGGCTCGACCAGGGGGAGATGGAGGGGGCGGCCGACATGCTCCGCCGCATCCGGGCCGAGCGGGGCCTCACCATCGTCTGGGTCGAGCACATCATGGGCGTCCTGATGCGGGTCGTGGACCGGGTCGTGGTGCTCGATCATGGCGAGGTCATCTTCAGCGGCCGCCCCGCCGAGGCGCAGGCCGACCGCCGCGTGATCGAGGTCTATCTCGGAGCCGAGGAGAGCTGATGCTCGAACTCTCGGGCATCTCGGCCGGCTATGCCGGCGCTCAGACGCTGTTCGACCTGTCCATGCGGGTCGAGGCCGGGGAGGCGGTCGCGGTGATCGGCGCCAACGGAGCCGGCAAGACCACGCTTCTGAGGGTGATCTCCGGCATGCTGCCAGCCCGATCGGGCAGCATGACCATGGACGGCGTCTCCCTCCGAGACAGTCCCCCGCACCGCATCGTCGAGACCGGGATCGCCCATGTACCCGAGAGCCGGCGACTGTTCCCGCGGCTGTCGGTCGAGAGCAACCTGAAGATGGGCGCTTTCATCCCGGCCGCCCGGGCCCGGTTCCGCGAGCGGCTGGACTACGTCTACGGGCTGTTTCCCCGCCTCAAGGAGCGCCGCAGCCAGCTCGCCGGCACCATGTCGGGCGGCGAGCAGCAGATGTGCGCGATCGGCCGCGCGCTGATGTCCGGGCCCAAGCTCGTCCTGCTCGACGAGCCTTCGATGGGTCTCGCCCCGGTGGTGGTGCAGCAGGTCTTCGATCTCGTCCGGCGCATTCGCCAGGAGGGCTACACCGTGCTGATCGTGGAGCAGAACGTCCGCCAGGTGCTGAAGGTGGCCGACCGGGGCTACCTCATCGAGGTCGGCCGCATCCGGGCCGGCGGCACGGCCGCCGAGCTGCTCGCCTCGGACGCCGTCCGTGACGCCTATATGGGGATCTAGCGGCAGATGGATTGCCAGCTCGACATCTTCTTCCTCGAGGCGATCCTCAACGGCGTGTTGCTGGCCGGCCTCCTGGCGCTGCTGGCCCTCGGGCTGAACCTCGTCTTCGGCGTCATCGACGTGGTGTGGATCTGCTACGCCGAACTCGTGATGATCGGCATGTACGCGATCTTCTACGCCTATACGGGCGGCGTCCCGTTTCCCCTCGCGGCCCTGCTCGGCATCCTGGCCGTCGCGGCCACGGGCGCGCTGCTGCACTGGGTGGTGATCCGGCCCGTGCTCGACCAGCCGCCGATCAACCAGCTCCTCGTCACGGGCGGCGTGCTGTTCTTTCTCCAGGCCGTCGCCACCATGGCGTTCGGCATCGAGTTCAGGTCTCTCGGCATCCGGCTCGGCTCCACCGGCTTCGCCGACATGACCTTTGCCTGGTCACGCATCCTGGCCTTCGTCGTGGCGCTCGCCGGCATGCTGGCGCTCTGGATCTTTCTCAGCCGCACCTTCCTGGGCACGGCCATCCGGGCCATCGCGCAGGATCGCCAGATCATGCCGCTGATGGGCGTCGACGCGAGCCGCATCTACCTCGTCACCTCCGCGGTGGGCGGCGGCCTGGCCGGGCTGGGCGCGGTGCTGATGGTGCTGCAATACGACATCTACCCGCAGATCGGGCTGCAATTCGGGCCGCTCATCTTCATGATCTGCGTGCTGGGCGGCCTGGGCAGCATGGCGGGGGGCTTCGTGGCCGCCTTCCTGATCAGCCAATTCATCGCCGTCGGCGGCTCCTGCATGGCCACCGAATGGGGCTACGCGGTCGCCTTCCTGTTCTTCATGGTGGCGATCTTTATCCGGCCGCAGGGCCTGTTCGGGGTGCGGGGATGAGCCGTGTCGCGCTGCGCCCGACGCGCGGTATCCCGCCGCTCGCCTGGTCGGCGCTCGGCGCGGCGGCCCTGCTCGCCGTGCCGATCCTGATCCGCTACGGCGCGCCGGGATCGGAGCGCTACTACCTGCATATCCTGATCCAGATCCTGATCTGGTCCTTCATCTATACGGGCTGGTCGCTGATGGGGCGGTTCGGGCTCACCTCGCTCGGCCACGGCGCCTTCACGGGGATCGGCGCCTACACGACCGTGCTGCTGTGGAACGTGGCCGGGCTCTCGCCCTGGCTGGGCATCCCGGTCGGGATCGGCCTCGCCACGGCGGCCGCGCTGCTGGTGGCGTATCCCTGTTTCAGCCTGCGGATCACCGGTCATTACTTCGCCCTGATGACCCTGGCCCTGACCGAGTTCGTCCGCCTCTGCATCGTCGGCTGGCGCGACTACACCGGCGGCTCGCTCGGCACCCAGCCGCAGCGCGCTCCGGGCGGCGTCTCGATCACCGCGCTGCAATTCGAGCCGGACCGGGTGCTGTCCTATTACATCGCCCTGGCGCTCTGGGCCCTCGGGCTCTGGATGTGGCTCCGGGTGGACCGCTCCATGGACCGCTACGCGCTCGACGCGGCCAGCCAGGACGAGGAGGCGGCGGCCTCGGTCGGGGTCGACGTGACCCGCGAAAAGCTCAAGATCACCGGATTGTCGGCCGCCATGTGCGCGCTCGGCGGCGCGGTCTACGGCCAGTACCAGATGTATATCGGGCCGGACACGATCGCCGGGCTCGGCGTGTCGCTGAACATCGTGTTCGGCACCATCGCGGGCGGGCTGTCGGTGCTGCTCGGCCCCACGGTCGGGGCAGTGTTCACCCAGCTCCTGTCCGAGGTCCTGCGGGTCGCCGTGCAGGGCTCGGGGCTGACCGCCCAACTCGGCTCGGCCGCTTTGGCGCTCGACACCGCGATCTACGGCGCGCTGCTGATCTTCTTCATCATCTACATGCCGAAGGGCATCCTGGGCACGATCCTGGAGGCCCGGCGCCGGCGCCGTGCGGGCGCGCCCTAGCCGGCGCCGGGCACTTCACCGGCCGCCGTGGCGTAGGGGATGTTGCGGCGGCCATAGCGGCGCACCCGCACATTGGCCTGCTCGGCATGGCCCGCGAAGCCTTCCAGCATGCAGAGCCGCGAGCAATAGGCGCCGATCAGGGCCGAGGCCTCGTCCGTCAGCACCCGCTGATACGTCACGGTCTTCAGGAACTTGCCGACCCAGAGCCCGCCCGTGAAGCGCGCCCCGCCCTGCGTCGGCAGGGTGTGATTGGTGCCGATCACCTTGTCGCCATAGGCGACGTTGGTGCGGGGGCCGAGAAAGAGCGAGCCGTAATTGGTCATCCGGTCGAGGAACTCGTCCGGGTCGCGGGTCATCACCTGCACGTGTTCCGAAGCGATGCGGTCGGCCTCCCTGACCATCTCGTCCCGGCTCTCGCAGACGATCACCTCGCCGCAATTCTCCCAGGCTGTCCGGGCCACGGCGGCCGTGGGCAGGATCTCGAGCAGCCGCTCGATCTCCCGCATCGTGTCGCGGGCCAGCGCTTCGGAATCGGTGAGCAGGATCGCCGGCGAGGTCGGGCCGTGCTCGGCCTGACCGAGCAGGTCTGTGGCGCAGATCTCGCCGTCCACGGACTCGTCGGCAATGACGAGGGTCTCGGTCGGGCCGGCCAGGAGGTCGATGCCGACACGGCCGAAGAGCTGGCGCTTGGCCTCCGCCACATAGGCGTTGCCGGGCCCGACCAGCATGTCGACGGGCTCGATGGTGGCCGTGCCGAGCGCCATGGCGCCCACGGCCTGGACGCCGCCGAGGCAGTAGATGACATCGGCCCCGGCGAGGTGCTGGGCCGCCACGATGGCCGGAGCCGGCCTGCCCTCGAAGGGCGGCGCGCAGGTCACGATGCGCTTCACGCCCGCGACCTTGGCCGTGACCACGGACATGTGCGCGGAGGCGAGCAGCGGGTACTTGCCGCCCGGCACGTAGCAGCCGACGGAATTGACCGGGATGTTCTTGTGACCGAGCACGATGCCGGGCAGCGTCTCGATCTCGATGTCCCGCAAGGCGTCGCGCTGGGCTCCGGCGAAATTGCGGACCTGCTCCTGCGCGAAGCGGATATCCGCGATGTCGCGCCGCGACAGCTGCGACAGGCAGCCCTCGATCTCCTGTGGGGTGAGCCGGAAGTCGTCGCGCTCCCAGCGGTCGAAGCGGCCGGACAGCTCCCGGACTGCCGCGTCACCGCGGGTCGCGATGTCCTGGAGGATCGTCTCGACCGTGCTGCGGACCGCCGCATCCTGCTCGGCCCTTGCGGCGGCCTCCCGCCCCCGCTTCAGCCAGCGCGCCATGACCTGCCTCCCCTCCGACGCTGGTCTGCCGACCACCCGAGCGGGAAGCGCGGGTCAGCTCTTGCCGACCGCCTCCACGCCCCACTCGTCCTTGGCCTGGGCTGCGGTCCGGTTGAGACGAACCGCGCCGCCCTCGACCGAGGCCACCGAATCCAGGTGGATGTAGCGGTGCTCCCCGCCGGCCGCCGGATCGGTCCTGGTCAGCTTGATGCGCTGGCCGTCCAGACCGTCCACCGTCCCGACATGCCCGCCATCCGAGCCCAGCACCTCGGCGTGTTCCTTGATCTTGCTCGGGTCCACCATCCGTCGTCTCCGTTCCGGCGCCGGGGGCGAGATCGCCCCCGGATGCGCCTCAACGGAAGGTAGGCGGGCCTGTTCCCGGTCTCCACCGGACCCTGGCGGATGCGCCGCCCCTTACTGCGTCAGCGGGCAGCCGCTGTCCTTGGCGCTCGGGAAGGCCTGATCCGCCTTGATGGTCGCGAGCTGCTTGTAATAGTCCCACGGACCCTTCGATTCCGAGGGCTTCTTGACCTCGAACAGGTACATGTCGTGGATCATGCGGCCGTTCTGGAGCACCTTGCCGCCGCGGCCGAAGACGTCGTCGACCGGCATCTCCTTCAGCTTCTTGGACACCTGGTCAGCATCGACGGAGCCCACTTCCTTCACGGCCTTGAGATATTGCAGCACCGATGAATAGGTGCCGGCCTGGATCATGTTGGGCATGCGCCCGGTCTTCTCCATAAAGCGCTTCGAGAAGGCGCGGCTCTGGTCGTCCATGTCCCAGTAGAAGCCTTCCGTCAGGACCAGGCCCTGGGCGGATTGCAACCCGAGCCCGTGCACCTCGGCCAGGGTGAAGAGCAGCGCGGCGAGGCGCTGCCCGCCCTGCACGATGCCGAATTCGGCCGCCTGCTTGATCGAGTTGTTGGTGTCGGCGCCGGCATTCGCGAGGCCGATGATCTTGGCCTTGGAGCCCTGCGCCTGGAGCAGGAAGGAGGAGTAGTCCGATGCGGCCAGCGGGTGGCGGACCTGGCCCAGCACCTTGCCGCCCTTGGAGGTGACGTATTTCGCGGTGTCGCCCTCGAGCGCGTAGCCGAAGGCGTAGTCGGCCGTGAGGAAGAACCAGGTGTCGCCGCCGGTCTCCACCAGCGAACCGCCGGTGCCGACCGCCAACGCATGCGTGTCGAAGGCCCAGTGGAAGCCGTAGGGCGTGCAGGCCTTGCCGGTCAGATCGGAGGTCGCCGCCCCGCTGACCATGGTGATCTTCTTTTTCTCGCGGGAGAGGTTCTGGATGCCGAGGGCGACCGAGGACGTGGTCAGCTCCATGATCGCGTCGACGCCGTCGACGTCATACCATTGCCGGGCGATGTTGGAGGCGATGTCCGGCTTGTTCTGATGGTCGGCGGAGACGAGCTCGACCGGCTTGCCCAGCACCGAACCGCCGAAATCGGCGATCGCCATGCGGGCGGCCTCGACGGACCACTTGCCGCCGTAATCGGCGTAGACGCCCGACTGGTCGTTCAGGATCCCGATCTTGACCGGCTTGGTGGCCTGTTGAGCCAGAGCCAGGCCCGGAAGGGCGGCCAACGTCGCCGCGCCGACCACTTGTGCCCACAACCTCATCGCGCATCCTCCATCCGTGTTGCCTGGAGAGAAACGCGCCGGGCAGTTGTGTCAATCCTCCGATAGGCGGGGGCGCCGCCGCTCTCCCCTAGCGGCGCATCAGCCCCGCTGCCCGCAACGCCTTCGTGATCACGGCGCCGACGTCGCCCGGCAGTTCCGCCGCGAGGCCGTGCCCGAAGCCGGATGCGTCACGGCCACGCGGCAGCGGGCCCGCCTCCCCGGGCGGGATGATGTCGACATCGGGCACCCGGTTGGCCCGGGCCGCGGCGCTTTCCTGCACGAGGCCCCAGAACACCGCCATCCGGTAGGAGGACGAGATCCCCGCCTCCAGCAGGAACGGACCGGCCTCACCGCACGATTCCTCGCCCGGGCTCGTCGCGAGCGGCGTGCCGTGGCCCAACCCGTCGACGGTGTAGGATTCGATCACCTCCGCGCCGGCCCGGTCTCGCCACACCTCGCGCAAGTGGATTCCGACCCGCTCACGGCCGCTCGGCCGGGTCGGCAGGCCGTGCAGATCACTCCATTGCTTGACGAGTTCGGTCGCGTTGCCGGGCACCACGACCCGGTCGGACGAGCCGTGCCAGACCGACAGGCGCGGCCACGGGCCCTCGTGCGACGCCGCCGCCCGAACACGGTCGCCCCATTCGGTCGCCTCGCGGCCCTGGCCCTGGAACATCGCATGCAGCGCCTGCTGCACATTGCCGGCCGCACCGTAGGGAAGGCCGGACACGATGCCGCCGGCGGCGAACATCTCCGGGTAGCTGGCCAGCATGGCGGCCGCCATGGCGCCCCCGGCGGACAGACCAGTGACAAAGATTCGGCGCGGGTCGACCCCGTAGGCGGCCACGGCGTGGTCCACCATCTGCCGGATGGACTCAACCTCGCCGCCATCCCGCCGGGTGTCCTCGGGCACGAACCAGTTGAAGCAGCTTTTGGCGTTGTTGACGCTGCGCTGCTGGGGGCAGACGAGCACGAAGCCGTGCCGCTCGGCCAAAGTCACCCAGCCGGCCCCGACCGCGTAGCCCGCGGCATCCTGATTGCAACCATGCAGCACGACCACGAGCGCAGGCGAGCGCGACAGCCCGGCCGGCGCGAAATCGAACATCTCGAGCTCGCCCGGGTTGGAGCCGAACTGGGGGACCGGCCGGAGCTGGCCATCCGAAGCCCGCTGGCCGGGGGACCGCTCGGCGGCCGGGCCGCCCTCCATGAGGCCGCGCCACTTGCGGCGGAGCTGTGAGAGGTCGAGGGCAGTCGCCTGCAAACCGGGCATCATGTCTTCCTGTGGCGCAGCATCTCGCCAATGCTGCAGTGCAGCAAGTACGTGGGGGTTGTTTCGTTCCTCGGCAAGGATACGGCCGGGCCGGCGGTATCCGGGGACAACCTGCAACAGGGAGTGGAAGCCTGCACCGGCGTCACCACATGATGGCGCGTGCGAATGAGGTGAACGATGCTGGAGAAGCTGCCGCACGCTGTTGGCGAGGCTCTGCGGGGGTTCAAGCCCGGGCTGGAGCGGACGATCTATCACAGCGACGAGATGGCCCAGGTGCCGGAGACGATCATCGTCACCAGCGACAGCTTCGGCGACGGCGCGCCGATCCCGGAGCGCTACACCGAAGACGGGCAAGGCATCTCGCCGCCACTGGGCTGGGCGGGCGCGCCGGCTGGAACGGCCGCCTTCGTGCTCGTGATCGAGGACGCAGACAGCCCGACGCCCTCTCCCCTGGTCCATGCCATCGTCTGGAACCTGCACGGCGACGAGAAGGTCTTGCCCGAGGGAGCTTTGCCGAGCGACGCCGACCCGGGCGACGACACCGCCATGGGCAAGAACTCGTATCTTGAGCCCGAATACCTGCCGCCGGACCCGCCCCCGGGGCACGGCCCGCACCGCTATCTGTTCCAGGTCTATGCCCTCAGCGAGCCCCTTGAACTCGGGGGGCACCCTGGTCGCGGCAAGCTCCTGGCGGCGATGCGGGGCCGCGTCATGGGCCGTGGCGTGCTGACCGGAACCTACCACCGCCCGTGAGGCTGCACCGCCGGCCCAACAGGGGCTCTTAACCAGCCGCTAACCATGCGGTCGGCAGAACTTGCCGGGTACGCCTCCTGCCAGGAGGGCCGGGACCGAGCGAGCGATGAGCGAATTGGGCGGAGTACGGGCGATCAGCGCCCCCGGAGCGGTGCCGGGCCGACGTGCCCTCTCGCTTCCGGTCGGGATGGGCATCCCGTCCTTCGGCGACGTGCGCCGGCTCACGACCCGGCCCGACATCCTGCTGGCGGTCGGCGTGATGTCGATCCTGGCGGTGCTGATCGTGCCGCTGCCGCCGCTGATCCTGGATCTGCTGCTGGCGATCTCGATCGTGATCTCGGTGCTGATCCTGATGACGGCGCTGTTCATCGAGAACCCGATGGAGTTCTCGGTCTTCCCGACCGTGTTGCTGATCGCCACCATGCTCCGGCTGGCGCTGAACCTCGCCACCACCCGCCTCATCCTGTCGCATGGGCACGAGCCGGGCGCCCCGGCCGGCCACGTCATCGAGGCCTTCGGCCGCTTCGTGATGGGCGGCAATTTCGTGATCGGCGTGATCGTCTTCGCGATCCTGGTCCTGGTGAACTTCATCGTCATCACCAAGGGCTCGGGCCGCATCGCCGAGGTGGCGGCCCGCTTCACGCTCGACGCGATGCCGGGCAAGCAGATGGCGATCGACGCCGACCTCTCGGCCGGGCTGATCGACCAGGACGCGGCGCGAGCCCGTCGCACCGCGCTGGAGGACGAGAGCTCGTTCTACGGCGCCATGGACGGCGCCTCGAAATTCGTCCGTGGCGACGCCATCGCGGCGCTCCTGATCACCTTCATCAACGTGGTCGGCGGGATCATCATCGGGGTCGCCCAGCAGGGCATGTCCTTTGGCGACGCGGCGCGCTCCTACACCCTGCTGACCGTCGGCGACGGCCTGGTCAGCCAGGTTCCGGCGCTGATCGTGTCGACCGCGGCCGGCCTGCTGGTCTCCAAGGCCGGCGTCCGGGGGGCCGCCGCCGGGGCGCTCGGCCGCCAACTCGCCGGCTATCCGCGCGCCCTCGGCATGTCGGCCGCCGTGATGGGCATCATCGGCCTGCTGCCCGGGATCCCGATCCTGCCCTTCGCCCTTTTGGCGGGCGGCGCCGGCTGGCTCGCCTGGCGGCTGAACCGGGACGCCACGGCCCGGGCCGCCCCG
>NZ_JAQGKF010000046.1 GCF_028290205.1 Enterovirga sp. | reverse complement strand
CAGGTGCCCGGCGTGGCCGGCACCTGGAAGGACCTGACCGACAACGTCAACTCGATGGCGTCCAACCTTACGGCCCAGGTGCGCAACATCGCCGACGTGGCCCCCGCGGTGGCCAACGGCGCCCGGTCCAAGAAGATCACCGTCGCCGTCAAGGGCGAGATCCTGGCGCTGAAGGAAACCATCAACACGATGGTCGACCAGCTGAACGGCTTCGCGTCGGAAGTGACGCGGGTGGCGCGCGAGGTCTGTACCGAAGGCCGCCTCGGTGGCCAGGCGCAGGTGCCCGGCGTGGCCGGCACCTGGAAGGACCTGACCGACAACGTCAACTCGATGGCGTCCAACCTCACCGGCCAGGTGCGCAACATCGCCGAGGTGACGATCGCGGTGGCCAACGGCGACCTGTCCAAGAAGATCACCGTCGACGTGCGCGGCGAAATCCTGGAGCTGAAGGAAACCATCAACACCATGGTGGACCAGCTGCGATCGTTCGCGGCGGAAGTGTCCCGCGTGGCGCGCGAGGTGGGCACCGAGGGCAAGCTGGGCGGCCAGGCCGTGGTGCCGGGTGTCGCCGGCACCTGGAAGGACTTGACCGACAACGTCAACTCCATGGCCAACAACCTCACCGGCCAGGTGCGCAACATCGCCGACGTGGCCACGGCCATCGCCCGCGGCGACCTGGGCCGCAAGATCACGGTGGACGTCAAGGGCGAGATCCTGCAGCTGAAGGAAACCATCAACACCATGGTCGACCAGCTGTCGGCCTTCGCGTCCGAAGTCACGCGGGTGGCGCGCGAGGTGGGCTCCGAAGGCAAGCTGGGCGGCCAGGCCATGGTGCCCGGCGTGGCCGGCACCTGGAAAGACCTGACCGACAACGTCAACTCGATGGCGTCCAACCTCACGGCGCAGGTGCGCAACATCGCCGAGGTGACGATCGCCGTGGCCAACGGCGACCTGTCCAAGAAGATCACCGTCGACGTGCGCGGCGAGATCCTGCAGCTGAAGGAAACCATCAACACGATGGTGGAACAGCTGCGCTCCTTCGCGTCCGAAGTGACGCGCGTGGCGCGCGAGGTGGGCACCGAAGGCCGGCTGGGCGTGCAGGCCGTGGTGCCCGGCGTCGCCGGCACCTGGAAGGACCTCACGGACAACGTGAACCTCCTGGCCGCGAACCTGACCACCCAGGTCCGCAACATCGCCGAGGTGACCACCGCGGTTGCCCGGGGCGACCTCAGCCGCAAGATCACGGTCGAGGTGCGGGGCGAGGTGCTGGAGCTGAAATCGACCATCAACACCATGGTCGATCAGTTGAACTCCTTCGCCGGCGAGGTGACCCGCGTCGCCAAGGAGGTCGGCACGGAGGGGAAGCTCGGCGGTCAGGCCCAGGTGCCGGGCGTCGCCGGAACCTGGAAGGACCTCACCGATACCGTGAACGTCATGGCCGCGAACCTGACCGAGCAGGTGCGCGGCATCGTCAAGGTCGTGACCGCGGTGGCGGATGGCGACCTCAAGCAGAACCTCACGGTCGCCTCCAAGGGCGAGGTCGCGGCGCTGGCCGAGACCATCAACAACATGACGGACACGCTGGCGACCTTCGCCGACCAGGTGACCACGGTCGCCCGCGAGGTCGGCGTGGAAGGTCGGCTCGGCGGTCAGGCCAACGTGCCGGGCGCCGCCGGCACCTGGAAGGACCTGACCGACAACGTGAACCTGCTCGCCGCGAACCTGACCACCCAGGTCCGCGCCATCGCCGAGGTTGCGACCGCCGTGACCAAGGGCGACCTGACGCGCTCGATCCAGGTCGAGGCGCGCGGCGAGGTCGCCGAGCTCAAGGACAACATCAACACGATGATCGGGAACCTCCGTCTCACGACGGAGCAGAACACCGAGCAGGACTGGCTCAAGACCAACCTCGCCCGTTTCACCAACATGCTGCAGGGCCAGCGCGACCTCACCACCGTGGGCCGGATGCTCCTGTCGGAGCTGGCGCCTCTGGTCGAGGCCCAGCACGGCGTCATCTACCAGGTGGATACGGCCGAAGGCTCGCCGACCTGTCTGCGGCTCCTCTCCGCCTATGCGGACGATGCCATTGCCGGCCATCCGGAACGGCTCCGGATGGGCGAGGGACTGATCGGACAATGCGCGCGCGACGCGCGACGCATGCTGATCACGGAGATGCCGGCGAACGTGGTGCCGATCGGGTCGGGCCTGTTCAAGGCGGTTCCCCGCAACGCGATCGTGCTGCCGGTGCTGTTCGAAGGCCAGGTCAAGGCCGTGATCGAGCTCGCCTCGCTCGGCAGCTTCACCGATCTTCAGATGTCCTTCCTGGAGCAGCTGACGACGTCGATCGGCATCGTCTTGAACTCGATCGAGGCGACCATGCAGACCGAGGGGCTGCTGACCCAGTCGCAGCAGCTCGCGGCCGAATTGCAGACGCAGCAGCGCGAGTTGCAGCAGACCAACGACCAGCTCGAGCAGAAGGCGCAGCAGCTCGCCGACCGCAACAACGAGGTCGAGGCCAAGAACCAGGAGATCGAGCAGGCCCGGCGCGCGCTCGAGGAACAGGCGGCCGAGCTGGCGCTGACCTCGAAGTACAAGAGCGAGTTCCTGGCCAACATGAGCCACGAGCTGCGCACGCCGCTGAACTCCATCCTGATCCTGGGCCAGCAGCTGACCGACAACCCGGACGGCAATCTCAGCACCAAGCAGGTCGAGTTCGCCCGCACCATTCACGGCGCCGGCACCGACCTTCTCAACCTGATCACCGACATCCTCGACCTCTCGAAGATTGAATCCGGCACGGTGTCGGTGGAGGCCGAGGAGATCTTCTTCTCGAACCTGCTTGAAGTCATGGCCCGGCCATTCCGGCACGAGGCTGAGAGCCGGCACCTCTCGTTCGAGGTCCGAACCGCGCCCAACCTGGAGCGCAGCCTCGTCACGGACGCCAAGCGCCTGCAGCAGATCCTCAAGAACCTGCTCTCGAACGCCTTCAAGTTCACCGCCGAGGGCGGCGTCACGCTCAGTGTTTCGCCGGTCGAGAGCGGCTGGAGCCCGGATCATCCGGTGCTGAAGAACGCACCCTCCGTGGTTGCGTTCGAAGTCGCCGATACCGGCATCGGCATCCCGCCCGAGAAGCAGAAGATCATCTTCGAAGCGTTCCAGCAGGCCGATGCCGGAACCAGCCGCAAATACGGCGGAACGGGCCTCGGCCTTGCGATCAGCCGCGAGCTGGCCGGGCTGCTCGGGGGCGAGATCCAGCTCCGCAGCGCGCCGGGCTCCGGCAGCACCTTCACGCTGCTTCTGCCGCTCGCCTATTCGAGCGCTCCGCAGGCCGGCAGGCACGCTTCGGGCGAGTTCGCCGCAAGCGGCTCACGCGACCGCTCGGCGCTCGCGCCATCCTCCCCGCCCTGGGCCGTGGCCGCGCTCGCCAAAGCCGCCGGCGCCAAGCTTGCCGAGCCGATGGCCAATGCGGAAGGCGAACCGCTCGACGACCGCAACAACATCGTGACGGGAGACGGTGTCCTGCTCATTGTCGAAGACGATGCGCATTACGCCCGGGTCATGATCGACCTCGCCCATGACAACGGCCTGAAGGTGCTGCTGGCGCGGCGGGGCGCGGACGCGCTGGCGCTGGCGCGCGAATTCAGTCCGACCGCGATCTCGCTCGACGTCTTCCTGCCCGACATGATGGGCTGGACCGTGCTGAGCCAGCTCAAGCAGGACCCGGTGACGCGCCATATCCCGGTGCAGATCGTGACCATCGACGAGGACCGGCAGCACGGCCTGGCCCGCGGCGCCTTCGCCTTCATGTCGAAGCCGACCACGGCCGATGGGCTCGAGACCGCACTGGCCCGCATCAAAACCTTTGCGCAGCCGCGGCAGAGGCGATTGCTCATCGTGGAGGACGATCCGGCCGAACGCATGAGCGTGACGGAGCTGCTCGGTGCCAGCGACATCGACATCCGCACCGCCGAGACCGGCTTGCAGGCGCTTGAGCTTCTGCACCAGGAGCCCGCCGATTGCGTCGTCCTGGACCTGAAGCTGCCCGACATGTCGGGCTTCGAGGTCCTGGAGCGCATCCGGGACGACGCCACGCTGTCCGACACCCCTGTGGTCGTGTTCACGGGGCGAGAGCTCTCGCCGGAGGAAGACGCGCAGCTGCACATGCTGGCCAGCAGCGTGGTCGTGAAGGGGGTCGAATCGCCGGAGCGCCTGCTCGACGAGACGGCGCTGTTTCTGCACCGGATCGTCTCCGACCTGCCCATCGAGAAGCAGCGGATGATCGAGCGGCTGCACAGTTCGGACGAGGATCTGGTCGGCCGCACCGTCCTGCTGGTCGACGACGACGCCCGCAACATCTTCGCCCTCTCCAGCGTCCTGGAGCGGCGGGGCATGAAGGTGCTGACGGCCACGACCGGGAGCGAGGCCATCGCCATCATCCGGTCGCAGCCGGACGTGGCGATCGTGCTCATGGACATCATGATGCCCGGCATGGACGGTTACGAGACGATGCAGGCGATCCGCGCCGATCCCTCGTTCCGGCGCTTGCCGATCATCGCCCTTACGGCAAAGGCCATGAAGGGCGACCGGGAGAAATGCCTTGAGGCCGGCGCATCCGATTACCTCGCGAAGCCCGTCAACACGGAGCAACTTCTCTCGTCGCTGCGCATGTGGCTGCACCGATAGCCGCGGGAACACCTAACGTGCATGTGCCCGACCCAGACCGGGTCAACATCCTCCTCGTCGACGATCAGCCGGCGAAGCTGCTCAGCTATGAGGTGATCCTCAGCATCCTGGGCGAGAATCTGATCAAGGCGAACTCGGCCCGGGAGGCGCTCGAGCACCTGCTGAAGACCGAGGTCGCGGTCATCCTGCTCGACGTCTCCATGCCGGAGCTCGACGGGTTCGAGCTCGCGACGATGATCCGGGAGCACCCGCGCTTCCAGAAAACTGCGATCATCTTCGTCTCGGCGATCCAGATCACGGAACTCGACAGCCTGCGGGGCTACGAGGCCGGGGCGGTCGATTACGTGCCGGTCCCGGTCGTGCCGGAGGTCTTGCGGGCCAAAGTTCGGATCTTCTCGGAACTGTACCGCAAGACGCGGCAGCTCGAGCGGCTCAATGCGGAGCTCGAGCAGCGGGTGGCCGAGCGCACGGCCGCGCTCGAAGCTTCAGCCGCGCGTCTTCAGGAGAGCGAGCAGCGCCGCAGCCTGGCGTTGGCGGCCGGGCAGATGGGCTCCTGGGACTGGGACCCGCGGACCGGCGAGGTGGTCTGGGATTCAGGTCAGTGCCGCATCTTCGGGGTCGATCCGGCCGAGTTCAAGCCGACCTTCGAATCAGTGAAGCCCTTCATCCAGACCGACGATCTCACGCGCATCGAAGCCCTGATGACGGCAGGACTGCCCGCATCCGGGACGTTTCAGACCGAGGTCCGCATCATCCGCCCGGACGGCGACGTGCGCTGGTGCATCTGCGCCGGCGCCGTCACGAGCGACCCGGAGGGGCCGCAGCCGAGGAGCCTGGACGGCGTCGTCCGCGTGAGCGGAGTGACCATCGACATCACCGGCCGCAAGCGCGCCGAGGAGGCGCTGCGCTTTCTCAACGAACAGCTCGAGCACAGGATCGACGAGCGCACGCGAGAGCGCGAGACGGCGCTGGCGCAGCTCTTCGAAGCTCAGAAGATCGACACCATCGGCCAGCTCACCGGCGGCGTCGCGCACGACTTCAACAACCTGCTGATGGCGGTGCTGGGCAGCCTCGAACTCCTGAAGAAGCGGCTACCCGCGGAGGACGCCCGGTCCCAGCGGCTGATCGACAACGCCGTCCAGGGGGCGGAGCGCGGCGCGGCGCTGACCCAGCGGCTGCTCGCCTTCGCGCGCCGCCAGGAGCTGAAACCCGAGTCGATCGACGTCGGAGGGCTGGTCTCCGGGATGGAGGACCTGCTGACGCGCGCCATCGGGCCCGGGATCAGCCTCAGCAAGGATCTGCCGGCCGACCTCCCCCTCGTGCGGGCCGACGGCAACCAGCTCGAACTCGCCATCCTGAACCTCGCCGTGAACGCGCGCGACGCGATGCCCAGCGGGGGCGCACTTTCGGTCGTCGGGCGCGAGCACCGGACCCTGCCGAACGACCCGGCCACGCCGCGCGAGTTGCCGGCCAGCGCCTATGTGAGGCTGGAGGTCTCGGATACCGGAATTGGCATGGACGAGGCGACGCTTGCCCGGGCCACCGAGCCGTTCTTCACGACCAAGGGGCCCGGAAAGGGAACGGGCCTCGGGCTTTCCATGGTGCAGGGCCTTGCGGCGCAATCGGGCGGCGCCATGACGGTGGTCAGCGAGCCCGGGCGGGGCACCAAGGTCGTGCTCTGGCTGCCCCAGGCTGAACCCGAGCAGGCGGGCGCGGCAGAACCCGATTCCGGGCAGGCCTCACGTGACGCGGCTTCGGTCAGCCATCAGCTGACCGTGCTGGTGGTCGACGACGATCTGCTCGTCTCGGCCGGCACCGCGGCCATGCTGGAGGACCTCGGCCACCGCGTGATCGAGGCGAATTCCGGCGCAGAAGCCCTGGACACGCTGGCCGAGCAGGGCCAGGCCGTGGACGTCGTGATCACGGACCACGCCATGCCGGGCATGACGGGGCTCGAACTCGCCCGCCGGATCCGGGACGCGCATCCGACGCTGCCGGTGATCCTGGCCAGCGGCTACACCGACATGCAGGACCTGGCGGCGTATGGCGACGTGCCACGTCTCGCCAAACCCTTCCGGCAGAGCGAACTCGCGGCAGTCCTCCCCGCGGCGCGTGACCGCAGGGCGCCGGAATTCCGGCCCGGCGAACTCGCCTCCTCGGGCTGACCGGCTGGCACGGCCCAAGCACCGGATCCGGGCCACCAGAGCCGAGCCGGGCCGGGTCTATTCGCCGCTGCCGCCCGCGCGATGGGACCCACCGGGCTCGCCGTGGATCAGCCGGCTGCCCGCTTCGGCTCGCTCGCGCGGCCGCTTGCGGAGGCGGCCCGTTTGGCCGCGGCCCGCTCGGCCCTGGTCTTGGCCCGTTCCCGCCGCAGGGCCTCGAGGCGGTCGCGCAGCCGCTCGGCCAGGACCCGCCACGTGCGGCGAGCCACCTGCGCGGCGGCCGCCTCGCCCATCCTGCGCAGCAGCGCACGATCCGACGCGAGCCGGCGCAAATGCTCGACCGAGAGTTCGGCGCAGCGCCCCTGCGGGACAAGGAACCCAGTGACGTCGTGGTCGATGGCCTCGGCCAGGGCGCCGCAATCGGCCGCAATGGGCACCACGCCGTGCGCCATGGCCTCCAGCACCGTCAGGGGCAGCCCCTCATAGCGCGAGGGCAGCAGCAGGACATCGGCCCAGCGGAAGACCTCTGCGAGACCTGCGTCGTCGTAGATCGGCGGCTCGACCCGATGCCGATACGGTCCAAGCAGTCGGGGATCGCTCGACATCACGGCCTTGCCGACCACCCGGATCTCGAAATCAGCATCCTGTCCGATCGCGTCGAAAATCGCGCTCAGCCGGTCGAGGCCCTTCTGGGCATCGAGGCGGCCGAGATACAGGACGCGAACGGGCCCCTGCCTCGGGCCCTCGCTGCGGGCCGTGCCCTCCAGCGTCGGGTGAAACGAGGGCGCGTTCGGCAGCGCGAGGATCTTGGCGCGCGGGATGCCGAGCCCTGCCATGTCGGCCGCGAGGGCGTCGGAGCAGGTCAGCACCAGATCAAGCGCGTGCTCGTAGGCGAGAGCGAGCGTCGGGTGGCCCAGGTAGCCGCCGATCTCCGACTTGTCGAAGAGGTGGAGATAGCTCGCCGTGGCGACCTCGCGCCGCCGCAGCCCGCTCAGAAGGGGCAGGACCTCAGCCGAGTGGCAGCTCACGACCAGCTCGAACGTGGCCAGGAGGTTGGAGAGATCACGCCCCCATGGCTGGTCGGTGATCTCGGGCAGGCGCGTGCCGAAGAACGAGGCCCCGGCCCAGGCGGCTGCGCGGCCGCGGGGGTCGAGCACATAGATGTCGTCGAAGGCGTCAGCGGCGGATGTCGCGCGGCGCACTTCGTCGCGTCCGAGCAGGATCAGGGTCGTGCTGAAGCCGAGGCGACGCAACTCGTGCGAGAGGCAGAAGGTCACCTTCTCGACCCCGCCGAAATCCGAAACCGGCAGCACGAACGCGATGCGACCGTGCCTCGGGCTCGCGATCGGCGGCAGGAGCGCATTCTCGAATTGCACGCGGGCGCGCGCCAGCATGGCGTCGAGCGGGCGCGCTCCGAGGAAGATGTCCGTGACGACGTTGTCGGGCCGGCGAGCCATGGGGCTGCGGCGGAGATCCAGGCAGAGTTGGACGAAATCCGCGGCCGCCTGCTCTCGCGGCTGTTCCGACCCGAGCAGCTCCGCCGGAATTGACACTTCGAGGGAGGCAATCCGGTAGGAGGCGCCCTCGGACGGCAGCTTCACGATCCAGTCGTCGCGCTCGTCGCTCAGGATCGCCTGCAGCAGCGCCTTCGGGGCCGCGATCAAGTGACATCGGGGCGAGAAGTCGAGCCCGCGGCGGACCCGGATGGTTTCGTCGGCCGACGGCGCGAGAACCACGGACACGAAATTGTGCTCGGCGAGAAGCTGCTCGATCTCAAGCGACAGCCAGTGCAGCAGGCCAGCCCGACGCAGCGCTTCGATGACGGGCTCGCCTGCGGTCAGCAGGTACTGGCCGGCCCATGCGAAGCTCGGCTCGCGGATAGCCTGCCATTGCCGCGTCGCGAATTCCGCGAGGCTCATGGTCGTGCCGGCGCGATCGAGGTCGGTGGCCAGTTCGACCGTCTTGGCGTCCGATCGGACCAGCGCGAAGCGCGGCAGCTCGTTGTGTTCGAGCTCCACGAACGCGTTGATCTGAAACAGGTGCTCGTGCTTGCGCCGCAGGTAGTCCCGGATCTGCTGGTCCGCCCGGGTGGAATCCGCCAGCATGCTCTCGGCCCGCTTGCGATACGACAGGCCGAGTGCGGGAAGGTGCCGGCCCCGGAAGCCGCGCTCGATCGCCGATAGCCAGAAATCCCAATCCTCGTAGCCGAGCCGCATGTCCTCGTCGAAGCGGAGGTCGGTTTCGATCATCCGTCGACGGACGAGGCTGCCGGCCTCGCACAGATTCACGACGGAGGCTGCATAGGCGTTGAAGTTGCCGCTGTAGTCGTTGAACAGCCGCAAGCCGAACATCCGGATATCGGGATAGAACCAATCCACCTCCGGGAACGTGACCAGCGCCTCCTGCATCGCCGCGATGCTGTAGGGCGCCAGCATGTTGTCGGCGTCCAGGAAGTAGATGCCCTGCGCCTCCGGCAGAGCGCGCAACGTGAACTCGATGCCGCGATTGCGGGCC
>NZ_JAQGKF010000038.1 GCF_028290205.1 Enterovirga sp. | reverse complement strand
CGGGCGGAGCCACACGCCTCCGCCCGCGCGCCTGGACGGGCCTCGCCGGCGATGCCGCCGCGAGCCCGCCCGGCGCTGATTCAGCTCTTGGCGCCCTGGATCTCGTCGATCGCCCGGCCCAGGAGTTCGTCCATCTTGGCCCGAAGCGCGCTCTCCCCGACATCCACTCCGGCCGCATCGAGATCGGCCTTCACCTTGCGGATCACGTCGGCGTCGCCGGCTTCCTCGAAATCGGCCATGACGACGGACTTCGCGTAATCCTCAGCATCGCTGCCGGTGCGGCCGAGCCGTTCGGCGACCCAGAGCCCGAGCGCCTTGTTGCGCCGGGCCGTCGCCTTGAAGCGCAGCTCCTCGTCATGGGCGAACTTCTTCTCGAAGCCGTCCCGTCGGTCGTCGAACTGGGCCATGAAACGGTGTTCCTCCTCCTCGACCGCGTCCCGCGCGGGCCTGTCCACGATATGTGTTCACGGCCAAGCTTTTGCAAAGCCGCGGGGCCGGGGCGGTGCCGCTTAGGCCGCAGCGAGCGCGGCCCAGAGCGCCTTGAGGTCGACGGAGAGGTCGGCTGCGTGTTCGGGCTGAAGAGGGGTTCCGCTGGCGAGAAGCCGCCGCGCCAGCATGTGGTCGGCTGGCCGGTTGACGGATTCGACGCTGACGAGCCGGTCGTCCCGGTAGCGGAACACCGAGAAGGCGCCGCTCGAGGGCTTGCCGCGCAGAACGGAGCCGTCGCTCCCGTCGCCCAGCCCTGCGATCTGGAGCTTGTAGGGGCCCTGATCGCTCCAGAACCACGGCACGGCCGCATAGCGCTCCAGGCCGCCGCAGAGCCGCGCTGCGACGCAGCGGGCCTGATCGACCCCGTTCTGGACGGATTCGAGCCGCACGAGCCCGCCCGAGACGGGGTCGGGAAAGCGCGCGCAGTCGCCAATCGCCGAGATCCGGGGGTCGGAGGTCCTGAGATGGGCGTCGACGACGACGCCGTCGCTCACGGCGAGCCCTGCAGCGGCGGCCAGCTCGTCGTTCGGCACGACGCCGATCCCGACCAGCACGAGCTCGGCCGCAACCTCGCGGCCGTCCGCCGTCTCCACCCCGGTCGCCCGGCCGGCGGAGCGGAGGATCCGCGTCGCGACGGCTCCGAATTCCAGACGGACGCCCATGCCGGCGTGAGCGTCGCCGAAGAAATCCGAGACAGCGCCGGACACCATGCGGGACATGGGTCGCGAACGCGCCTCCAACACCGTCACGGCGATCCCGAGCGAGGCCGCGACGGCGGCGAATTCGAGCCCGATGAATCCCGCTCCGACCACGACGGCCCGGCGCAGTCCGGCGAGCCGCGACCGGAGCGCCTCCGCGTCGGCCAGGGTTCTAAGCTGGAACACCCCGTCCAGCTCCGCGCCCGGCACCGGCAGGGGCCGGTTGCGGGATCCGGTGGCGAGGACGAGGTGGCCGTAGGCGAGTTCCGCGCCGGAGCCGAGACAGACGCGCCGGCTCACTCGGTCGATGGCCACGGCCCGCTCTGCGGCCCGCAACTCGATGCCGCGCTCGGCATAGAAGCTCCCCGACCTGAGCCTCAGCGCGGCCTCGTCCGCGTTGCCAGTGAGGTAGGCCTTGGACAGGGGCGGGCGCCCGTAGGGGAGGCCCGGCTCCTCCCCGATCAGCACGATCCTGCCGCGGTGGCCGTTGTCGCGCAGCGATGCCGCCACCTGGAACCCGGATTGGCCGGCTCCGACCACGACGATCGCGGCGTCGCGCTGGTCGCCGCTTTCCCGCTCGTCGCTGTCAGCCAATCTCACACCCTTGCGCCACGTTCGACCGGGTCTCGGCACGGCTGTGCATCGGCGCGCGACCTTGATCCAGGGCCGCCCAGCCGGCAAGCAGCCTGGCTATGGCGGCGCCTCAGGCCGTCTCGGACAGCCCCGACGAGGCCCGGTCCCGGAGCACGTCGATCCAGCTTTCGGCCGGCTGCGCGCCCGACACCGCGAAGCGGCCGTCCAGGATAAAGAACGGCACGCCCGTGATGCCGATCTCGGCGGCCCGGCGCTCCAAAGCGGCGACCTCCCGGTCCACCTCCGGGTCCTGCAGCGCGGCCCGGGCGAGGTCGCGATCGAGCCCCTGGGCGGCCGCGATGTCGAGCAGCACCTCCTCGGTGCCGATGTCGCGCGCCTCCTCGAAATACCCGACCATCAGCGCTTCGTTCAGAGCGCCGCTGCGGCCCTCCCGGTCGGCAAAGGAGATGAGCCGGTGCGCCTTGCGGGTGCTGGGCGTCACGGCGATGCGGTCGAACCGGAAGCTGATTCCCTCCTCCCGGCCGCGCTCCGTCATCTCCCGGTCCAGCATCTCGGCCCGCTCCTGGCCGAACTTGCGCGCCCGGTACTCGGCCCGCGGCATGCCGGCCGGGGCCATGTCCGGGTTCAGCTCGTAGGGCAGCCAGGTGACCTGGGCCTCCGCCCGTTCGCCGGTCGCGTCCAGCGCGCGCTCCAGCCGGCGCTTGCCGATCAGGCACCAGGGGCAAATCACATCGGAGAAGACCTGGATCTGGATGGGCATCGGGATGTCCTCGGTCAGCGCGGTGGGCCGGATGCCGCCCGGATCTTGGCCCGGAAGTCCGCCATGCCCTCGGGTGTGAGGGGGCCGACATGCTTGTGCCGGACCGTGCCGTCGGGTCCGACCACGAAGGTTTCGGGCACGCCGTAGACGCCCCATTCGATGGCGGCGCGGCCGTTCTCGTCGGCCCCGAGGGCTGAAAACGGATTGCCAAGCGTCGCCAGGAAGCGCTGGGCCGCGTCGGGCCGGTCCTTGTAGTTCAGCCCGACCACCTTCACGGCGGGATCGCGCGCGAGCTCCATCAGCAGCGGATGCTCGATCCGGCACGGGGCACACCAGGAGGCCCACACGTTGAGGACCGTGACCTGGCCCTTGGCCAGATCGGCCGAGGACAGGCCGGGCAGGGGCGAGCCCTCCAGCGGCGGCAGCGCGAAACTCGGCGCCGGGCGGCCGATCAGGACGGACGGCACGCGCGACGGGTCGCCCGATCCGAGCCGAACGGCGAAGAGCGCCGCGACGGCAAGAAAAATGGCGACGGGCAGAAACAGGAGCGGCCGCATTCCCCTGGGCTGAGTCGGCGGCGTGGAGGCGCCGCTCGCCTCGATGCTGTCAGACATCGGACCGTCCCCCGGGGCCGGAACGAGGCTCCTCGAACGCGGCCAGCGCCCGGAGCTGGGCGCGGTGGTCGCGCAAAGCCCAGAGCAGCAGGGTGGCGGCCACGAGGGCCGTCACGCCATAGGCGGACCAGATATAGAAGCCGTAATCGGGGGCGGGCATCAGGCCGAGGCCGCGTAGGGGGAGAGGTTCGGCACCGAGGCGCGGTCCAGCCGCTCCGCCTCCAGCAGGGCCAGCCGGCGCACCCGCCGCCGCAGGACCTCCGTCCGCATGCCGAGCAGGTGGAGGACGAAGCCGAAACAGGTGAACGCCACCGCCATCACCAGAAGGGGCTGCAGAATGGACGGGTGGATGGTGGGCCCGGACAGGCGCAGCACCGATGCCCCCTGGTGCAGCGTGAACCACCAATCCACCGAGAACTTGATGATCGGGATGTTCACGGCCCCGACCAGCGTCAGGATCGACACCGCCCGGGCACCCGTCGCCGGGTCCTCGATGGTGCGCCACAGCGCCAGGATGCCGAGATAGATGAGAAACAGGATCAGCATGGAGGTGAGGCGGGCGTCCCATACCCAGTAGGTGCCCCACATGGGCTTGCCCCAGAGCGACCCGGTGACGAGGCAGATGAGGGCGAAGGCGGCCCCGATCGGGGCCGCGGCCTTCTGCGACACGTCGGCCATGGGGTGGCGCCAGATCAGCGTGCCGAGGGCTGAGGCCGCCATCAGCATATAGAAGGACATGGCGAGCCAGGCGGCCGGGACGTGCACGAACATGATCCGGACCGTCTCGCCCTGCTGGTAATCGGGCGGGGCGACCATGAGCGCGAGATAGAGGCCCCAGCCGGCGAGCGCGGCCGTGAGCAGGCACAGCGGCGGCAAGAGGGATCGGGACCAGCGCATGAAAGCGCCGGGGCGGGCCATGGTCGTCAGCATCGCGTCATTCTAACCTTGGCTCCTGCCGCTTCAATGCGGCGTGGGCGCCGTCACTCCGCCGGCCGGAGCGCGGCGGCGGCCGCGAAGGTGCCGATCACGGCGGCCCCGAGCGTCAGGCCGACCAGGGCGAGAAGGGCGGGCCGGGCCGCCTCCCGCGAGGGATCGGCCGCCGCGACCCCGAAGATCAGCACTGGCACGGTCAGCGGCAGAACCAGAACGGCCAGGATGAGGCCGCCGCGCCGCAGCGTCGCGGTCAGGGCGGCGCCGACCGCGCCCAGGCAGGTGAGGGCGGGTGTGCCGACCAGGAGCGCGAGCGAGGACGTTGCCATCGCCTCCGGGCTCATGGCCAGGAGCAGCCCGAACAGTGGCGCGGCCAGCGCGAGCGGCAGCCCGGTCACGAGCCAATGCGCCACGACCTTGGCCAGAACCAGCACTTCCAGCGGCGCGGCCGAGAACCGGAGCAGGTCGAGCGAGCCGTCCTCCTCGTCGGCCTGAAACAGCCGGTCGAGCCCGACCAGCGTGGAGAGCAGAGCCGCGATCCACAGAATGGCCGGGCCGATCCGGGACAGGAGATTGAGGTCGGGCCCGAGCGCGAACGGGATCAGCGTCACGACCATCAGGAAGAAGACGAGGCCGAGCCCGCCCGATCCGCCGACCCGGGACGCAAGGGCGAGGTCGCGCCGGACAAGGGCCAGAAAGGCGGTCACGGCAGGTCGTCGGGGGAGGGCGGCGCCGGGGGCGGCGGTGACAGCGAGAGCTCGCGCGCCCCGGGGATGGGCAGGGGCGCGTGCGTCGCGGCCACCAGCAGCCCGCCCTCGGCCAGATGCGCGTCCAGAAGGTCGAACAGCACGGCCCGGCCCTCCCGGTCGAGGGCGGTGGTCGGTTCGTCCAGGAGCCACACGGGCCGGCGCGCCACAAGAAGGCGGCCCAGCATCACGCGCCGGCGCTGCCCGGCCGACAGGTATCCGACGGGCAGACCGGCCGCCGCGCCGATCCCGAGTTTGGCGAGCGCCTGCCCAGGTGCAATCCCAGCCGATCCCAGAACGGCCGCCGCGAAGGCAAGGTTTTCCGCTGCCGTGAGCGACGGTTTCAGCCCATCCCGGTGGCCGAGATGATGCACGCATTCGGGCCGGGAGCGCTCCCCCGTGCCGGCCAGCGTGATCCGCCCCTCGGCTGGCCGCAGCAGGCCGGCGATGGCCGCCAGCAGGGTCGATTTGCCGGCCCCGTTTCGGCCGGTCACCAGCAGCGCCTCTCCGGCGCCGAGCGACACCGTCAGGCCCGTGAAGACGAGCCGACCGGCGCGTCGGCAGGCGAGATGGTCGAGGCTGAGCTGCAACGGGGAGGTCCGGCTGGAGCGGCCGGCCTATCACGCGGCGCCGGGCGGGGCGAGAACACCCTCGCGCGACCGCGCCTGCCGGTACAGGGTCCAGAGCATATAGGCCGCAGCGGTGCGCCAGGGCCGCCACCGCTCCGCCAGTCGCAGGAGCTCGCCCGCCGACGGGCGGGACGGCAGGCCGTAGGCGAGCCGCGCCGCCTCTTGCAGGGCGAGGTCGCCGGCCGCAAATGCGTCCGGGTGCCCGAGGCAGAACTTCAGATAGATTCCGGCCGTCCAGGGCCCGATGCCGGGCACACGGGTGAGCCGTGCCTCGGCCTGCTCCGGCGGCAGCCCGGGCAGGTCCTCGAGCCGCAGGTCGCCGGCCGCGAGGGCGCTTGCCAGCGCCCGCACAGTGCGGATCTTGGGTCGCGACAGGCCGAGAGCGCGCAGGTCCTCGTCCGCCGCGGCCGCGACCCGGTCGGCCGTGAAGGGGTCGAAGGCGGCGGTGAGACGCGACAGGATCGCGGCCGCGCTGGCCGTCGAGACCTGCTGCGCCGTGACAATGGCGACGAGCCCGGCGAAGCCCGGGTCGCGCCGCCGGAGCGTCGGCCGGACACCGCGGGCCAGGAGCCCGGCCATGACCGGGTCCTGTTTGGCGAGTTCCGCGACGGCGGCCCCGAGCGCTTCCGGCGAATCGATCAGCATGGCGCCCGGCCGGCCGCCGCATGACCCGGCCGGTCTTCCGTTTCGCCCCGAGCCCGAACGGCAGGCTGCATCTCGGCCACGCCTATTCGGCGCTCCTGAACGACCACATGGCCCGGCGGGCCGGCGGGCGCTTCTTGGTGCGGATCGAGGACATCGACCCGCACCGGTCCAAGCCCGAATTCACCCGCGGCATCCTGGAGGACCTGGCCTGGCTCGGCCTGCGCTGGGAGGAGCCGGTGCGCCTGCAATCGCGCCACCTCGCGGATTACGGGCGCGCCGTGCGCGGCCTGCGCGAACGCGGCCTCGTGTATCCGTGTTTCTGCAGCCGGGGTGATATCCGGCGCGACGCCGCCGCCTTGGCAGGCGGTCCGATGCCGCGCGATCCGGACGGGTCGCCGCTCTATCCTGGCACCTGCCGCCACGGCGATCCCGAGGAGGCGCGGGCCCGGATCGCGGCCGGCCTGGTGCCGGCCTGGCGGCTCGACACCGCCCGGGCGCTGGCCGTGGCGGGCGGCGCACCGGACTGGACCGCCTTCGACCGGGGCGGGGAGGAGCGCCGCGTCCCGTCGCGGCCGGGGCTCTGGGGCGACCCCGTCGTGGCCCGCCGCGACGTCCCGACGAGCTATCACCTGTCCGTCGTGGTGGACGATGCCGTCCAGGCCGTCTCTCATGTGGTGCGGGGGAGGGACTTGGAATCCGCGACGGACCTCCACGCCCTGCTCCAGCGCCTGCTCGGCCTGCCGGCCCCGCGCTACCACCATCACGACCTGGTCCTCGACCCGGCCGGCCGCAAGCTCGCCAAGAGCCTCGGCTCCGTGTCTCTCGACGACGCCCGCCGGGCCGGCGCCCATGCGGCCGCGATCCGCCGCGATCTCGGCTTTCCGGCCTGACCGTTCAGCGCGCCTCGCTCGCGGCGAGCTGGTTCGAGGCGGCCCGCTTGCTCAGCGCGTCGATCTGGTCGCGCTGGCGGCCGAAATCCTGCAGCGCCCGGCCGTCGAGCTCGCGCCCGCGCGGCACCCGGATCTTCATGGGGTCGACGAAGCGGCCGTTGACCACCACTTCGTAATGCAGGTGCGGCCCGGTCGAGAGGCCCGTCGAGCCGACGAAGCCGATCACCTGGCCCTGGCGGACCCGCATGCCCGGCGCGATGCCCCGCGCAAAGGCGGATTGGTGATTGTAGGTGGTGACGTAGCCGTTCGTGTGCTGGATCTCGATGCGGCGGCCATAGCCGCCGTCCCAGCCGGCCTTGGTCACCGTGCCGTTGCCGGCGGCCAGAATGGGCTGGCCGATCCGGGCCGCCCAATCCACACCGGTATGCATCTTGGCGTAGCCGAGGACCGGGTGGGAGCGGCTGCCGAAGCCCGAACTCATGCGGGCGTCCAGGATCGGCTTGCGGACCAGAAACTTCTTCAGCGAGCGCCCGGCTTCGTCGAGGTAATCGACCGAGCCATCTTCCGCCTGGTAGCGGAAGATGCGGCGGACGTCCGAGCCCAGCGTCAGCGCCGCGGACAGGATCTCCGCCCGGTCGCCGCCTTCGTCCTCGGCGGCGAAGAAGATCTCGAACGAATCGCCGGGCGAGACGCGGCGCTGGAAGTCGACGTCGTAGCCGAAGATGCGGACCAGATCCTCCACCGTCTGGCGGGGCAGGTCGTGTTTCAGCGCCGTCTCGTAGAGGCTGTCATAGAGCCGGGCGCCGGAGCCTTCCGTCTCCTCCTCCTCCTCGTCCTGGCCCGGCCGATTGTCCGGCCGGCCCGTTTCCGCCGGAGGCGGCGCGACCGACACGAAGGCGCCGCGGTCGTTCATGGCGGCGATCGCCTCGATGCCGCGCTCCCCGTAGAGCACGGCCCGGAGCACGGCGCGGGGCTGCCCGGGCCCGGTCGGCGGCGCCAGGAGGAGGCGCAGGTGCAGACCTTCGGCCGTCCGGTCGCGGCCGCCGAGGGCGCCCACGATCTGGCGCGCCTCCTCGGCCGTGGCGGCAGCGCCCCGCAGTGCCGCGTCGAGCGTCTCGCCGCGCTTCACCGTGACCGTTCGGTCCTCGAATGCGACCTCGCCGGCCCTCGCGGCCGATTTCGGCAGGTTGGTGACGTTTTCGGGAACGACGCGGACCTCGATCGACCGGAAGGTCGGGTCGCTCGTGCGCGGAAACAATCCGGGAGAGCCGGCGGCGGCGCCGACCGGGGTGGCAAAGGCCCGGGGCAGAAAGGTCGGGAGCGCGGCGGACAGCCGCCCGGCCTGCTCGCTGGACCGGGCCTCGGCCTCGAGCTGGGCCAGGACGTCCGCGTCCGTCAGGCCCGGCCCGGCCGGTTCGAGTAGCATGGTGGAGAGGTCGGTCTTCACCACCGAAACCTCCGCGTCGAAGGCCTCCGGCGGCGGCTCGACGCCGCGCTCGGCCTCGGCGGAGGCGAAGAAGCGCATCGGGTTGAAGGCCGGGATGTTGGTGGCATAGACGCCACTCGTCAGGGACAGGCCCGTGGAAATTCGCGTGAAGGACCGGACCTTGATGACCTCCCGATCCCCGGACCGGAGAGTCATGGGCGCCCGGTAGCTCTGTTTGGCCGCCGCGACCGTCTCGGCCCGGACCAGCTTGTCGCCCTTGCGCAGCCCGCCGCCCGCATTGGCGCGGCCGCCCGCGGCCGGGGCCGGCTCAGCCGGGGCCGCGAAGGTCACCTCGCCCTGGGACGAGACATAGATCGCGGACCCGATCAGGAGCGTCCCGGCCAGGGCCGTGAGCACGCTCGCTCCGAGCCAGCGAAAACTCAGCGCATGGCGGCCGGTGGGCGCGGACGGGGAGTCCAGATCGAGGGCAGGATCGTTGCCGAGCTGCCAGGCGCCCCTGGCCAGCCGCGCGGCGCCCCCGCGCGTGTCGGGCGCGCCGCCGCTGAAGGCGAGGCGGTACGGGGAGGGGTGAAAGCTCAAGAAGGGACTCGCCTGCTGCGCGCTGCCACGACCATGTCTGGGCTCCAGCCTCCCCTACACCACGCCGACCCGACGTCCCGCCACCTGTCGCCGACCCATGTGGCCGGACCGTGACGTCCTTGCCGGAGAGGGGACCTTCTTGTCCGAGAGATGGAACCCGCGCGCCTGCGAGGGCGGCCCGTCTCCGGGCACAGGGCGCGCAAGGCGGCCGGTCGGCTTTGTTCCGGGTGGTTTCGGCAAAAAGTTGGATTTTGGCGTTGACAGGTCGGGGGGGGTTCTCTAAATCATCCTCATCGACGGCGGCGCTGACAACGGCCCGCCGGCACCGCTTCCTCGGCTCTTCGG
>NZ_JAQGKF010000037.1 GCF_028290205.1 Enterovirga sp. | reverse complement strand
TCGGCCACCGCGTCCTCGAAGCCGATGCCGAGCGCCACGGCGCGGCCCCGGGCCGCGATGCGCTCGGCTTGCGCCGGGTTGGCCAGCGCCCAGGCGACGCGTTCGTCGAGATCGGAGAGGTCGGCCCTGACTGGGATGTGCGTGGTCCAGGGTTCCAGGCGGTCATAGAACCATTGCCGAAAGCCCGACGGGGACTCGACCTTGAGGACGCAGGCGCCGAGCAGCATTGCCTCGAACAGGTTGGCCCAGGCGCTGGTGTTGCCGTCGATGTCGACCAGAAAGCGGAACCAGATCTGCCACGGCCGCTCGACCCGCTCGCGGGCGAGTTCGGCCCTGATGCGCCCGGCCAGCGCCTCGTCCTCAATCTGCACCACGGCCGTGATGCCGACATCGCACTGCCGGCGGTGCGGACCCGTGGAGAGGCGGCGGCACAATTCTGTCCGCTGCGTGACCCTGAACCACTCGGTCCCCGCATCGTAGGAGCCGGCCGGCCTCTGCCGACCCGTGGTGGAGCCCCGCCAGAACACGACCGGTTTGCGCCGCGACCACGGCAAGCGGGCCTCCTCGGCGAAATCGCGGATCGCCCGGTAGCCGCCGCTGCCCAGGAAGTCGGAATCCGGGATCAGCAGGCTGCCCCCTGCCGCGCAGAAGCCGACATCCTGCCAAGTGCTGTCGTCCCCGAGGCAGAGCGTGAAGCCGAGCTCCGGGCCGGCGGGCGTGTCCTCGGCCACTTTCGCGAGCACCACGGCGGCGGCGGCGAGCCGGTGCGCGACCGAGAGCCGCGTCGCGCCCTCGCGGAAGAAGTCGTTTCGCACGGTGACGCGGAGGCGCCCCGCCCCGGTCAGCACCCGGCAGCAGAGCGGCTCCGGCACGGGCCCACCGCAGGAGCCGGCGAAGCGGAGATCGAGCGCGACGGTGGCGCACACGCCCCGGACGACGTCCCGGAGCAGGCCCGCATAGCTTTCGAGGGCCCCCTCTGGACTGGCCGCGGTCCAGCTCGGCCAGCCGGCCACCACGGCCGCCCTGGCCGCCGTCACGGCGGGGCCGCAGCGCTGCCACAGGCTGTCGGAGGGCTCTGCCCGGCCTGGAGGAGGTGCGGTCCGGCGTCGCTGCCCCGACAGCCAGGCGAGCAGCCGGGGGAGGAGGGGAGGGGGGGCGGCACGGCCGCTCAAGGGAGCCTGCCCGCGGCGGCGTGCGCGCGCCTTCCGGTTGGATCGGTGCGGCGAGGGCGCAAGCGCAGCGCCGGGCTCGGTCGCGAAAGGGTCATGAGCCTGGCTCGGTGCGCCCGGTTCAGCGCGGTCCGCCTAGCAGGGGGGGCGCCGGCGCGCCAGCTCCGCGCGCGGCAGAGCTTGACTCTCCGGCCGGGCCGAGCGGAATCCCCGGATGGACGAGCCCGATACCCGGCAGCCGGCCGGCGCCCCTGCGACGCCGAGGATCGAAGTCGAGTGCCTCTCGTGCGGCCGCCGCGGCTCGCTGAGCGGCGACGACGCGCGGGTGGCCGGGTCGCCGCTGGTTCATCTCACCCGGCGGTTGCGCTGCTCCGAATGCGGGTCGCGCGCCGTCAAGGCCAAGGCCGTCCGCACGCCGGCCGATCTCGCGAGGCTGATGCGGGACAGGATGGGCCGGGGCTGTTGAGGCGACCTTCGCGGCAGATTTCGGCTTTTCGCGCGCCCCTGCGCGCCGCATGATCACGCCGGGTTCCTGCCCGGGAGGAGTGGCCGCGTGAAAGACGTCGAAATCCTGATGCTGTCGCCGATGATGCCCCTGATCATGGAGGGCATCGACAAGGCTTTCACGCTGCGCCGGGCCTGGGACAAGCCGGACCCCGAGGCGTATATCCGCGAGGTCGCCTCCGGCATCCGCGGGCTCGCGCCCGGCAGCCACGTGCGGACCGACGCTTCGGTGTTCGACAAGCTGCCGAATCTCGAGATCGTCTCCAACATGGGTGTCGGCTACGACACGATCGACGCCAAAGAGGCGGGACGGCGCGGCATCATCGTCACCAACACGCCGGACGTACTGACCGAGGAGGTGGCCGACCTCGCGATCGGTCTCCTGCTCGCTACCGTGCGCCAGCTGCCGCAGGCCGACCGCCACCTGCGCGACGGCAAGTGGCTGAAGGCGCCCTATCCGCTCACCCCGACGCTCCGGGGGCGCCGCGTCGGCATCCTCGGGCTCGGCCGTATCGGCAAGGCGATCGGGCGGCGGCTCGAAGGCTTCGGCGTCGAGATCAGCTACCACGGTCGCCGCAGGCAGGACGACGTCCCGTACCGTTACGAGCCGACGCTGGTGGACCTCGCCCGCAACTGCGACGTCCTGCTCTGCGTGGCGCCCGGTGGGGCCGAGACGAACGGCATCGTCGGCGACGAAGTGCTGCGCGCCCTCGGACCGGACGGCATCCTGGTCAATGTCGGGCGTGGCAGCGTGGTGGACGAGCCGGCCCTGATCCGGGCGCTCACCAGCAAGACGATCCTGAGCGCCGGGCTCGACGTCTTCACGGACGAGCCGCGGGTCCCGGCCGAGCTCATCGCGATGGATCACGTCGTGCTGCTGCCGCATGTCGGATCGGCCTCGGTCGAGACGCGCCGGGCCATGGGGCAGCTCGTGGTCGACAACCTGGTGTCCTGGTTCTCCGGCAAGGGGCCGGTGACGCCGGTGCCGGAAACGCCGTATCGCGGCACCGCGCTCGCCTAAGCGGGTGGCCGGGCGGGGTCAGCCGAGCTCGATCCAGGCCGGAGCGTGGTCGCTCGCCTCCGGCCGGCCGCGGACCTCCCGGTCGACCTCGGCCGCCCGCAGGCGGGGCACGAGGTCGGGGCTGAGCAGCAGGTGGTCGAGCCGGAGCCCGGCGTCGCGCTCCCAGCAGAGCCGCTTGTAGTCCCAGAAGGTGAAGATCGTCCGGTCGGGATGAAGCTTCCGGTGCGCGTCCGTCCAGCCCTGGTCGATCAGGCGCCGGAAGGCGGCGCGGCTGTCCGGCTGCAGCAGCGCGTTGTCCCGGTAGGAACGGGTCGGGTAGATGTCCCGATCGGTCGGCACGACGTTGAAATCGCCGGCCAGCACCGCCGGCACGCCTGCCTCGCGCAGCGTGGCCGCGTGGGCGATCAGCCGCTCGAACCAGCGCAGCTTGTAGAGAAATTTCGGCCCGGGCTGCGGGTTGCCGTTCGGCAGGTAGAGGCAGCCGACAACGACGCCCCTCACGGCGGCTTCCACGTAGCGGGCCTGGCGGTCGCTCGGGTCGCCGGGCAGTTCCAGGCGAGTCGGGATCGGCTCGGCGCCGCGGGCCAGGATCGCGACGCCGTTCCAGCGCGGCTCGCCCACCCACAGCGTCTCATAGCCGGCCCGGCGGATCTCGGCCTGGGGAAAGGCCCGCGTCTCCGCCTTGAGTTCCTGTAGGCAGACCACGTCCGGCCGCGCCTCGTCGAGCCAGGCCAGGAGGTTGCCGAGGCGCCGGTTGACGTTGTTGATGTTGAACGTCGCGATCTTCACGCCGCTCTCGTCCTCGGGATCAGGTCCCGGACGGGTCGATCTGGTCCAGGGCGGCCAGCACCGCGGCCGTCACCTCGCGGGTGCCGTGCGGTCCGCCACGCTCGCAGGGATGGAGTCCCTGGAGGAAGGCCCGGTCCACCGCGCGTCGCACGAGGTCGCCCGCCTGCCTCGCCCCCGCATGTGCGTGCCGATCCCCGAGCCAGTCCAGCATCATGGCGGCGGACAGGAACATGGCGGTCGGATTGGCCCGGCCCCGCCCGGCGATGTCCGGCGCCGTGCCGTGGCAGGGCTGGAACACGGCGTGCCGCAGGCCGATATCGCCCGAGGGCGCGACGCCGAGCCCGCCCATGAGCCCGGCGCCCAGGTCCGACAGGATGTCACCGAACATGTTCTCGGTGACCAGCACGTCGAACTCCCACGGCCGCTGCACCATGAACAGGGCGACCGCGTCGACATAGGCGTGCCGCGCCGCGATGTCCGGATGGAGCGCGGCCCGCTCGTCGAAGACCTTGCGGAAAAACGCGAGGCTCGCGAACACGTTGGCCTTGTCCACGCAGGTCACCGTGCCGGGCCGCCCGAACGTCTTGCGGGACCGCGCCAGCCCGAAGGCGGCATCGAACAGCCTTTCGCAGCCGTTCCGGGTGATCACCATGGTGTCACGGGCCTCCCGGTCGTTCTCGACCACACCCTTGCCGCGCGACGCGAACAGCCCTTCGGTGGATTCCCGGACCAGCACGAAATCGAGCGACGCCGCCCGCGGATCGGCCAGCACGGGCGGCAGGCCGGGGATCGTCCGGACCGGACGGATGCCGGCGAACAGCTCGAGTTCGAACCTGAGGTCGAGCTGCGGGGCGATCTCGGTGCCGTCGGGGTAGCGGATGTCGGGCCAGCCCATGGCTCCGAGCAGGATGGCGTCGGCCGCCCGGGCCGCCTCCAGGGTCGCCCGCGGCAGGGCCGACCCCGTGTCCCGGTAGGCGAAGGCCCCGGCCGGATGCTGCTCGAACCGGCAGTCGAGGCCGCCCACGCGGCGCATGGCGCGGTCCAGCAGGTCGAGGCAGGGCGCCATCACCTCCGGGCCGATGCCGTCTCCCGGCAAAACGGCGATCCGGAAACTGTCGTTGGCGCTCATCGCTGACTCCCGCGGCTCGGACCGTTGAACGCGAGCCGGCCTTGCCCGGCAAGGCCCCGGGCCGCCGAGACCGGCCCGGGCGCGGCCGTTTCCCGGCCGGCGCCGGGCATTGAACCCGCCGGCGTCCCGGGATAGCAACACGGCCGAGAGGTCTTTCTGATGCCGGCTGCGAGGCTCGGCGCAGCCTGGCTGTTGAGCGCTCCGGTGAATGACCTGATCCAGCCTTTCATCATGTGCGGCGGCAGCGGCACCCGGCTCTGGCCGGTGTCCCGCGCCAGCATGCCGAAGCAGTTTCAGGCGTTCGTCGGGGATCGCACGCTCCTCCAGGAAACCGCCATGCGGGTGACCGGGCCGGGCTTCGCGCCCCCGGCCTTCGTGGCCGCCGAGAGCTACCGCTACGTCATTGCCGACCAGATCAAGGCGCTGGCCATCCGGGGCGGGCCGATGGTGCTGGAGCCCGTTCCGCGCAACACGGCCGCAGTGGCGCTGGTCGCGAGCCTGCTGGCGGAGCGCAACGGGGGCGGACCCGTCCTGCTGCTGCCATCGGACCACGTCATCAAGGATGCGGCTGCTTTCCGGGACCTCGTACAGGCGGCACTGCCGGCCGCGGAAGCCGGCCATATCTGCCTGTTCGGCATTGCGCCCAACCGGCCCGAGACCGGCTACGGCTATATCGAAATCGGCCCTGAGGGCGTGCCGGATCCGGACAGCCCGGTGCGCCGGGTCGCCCGCTTTGTCGAGAAGCCTGACCTCGCCGGCGCCGAGCGGATGCTCGGCGAGGACCGGTTCGTGTGGAATTCCGGCATCTTCCTGTTCGCGCCCGCCACCATGATCCAGGAGGCGGAGGAGCGCCGCCCAGACCTTCTGGCGCTCGCGCGCGCGGCGCTGGACGGCGCCAAGGTGGAGGGCGACGTCATCCCGCTCGATCCCGAGGCCTTCGGCCGCATGGAGGCGATCTCGGTCGACTACGCCTTCATGGAGGGAAGCGCCCGGACGGCGGTCTCGCGGGCGGCGATCGATTGGAGCGATCTCGGCGCCTGGGACGCGATCCACGACGCGCACCGGCCGGACGTCGACGGCAACGTGATCCTCGGCCGCGCCGTCGGCTTCGACACCCGGAACTCCTTTCTCCGTTCGGAGCGGCAGCTGATCGCCACGGTGGGGCTGTCCGACCTCCTTGTCATCGCGACGGACGACGCGATCCTGATCGCCGACAGGTCCAAGGCCCAGGACGTGAAACACGCCGTCGAGGCACTGCGCGACAAGGGTTTTGGCGAGGCGCTGGCCCATGCCGAGGTGCATCGCCCCTGGGGCAGCTACCGGTCGGTGGTCGCCGGGGACCGGTTTCAGGTGAAGGTGATCACCGTGAAGCCGGGGGGGCAGCTGTCGCTCCAGCTGCACCGCCACCGCGCAGAGCATTGGGTGGTGGTCAGGGGCTCGGCCGAGATCACCTGCGGCGACAAGGTCTTCATGCTGTACGAGAACCAGTCTACCTTTATCCCGCAGGGCGAGACGCACAGGCTCAGGAATCCCGGCCACATTCCGCTGGAGATGATCGAGGTGCAGTCCGGCAGCTATCTCGGCGAGGACGACATCGTGCGCGTCGAGGACGTGTACGGGCGGTCGTGAGAGCTGGACCCCATTCAGCCTCCGGGGAGCCCAGGGCGACGTGAACAGGGCGGCGCAGCGGGTTCTGCTGACCGGCGCGGCCGGCTTCATCGGCTTTCACCTCGCCGTCCGGCTGCTGCGCGATGGCCACGAGGTGCTCGGGATCGACGATCTCAACGGGTATTATGATCCGGCCCTGAAACAGGCGCGCCTGGCCAGGTTGCTGCCCGAGGCCGGATTCCGGTTCGAACGGGCCGACATGGCCGATCACGCGCGCATTCGCGCCCTGTTCGAGGCCTTTCGGCCCTCCGAGGTGTTCCACCTGGCGGCCCAGGCGGGCGTCCGCCACTCGCTCGACGACCCCCGTGCCTACACGCGCTCCAACGTGGACGGGTTTCTGTCCGTGCTGGAAAGCTGCCGCCACGTCCCGGTCCGGCACCTGGTCTACGCCTCTTCGAGCTCCGTCTACGGCGCAAACGAGACGGTCCCGTTTTCGGAGGGCGACCGCGTCGACCGGCCGGTCTCGCTCTATGCCGCGACCAAGCGTGCGAACGAGCTCATGGCCCGCAGCTATTCCCACCTGTTCGGGATTCCCTCGACCGGGATCCGGTTCTTCACCGTCTACGGGCCGTGGGGGCGGCCCGATATGGCCTATTACGGCTTCACCGAAGCGGTGTTTCGCGGGCACGACATCGTGCTCTTCAACGATGGCCGCATGAGCCGCGACTTCACCTTCATCGACGACGCGGTGGATGCCCTGGCGGCTCTCCGCGGCCTCCCCCCGGCCGCCTCCGGGGCCGAGCCGCCGCATGCCCTCTACAATGTCGGCAGCGGCCGGCCGGTCGAACTCGCGCGCTTCGTCGAGCTCATTGCCCGGGCCGCCGGCCGCCCGGCCCGAACCGTGGGCCGGCCGATGCAGCCGGGCGACGTGGTTCGCACCGCTGCGGACGTGTCCCGGCTTCAGGCGCGGGTCGGCGCCGCCCCCGCCACGCCGATCGAGGCCGGACTCGAGCGCTTCGTGGCGTGGTTTCGCGCTTATCACGGCGTGCCGGCCTGACCGGGACGGCCCTCCGGCCCACCCGGCCAGGCCTCACGAGGCCAGACCGCGGCCGTCCGTTTGCAACCGGAGCCCCGCGATGCCGAATCCCATGCCGTTCACCCTCGAGATCGGGGAGGCCGCTCTGGCGGATCTGCGGGAGCGGCTCGGCCGCACGCGGTTCCCCGATCAGGCCCCGGGCGAGCCCTGGGCCTATGGCACCGACGTGGCCTACATGCGCGATCTGGTCCGGTACTGGCGCGAGGAGTTCGACTGGCGCGCCGCCGAGGCCCGGCTCAACAGCTTCCCCCAGATCACCGTGCCGCTCGGCGGCATCGAGCTGCACGCGCTCCATGTGCCCGGCAAGGGGCCGGATCCCTGCCCCCTGCTGCTGTCGCATGGCTGGCCGGGCTCGGTGTTCGAGTTCCTGGAGATCATCCCGCGGCTGACCGACCCGGCCCGGTTCGGCGGGGATCCGGCCGACAGCTTCACGGTGGTCGCGCCGTCGCTGCCCGGATTCGGGCTCTCCTTTCGGCCCGGCCAGGCCCGGTTCAGCGCGGAACAGATGGCGGACCTGTTCGCCGAGCTGATGACGGACGTGCTCGGCTATCGGCGCTTCGGCGCACAGGGCGGCGACTGGGGCTCCTTCGTGACCTCCCGGCTCGGCTACAGCTACCCGGAGCGCCTCCTCGGCATCCACCTCAACCTCCTGCCGCTGCAGCGCGACCCGAAGGCGGTCGCCAACCCCACGCCGGACGAGGCCCGCTACCTGGGCGAGCTCGCGACCTTCCTGAAGGAGGAGACCGGCTATCAGTGGATCCAGGGCACGCGGCCGCAGACGCTCAGCTTCGCCATGACGGATTCGCCGGCCGGGCTCGCCGCCTGGATCGTGGAGAAGTTCCGGGCCTGGTCCGATTGCGGGGGCGACATCGAGAGCGTGCTGAGCCGGGACGCGGTGCTGGCCAACATCTCCCTCTATTGGTTCACGGGCGCGATCGGCTCCTCGTTCTGGCCCTATTACGCCCGCATGCACGGGCCCTGGCCGATCCCGGATGGCGGCACCGTCGATGTGCCGACCGGCTATTGCCAGTTTCCGACCGAGATCCTGCGCCCGCCACAAAGCCTGGCCGCCCGGGTCTACACCGACATCCGGCGCTGGTCGGTGATGGAGAAGGGCGGCCACTTCGCCGCCATGGAACAGCCGGACCGCCTGGCCGAGGAGATCCGCACCTTCTTCCGCCCGCTCAGGCGCTAGGCGTCGCCGGGAGAGGGGCTGGACGCCCGGCTTGCCGCGATCCGGGCCGCCTCCCACATCGGGGGCCGAAGACCCGGGGGAGGGGGCGCGGGCAACGGCGGGTTCGGCTTCCGGCAGGATGCCCCAGGCCGGGTTCAGGAGCCTCCGCCGCCCTTGTTCCGGGTGGTTTCGGCAAAAAGTTGGATTTTGGCGTTGACAGGTCGGGGGGGGTTCTCTAAATCATCCTCATCGACGGCGGCGCTGACAACGGCCCGCCGGCACCGCTTCCTCGGCTCTTCGG
>NZ_JAQGKF010000114.1 GCF_028290205.1 Enterovirga sp. | reverse complement strand
GACGTCGGACCGCGTCCTGCCGTTCAGCGCGGGGCGGCTGCGGCCGCGTTGAAGATTCCGGCGCCCGCATAGCCGGGGGTGCCGCCGATCGAGAGGGTGCCGCCCATCTCGCCAGCCGGTCCGGAGGCGCCGCGGAAGAACTGCCCGTTCAGGGCCATGCTGGAGCCCGGGACCGAGGACGCAATCGTGCCGCCGATGAAATTGCCGCCCCCTGCCGTCACGGTGCCGGCATAGCTGCGGCCATCCAGGCCCGGGATGCTGACCACCCCGGTCCGGTTGCCGAAATCGACCGTGTTGGTGAAGTTCGAGGCCGCCAGATACTCACTCGAACCGTTGCGGATGGACGCGACGGCGTGGCCGACATAGGTCGCCGTGCCGGTGCTCGGCATGTCGGCGAACCGGGTCGGGTCGCCATAGACCCAGGTCCCGAGATGGACGAGGTCGGTGAGCGCCTGCCCGGACGCGTTGGTGCGGGTGGTCTCGGAGGACCAGAAGCCCCAGCGGGTGAACTCGCATTGGCAGAAGTTGACGCCTGGGAAGAAGCTGCGGGCGTTCACGGTGTCGGCGGTCACGAACCCGCCCCGATGCGTCTCGACCCGGGCGCCATTCACCTCGGTCGTGGCGCGCCCGTCCAGCCCGCGGGCATCGACCGCGCCGAAATTGCGGTCGTCCACGTAGGTGCCACGCCCGTCGGCGCTGTCCGGCCGGACAAAGAAGCTTTCAACCGCCCGGCCGAAATCGAAATAGGTGCCGGACCGAAGCGCGTCCCCCTCCGAATTGCTCGAGGTCTGGACGCCGAGCGTGGTCCCGAACTGGCTGGTGGTCGGGTTGAGGCTGATGTCGAACAGCCCGGTGACGGCCGTGTTCACCGGAGCCGGGCTGGTGCTGCCGAAGGTCGAGGCCAGGCCCGCGAACAGCCCGCCAAAAAGCGGATTCACCACGGTGTTGAGCTGCGGCCGGGACGCGCCGAGGCCGGCCGGCGTTTCGGTGCGGCTCGCCGCGAGCTGGCTCGGCACGTCGGAGGCGGCACCCGAGGTCGACCGCAGACGGGCGGTGCCCCGCAGGTCGAGCGAGGTCGGCGCGCCCGAGGCGTCGAGGGTCACGGCCGGGCCGGAGCCCCCGAGGTCGGCCCAGCTCCTGACGAGGTTGCCGTCGCTGCCGCGGGTTGAACTCGCAAAGGCGGCCTCCCCGGTCGGCCCGCCGGCTCCCGCCTGGGTCTGCCCCGCCACCACGTAGATCCCCGACCTCTGGGCGCTGCCCGAGCCGGACAGGGTGAGGCCCCCGGCCAGGAAGCGGCTGCGGCCGGCGCTGGTGCCCGCCTCGCCGCCATCGGTGAAGCCGAGCACGGGAGACTGATAGGACGGCCCCCCGCCCGGGGAGGACGTGGCGGCGATCGGCGCGAGGTTGAGCGCGAAGGCGTGAGGCGAAGCCGGCGGGCCGGGTTCATGGCCGGGGCCGATTAGATTGGCGGCGTTGCCGCCGGCCGCCGCACTCTGGCCGACCTGGGCCGCCGCCTGCTGCTGGGTGTCGGCCGCTGCGATCTGGATTTGCGTCGGTGTCGTGGCGGCGTTCGGTGACACGGCAAGGCCAAGCGTGGTGGCGGCGCCCGGCTGCTGGGCCTGGGTCTGCCCCTGGATGGCCGCGACGCTGGCGCCGATCTGCGCGATCAGCGGTCCGGCGACATTGGCCTGATCGATTGCGGCCGCCGTGACCCGGTTGCGGGTGCCGCCCGTCTGGCCGGGTTTCGAGGTGAGGCTGCGGTTCTGCTGCGACACTTCCGCGGCCGTGGCGCGCCGTGGCGCGCTCGGCACGGCCGCCCCGCCGGGGATGTGCACCACGAAGCCGGGGCGGCGGATCACCTCCGTGCCGGCCGCCGTGGTGATGTTGAGCGTGCCGAAATGATTGGTGACCTTGGTGCCGCAATCCGCGGCCGCCATCCCGGGGGTACAGGGCAGGATCTGCACGGTCGCGACGCCGCCCCGAATGCCGAGCGTGGCGGAGGGCGTCTTGATCTCGGCCCCACCCGAATGGCTGGTATTGCCGCCGACCAGGCGCAGCACACCCTTGGCCATGGAGGCCGTGAGCTTCCCGGTCCCGGCGCCCGGATCGTAGACGAACTCGTCGATCACCACCGTCGAGTTCGGCCCGATGCTCATCGTGGTCTTGTCCACGAAGACGAGTTGGACGTTGCCGCCGGCCGTCGTGTTGATGCGCTCCTTGAACACGACCCGCGAACCGATCTGCAGAACGCGGGTCGGACGCGCCGGCGGGGTTCCGGTGGAGGCCGGGTTCACGGCCCCGGCCGTTCCGATCTCCTGGGCCAGGACCGGCGGCCCGGCGAGACACGTGGCGGCGGCGAGCGCGATGCGGAGGCGACGGGGCGGCATGGCCGTCTCCTCAGAAGCGCAGCGTCGGCCCGAAGGCGACGCTCAGGTTGCGGGTGTCGTAATTGCGCAGGCGCGAATTGATCTCGGAATATTGCACCTGCACGGCGAAGCCGGCGAAGTCGTAGATCGGCACGTCGAGCAGCGCGCCGACCCG